>NZ_JBFBCF010000007.1:0-308139 GCF_040683035.1 Streptosporangium sp. NPDC051022 | reverse complement strand
ATGATGGTCGCCCCGCGTGACGTCGAGGACTCCATCGTCCGCATCACCCAGCTCGCCCGCGCCGCGGGCATCCACCTGGTGATCGCCACCCAGCGCCCCAGCGTGGACGTGGTCACCGGTCTGATCAAGGCCAACGTGCCCTCCCGGCTCGCCTTCGCCACCTCCAGCCTCGCCGACAGCCGCGTCATCCTGGACCAGCCGGGCGCCGAGAAGCTGGTCGGCCAGGGTGACGCGCTGTTCCTGCCGATGGGCGCGAGCAAGCCCATGCGGCTGCAGAACGCGTTCGTCTCGGAGAAGGAGATCGCGGAGGTCGTCGCGCACTGCAAGGCGCAGATGCAGGTCGAGTACCGCGAGGACGTGGCCGCGTCCGCGAGCGCCAAGAAGGAGATCGACGAGGAGATCGGCGACGACCTCGACCTGCTCGTCCAGGCGGCCGAGCTGATCGTGACCACCCAGTTCGGCTCGACCTCGATGCTCCAGCGCAAGCTGCGGGTCGGCTTCGCCAAGGCGGGACGCCTGATGGACCTGCTGGAGAGCAGGAACGTCGTCGGGCCGAGCGAGGGGTCGAAGGCGCGTGAGGTGATGGTCAAGCCCGACGAGCTTCCCGGCCTTCTGGCGGACCTGCGCGGCCAATGACGCCCCCGCCGTACGACGCGCATCCGATTACTGGTTGAATAGTACCCACTACGCAGCGTCGGGGGCTTTGGGGGCGTGCGGCATGAGCATTGGCAGCAGTTTGGCGGAGGCGCGCCGGTCGGCGGGACTGACCGTGGCGGAGCTGAGCGCGCACACGCGCATTCGCGAGGCGCTGATCCACGCGATCGAGCGGGACGACTTCTCCCAGTGTGGAGGGGACTTCTACGCCCGGGGTCACGTCAGGAACATCGCCAAGGCGGTCGGGCTCGATCCCGAGACCGTCGTGCACGAGTACGACGAGTCGCACGGCGGCGTGCCACTGCCGGTCAGGGCGGCCAGCGTGTTCCAGGCGGACACGCCCATCAAGATCCGGGAGAGCCGTTCGCCCAACTGGACGATGGCCATGGTGGTCGCGCTCGCCATCGTCGTGGTGTTCGCGGTCGTCAGGGCCATGGGCGGTGGGGGGGAGACCCCCACGGCGGACGTGCGTCCCGGCCTGCCGTCGCCTTCCGCGCCCCTCGGGGCGCCCGAGGGGCCGCGCAAACCGGCGTCGATGGCCGCGGGCAAGGTGAACGACCTGGTGATCCTTCAGGTCAAGGCGAAGCGCTCCTCCTGGCTCGATGTGAAGGACATGAACGGCAAAAAGCTCTTCTCGGGCACTTTGGAGGCCGGTAAAACCTCCGTGTGGCGGGCCGACAAGGGAATGAAGGTGACCTTCAGCGACGGGGGAGCCGTCTCGCTGCAGGTCAACGGGAAGAACCTCGGGACCCCCGGTCGCCGCGGGCAGGTCCTCAACCGTTTCTACGGGGTTCCGGCGTCCGAACCGAGATGAGCCGGCGAGGGCCCGGGAACGGGGGAGGTGCATCGGCGGTGGCCAACTCCCGATACCGTAGTGTTCACCATGTCATCCCGCCGAACCGCATCGCTGATCACGCTGGGCTGCGCGCGTAACGAGGTCGACTCCGAGGAGCTCGCCGCGCGTCTTGAGGCTGCCGGCTGGCAGGTGGGCGACGACGACCCCGATGTCATCGTCGTCAACACCTGCGGCTTCATCGACTCAGCGAAAAAGGACTCCATCGACACGCTGCTGGCCGCGGCCGACTCCGGGGCCAAGGTGGTCGCCGCGGGCTGCATGGCCGAGCGATACGGCGACCAGCTCGCCGAGGCCCTGCCCGAGGCGGCGGCCGTCATCTCCTTCGACGACTACACCCAGATCGGCACGCGCCTGGACGACGTGCTGGCGGGCAGGCCGCTCGTCCCGCACAGTCCGCGCGACCGCAGGACCCTGCTGCCGATCTCGCCGGTCGAGCGCGCCGCGGCCCCCAAGACCAACATCCCCGGCCACGGCGAGCTGCCCGAGGGCCTGGCTCCGGCCAGCGGCCCCCGGCCGCTGCGCAAGCGCCTGGGGGACGGCCCGGTCGCCTCGCTGAAGCTCGCCTCCGGCTGCGACCGGCGCTGCACGTTCTGCGCGATCCCGGCCTTCCGCGGCGCCTACGTCTCGCGCGAGCCCGCCGACCTTCTCGGCGAGGCCGCCTGGCTGGCCGGGCAGGGGGTCAAGGAGCTCGTGCTGGTCAGCGAGAACTCCACCTCCTACGGCAAGGACCTGGGCGACCTGCGGGCGCTGGAGAAGCTGCTGCCCTCCCTGGCCGAGGTCGAGGGCATCGAGCGGGTGCGGGTCAGCTACCTGCAGCCGGCCGAGCTCCGTCCGGGCCTGCTGGAGATGATCGCCTCGACCGAGGGGGTGGCCTCCTACTTCGACCTGTCCTTCCAGCACGCCAGTGGTTCGGTGCTGCGGCGGATGCGCCGCTTCGGCGACCCCCGGCGCTTCCTCGACCTGCTGGAGACGATCAGGGCCGGCGCTCCCGAGGCCGGTGTGCGCTCCAACTTCATCGTGGGCTTCCCCGGCGAGACGGAGGAGGAGTTCGGCGAGCTGGTCGCCTTCCTGGAGGAGGCCAGGCTCGACGTGATCGGCGTTTTCGGCTATTCCGACGAGGAGGGCACCGAGGCGGCGTCGCTTCCCGGGAAGCTGGACCAGGAGACCGTCGACGCCCGCGTGGCCGCGCTCACCGAGCTGGCCGAGGAGCTCATGGCCCAGCGGGCCGAGGAGCGGATCGGCACCGAGGTCGACGTCCTCATCGAGGAGGACCTCGGCGACGGCGGCTACGAGGGACGGGCGGCCCACCAGGGCCCCGAGGTCGACGGCTCCGTCACGGTCCAGGGCATCGGCCTGGTTCCCGGGCAGATCGTCAGGGCCGTCGTGGTCGACTCCGAAGGGGTCGACCTGATCGCCCGGATCAAGGCCGCCCCATGAGTGCGCCTCCGGGTCAGGAGAGCGTATGACCAACACGCCAGAGACCGGCACCGATCCGGCGTCGGCGACCACGCGCCCCACGGTGAGCGCGTGGAACATCGCCAACGTCGTGACGGTGATACGGCTGGCGTTGGTTCCTCTCTTCGCGGTCTGCCTGTTCGTGCCGGGTACCGGCTGGCGGGTCACCGCGCTGGTGGTCTTCCTGGTGGCCTCGCTCACCGACCTGCTCGACGGTGAGCTGGCCCGCCGCTACGGCCTGGTCACCGATTTCGGGAAGATCGCCGACCCGATCGCCGACAAGGCGCTGACCGGTGCGGCGCTGATCAGCCTGTCGGTCCTGGACGAGCTGCCGTGGTGGGTCACCGTCGTGATCCTCGGCAGGGAGGCGGGCGTCACCCTGCTGCGCTTCGCGGTCATCAGGCACGGCGTCATCCCCGCCAGTTACGGCGGCAAGGTCAAGACCGTCCTGCAGGTCACCGCGATCGTCTTCTTCATGTGGCCCGGGGTCCCGGTGCTGATCCGCTGGGCCGTCATGGGCTCCGCGGTCGTCGTGACGGTTGGGACCGGGCTCGACTACGTGATCCGCGCGGTCAAGCTGCGGCAGGTGGCGAAGCGGGCGCGGGCCCGATGAGCCACCGCCTGCTCGCCGCGACCAGCGTGCTCTCCCTGCTCGTCCGCCGGGGGGAGACGGTCTCGGTCGCCGAGTCGCTGACCGCCGGGCTGATCGGCGCGGCGCTCACCGGCCCCTCCGGGGCGTCGGCCGCCTTCGTCGGGGGGGTTCTGTCCTACGCGACCGAGCTGAAGCGGCACCTGCTGGGCGTTCCCGCCGACCTGCTGGAGCGCGAGGGGGCCGTGCACCCGGGGGTCGCCGCGGCGATGGCGACCGGGGTCCGCAGGCTCACGGGATCCACATACGGCCTGGCCGCGACCGGTGTGGCCGGTCCCAACCCCCAGGACGGCAAACCGGTGGGTACTGTGCATCTGGCTGTTAGCGGGCCCGATGGCCGGGTATGGCACCGAGACCTACATCTCTCTGGCACGCGTGAGGAAATTCGCCAATCGACAGTCAATGAGGCCATAGACCTGCTTTTAGGTGTGCTGGAGTCGAACTTGGGGGAACATTCCGGGTGATTACCGCGTTACGTCCCCAGCGAACATGCTCACCACGGTCTGCCGCACCGCTGGTGGATACAGGTACGGTGGAGCTGTGAGTGAGGTAAAGGTCAAGCGATGATGACGGCGAGGAGTATGTACGAAGGGTCGCGTTCGAAGAACGGGCGGCACGAACCGATCGCGCGGGGTGTCATGAAGACGCCCGCGCCGGGGAGGGAGCGACAGATGGTCCTGCTGCGTCAGCTGCTCGGTGACGTGCTGCGGCGGCTGCGGGTGCGGCAGAGCCGCACCTTGCGTGAGGTGTCCACACTGGCTCGTGTTTCCCTCGGATATCTGTCCGAGGTGGAGCGTGGCCAGAAGGAGGCGTCCTCGGAATTGCTCGCATCGATTTGCGGTGCTCTGGGGGTGCCGCTCTCACAGGTGCTGCGTGAGGTCTCCGACCAGTTCGCACTGGCCGAGCTTCAGCATGCCCCGGTGCTCGCGGGCGACGTCCCGGAGAGGGAGCGTCTGCCGATCGCCGAGACCGTGCCCGGCACCATTCCGGATTCCGTTTTCCCCGAGGTCAACGACATGGTAGCCGCCTAACCGGCCGCTCGCTCAGGCTGGCAGCGACGGTACCAGACGATCAGCCGCTCCTGTGGCCGTGTTCCCATCTCGCCACGACTGATCCGGCTCCCGCAGCGGAGGCAAGGCCGTCCCGCTCTGCCGTAGACCCACGTGTCCCGGCCCGGGGTCGTGTCGCCGGTCGTCACCCTGTTCGGGCGCTCGCCGTTGGCGCGCAGTAACCGCTGCGCGATTCCCACGATCCTTTCCAGGTCCTCGACCTCCTCCACTCGCCGCCACGGCCACGTTCCCGCGAGGAACAGCGTCTCGGCTCGGTAGACGGTGCCGATTCCCGCCACGTTGCGCTGGTCGAGCAGCGCCTCCCCGATCGTCGTCCCGGGGTGGGCCGCCAGCCGTCGCACGGCCTCCCGCTGATCCCAGTCGGTCCCGAGCAGGTCGGGTCCGAGGTGTCCGACGAGCCGTTCCTCCTCGCCGGTCGGGACCAGATCGACCATGCCGAGCCGTACTCCGGCCGCCTGCCACTCGGCGTTGGCCAGTAGCAGGCGGACGACGTCTCCCGGGGGAAGCCCGTGCCCGGCGGGTGCGATCCGCCGGCTTCCCTCCATCAGCAGATGGGTGTGCACGGTCAGGCCGCCGTCGATCCGGGTGAGCAGATGCTTGCCGCGTGAGACGGTCTCCAGCACGGCCCGGCCCCTCAGGTCGGCCGTGGCGTAGCGGGGCACCCGGAAGTCGGACCGGGTGAGGATCCGGCCGTCGAGCGCCCGGCCGAGTCGTCTCGCGGTGCGGTAGACGACGTCACCCTCGGGCATGGGGCGGGGTCAGTCCCACGCGGAGGGGTCGGCGGCGAGCTGGCGGACCCGCTCGGGCAGCGCGCCCGTGGCCACGCTGTCGAGCGTGACCTCCTCCAGGATCGCCCGCTCGCTGGCCCGCAGCGCGATCCAGACCTGCTGCAGCGCCTCGGCGGGCCCCCGGTAGCCGACGTGCTCGGGACGCTCGCCCCGCACGTTGGCCAGCGGGCCGTCCACGGCGCGGATCACGTCGGCCAGGGTGATCTCGGCGGCGGGGCGGGCCAGCACGTAGCCGCCCTCGGGGCCGCGCTGCCCCCTGACCAGGCCGGCCCGTCGCATCTGCAGGAGGATGTTCTCCAGGTACTTGGGCGGCATGTCCTGCTCTTTGGCCAGCTCACCCACCGTGGTAGGTCCGTCACCCGCGGCGGCGAGTTCGGCGGCGGCACGTAGGGCATAGTCGACACGAGCGGATAGACGCATGTAATCGATTATCCCGCCTGCTATTGACTGCTTACACGCGAGGTCCCGGAAAACCCGAAGTCGCGTCCGTGGCCGTGGGCGACGACAGGGGCGTCCAACCAGGCGTCGCCGGGCGCCGGGCGGTGGATCACGTAGCGGTGCGGTGCGACGGCGGAGGTGCGGCCCGGCAGCAGAGCCAGGCAGGCGGCATGGATCTCCTCCGGCGTCCCGGCGGTGACGTGGCAGGTCAGGAGGCCGTCGGCGTCGTGGATCACGCGGTGCGGCCGCCCGGCGACGGCCTCGCCGACCAGCCGGTCGACGGCCTCCAGATTCACCCAGCAGGCGTCGGTGTGGATCCAGCCGGAGCCATACCACATCGGCGTGATTCCGGTGACCTCCGGGACGTCCGCCAGCGGAATCGTCCGGTCGGCGGCCGCGATCAGCAGCTTGACGAGACCGGTTCCGAAGCTCTCCGCCTCGGTCCGTGACATGACCCGGGGGTCGATCCAGAACGTCAGGTCGACCTCGTCGTCGAGCCGGTTGGTCCACAGCGCCAGATGGGCGGGGAAGGAGGCCTCGGGCAGCCAGCGGCACTCGATGTCGCCGGACGGCGGTGCCTCCCGCTCGGCCAGCGCGACCCCGCTCATGTCGCTGAAGACGCAGTCGCGCGCGAAGTTGACCCCCCGCTGGGCGTTGACGCTCTCGATGAGCTCCCAGAGGGCGGTCGAGTCGAAGCGGCTGTGCTGGTATCCGGAGAGGGAGGCGGTGCGGAAGCGGCGGACCGTCTCGTCGAAGGTGGGGGCGTCGAGGTCGGTGGCGATCAGCGCGTCCTGGGCCAGCGGGCCGACGTAGTCGCGCAGCTCGGGCCGGATCCGGTTGCTCGTCAGCGAGGCGATCACGCAGGTCCGCTGGGCGGTCCGCGCACCGATCAGCGTCCCCAGCGCGGCGAGCGTGACGACGGACCGGCTGGCCCCGGTACGGCTCGCGACGGCGCCCAGCGCCTCGCCCGCCACAACGGAGCGGACCCTGAGCCGCGGGCGGAGCGCCTCGGGATCGGCGGCCTCGTCGACGGCGAACATCGACTGCGGTACCCGCGCGAGCTGGGTTCCCCAGTGCCGCAGGGCCGCCGCGGTGCGCAGCCGGGCGGGCGGGGCGCTCTCGGTGAGCGCCAGCTCCAGCGGCTGCGTGGGACACGGTTCGGGCAGGGGTTCGCCGCGGATCAGCCGCTCCCAGTCGCGCATGACGGTGGCCAGGCCGACCTCGTCCACCGAGGTGTGGGGCAGGACGAACAGCACCCGGCGTGGCATCTCTCCCTCGGTGACCACGGCGACCCGGATGGGGAGCTCGTTCTCCACGTCGAACCGGACGCCCTGTATCCGCAGCCCGATCTCCTCGGTGAACTCGTCCAGGCCCTGCTCGTCCAGGGGGCCCTCGGTGAGGTGCACCTCGATGGGCAGCGTGCCCGAGCCGGACACGATCTGGGTGCCGGAGCGGATCGTGGTCCTGAGGCTCTCGTGCCGGCACAGCAGCAGCCCGACCGCCTCGGCGACGGCGGTGAGGGTCGTGCCGCGGGGCAGGTGCCCGGTGTCACGGAAGTTCATGTGCAGCGGCGGGTCGCGGAGTACGCAACGCGCCATGTTCGCCTGCCCCATCGTGACGGGGCCCTGCCGGGCCGGCCGCCCCGAGTAGCGGGCTGTGATCTTGATGACGGTTTCCATGTCGAGACCTGCCTCGCACACGCCGCAAGAGGCTTACTGAAAAGAATCTTTACCATTCCGTTTCCCGGAGTGTTCCACGCGACGGCGGGGCGTCGCAAGCCCTGATTTCACGGCGATCCCGCGCTGTGAGGGTGAAGAGCACGAGGTCGGGGCAGGGCTGTGGAGAGGGGGGATGCGATGGAGGACGCCGTCCTGGCCTCCCGGCGGGCCGGTGCGGGGCTAAACTATCAGGAAGCTTTATTAATGAATAGAACCGCTATTCTTACCTGAATGTAAATGTGCGGGGAAACGGCGAACAAGAGAGCATGCGTATGGAGCGACGTCCTGGCGTGCCCAGGCTACTGCGGGAGATCAACGACAGGGCCGCCCTGGAGCTGTTGCTTGATTCGGGACCGCTGACGCGGGGCCAGATCGGGGAGCTCACCGGCCTTTCCAAGGTGACGGCGTCACAGACGCTCGCTCGCCTGGAGGAGCGCGGTCTGGTCGAGGTGGCCGGCGAACAGGCCGGCGGCAGAGGACCCAATGCCGCGCTTTATGGGATCATTCCCTCCTCCGCCTATGTGGCCGGTCTGGATGTCGGCCCGGAATTCGTCAGCACCGCCATCGCCGATATCCACGGGGAGATCGTGGCCGAGGTGATGGTCGCGCCGAACGGGCACGACGATCCGGTCGCCCTCGTGCACAGCGCCGTCGTCAAGGCGTGCCGTTCGGCCAAGGTCGCCCTCTCCAAGCTGCGGGCGGTCGTGATCGGTACCCCCGGTGTCGTCGATCCCCGGACCGGAGACGTGCGGTTCTCCTTCGACCTGCCCGGCTGGCACGAGGGCATCCACGAGGCGCTCGCCCGTGACCTGCGGCGCGACGTCAGGATCGAGAACGACGTGAACCTCGTCGCCGTCGCGGAGCGCGCCCGCGGCGCGGCGCGGGGCGCGGACGACTTCGTGCTGCTCTGGGTCGGCCGGGGCATCGGCCTCGGTGTCGTGCTCGGCGGCAGGCTGCACCGCGGCCTGTCCGGCAGCGCGGGCGAGATCGGCTACCTGCCGGTGCCCGGCGTACCGCTGGCCGAGGACATCCGCGCGGTGCCCGGACGGCTGCCCTCGCTCGCCGGTGGTCTGCAGTCGCTGGTCAGCGCCGAGGCCGTGACCGAGCTCGCCGGGACCTACGGGTTCGCGGGCGAGAACGCGGCCGAGTGCGTGGCGGCCGCCGTCCAGGCGGGGGAGCGGGGCGAACCGCTGCTGAACGAGATCGCCGCGCGGCTGGCGCTGGGCGTGGCGTCGGTGTGCGTCGTGCTCGACCCCGGGCTCGTGGTGCTCGCCGGAGAGGTCAACCAGGCGGGCGGAGACCTGCTCACCTCCAGGATCGAGGAGGCGGTCGCCCGGATCTGCCCGGTGCGCCCGCAGGTGGTGTCCAGTCAGGTGGCCGGAAACCCGGTATTGCGCGGGGCCGTTATCGCCGCGCTGGACCAGGCGCGTGAGGAGATCTTCGCCTCCTAATCCCAATGGAGCGGTCCCGTCATGTCCGTATAGCGGACGGTTCCGCCCGGTGTCCCGACAGCGCGGACGATCTTTCCCGGCACCCCTTGCGGGGCGGGGAAGATCGTCTATGCTGGCGCGGAAATGTCATGGAAATGACATCTTTCCGTGATCGGGAAGCGGGGGACACATGACGGCTGTTATCGCCGTGCTGCACGCCGAGGACGTCGCCCTCGAATTCGTATCCGTACTGAGGCGCCACGCCGATCAGGACGTCGTGGTCGTCATCGGTCAGCGGGGAGAGCGGGTGCTCCTTCCCGGGGGCCTGTCGCTGCGGGAACGCCTCGAACTGCTCGCGCCGTTCGTGCGGGCCGGGGGCAACACCGAGGCGCTGCCCGGACCGGAGCGGGTGGCGGCCTGGCTGGGCGGATCGCCCGCCGAGATCTGGACCCACTCTCCGGCCGACCACCGCATCCGCCGGGCCAGGTTCGGCTGGACCGTCTCCCGGGCGGTCGCGACCGTGGCCGTGACGTACTCGGTCGGCGACAACCTGTTCCTGCAGACGGTTCCCGGCGAGGCGGTCGCGCTCACCGGGGCCGAGGCCGAGGCCAAGACCGACTTCATCAACCGGCACGCCGGGGAGCTGCTGCGCAGCCGGGTGCCCGACCGGCTCGTCACCACGGACCGGGTGCCGGTGGTCGAGCGCTTCTTCACCGCGGACGCCGCCCGGGCGAACCGGCTGTACGCGCTCATCTCCAGCCTGGGCGCCGACGCGGCCGTGGCCGAGGACCCCTGGGAGTTCGGCCGGTCGGCCTACGAGGCCGACCGGCTGGACGCCACCGCGGCGTGGGTCGCCAGGCGGATCTCTCCCGGCGACGGGCCGATCGTGGAGGTCGGGGCCTGCGAGGGCGAGCTGACCCGCAGGCTGGCGGACAAGGGCTACGCGCTCCAGGCCACCGAGCCGAACGCCGCCTTCCGGGCCAGGCTGGCCGGACAGGCCCGACCGGCGCCGGTCGCTCCGGAGACCGGGAACGGGGCCGAGACCGGGAACGAGACCGGGAACGAGACCGGAAACGGGAACGGGGCGGAGATCGGGGACAGGGTCGGGAGCGGGGTCGGGAGCGGGGCCGCGGGTTCCGGTACGGCACCGCTGACCTCCCCCGGAGTCGAGATCTGCTCCGACAGCCTGGAGGAGCTGGCCGCCCACCGGGCCCGCCCGGCCGCGGCCTACCTGCTGATCGAGATGCTCTACTACGACCAGGACCTGACGCTCCTCGACGCCCTGCCGACCGATCTGATCCTCCTCGCGCTGGAGACCGGGCGGCTCAACGACCTGGTCTGGCCCTGGCTCCGGGAGCAGTCGACCTGGCACGTGGCCGAACGCGTCGAGCTGGCCCCGCCCACGCTGGAGTTCGTCTGCGACGGGCTGGCCTATCTGCGCAAGCGAGGCAGCCGCGGCCTCGTGCTGACCAGGAACTCCACGTGGGGCGAGAACGCCGCACCGACCGTGAACGGGGACATGTGATGAGCTGGCGCACGATCGTGGTCTCACCGCACTTCGACGACGCGGTCCTGTCCGTGGCCGGGTTGCTCGCCAGGAGCGAGGGGCCCGCGGTGATCGTCACGGTGCTGGGCGGCGCGGCGGGGGAGCAGCCGTCGGCCTGGGACCGGCTGTGCGGGTTCGTCTCCGCAGAGGAGACGGTGCGGGAACGGCGCGCCGAGGACGCCAGGGCGTGCGAGATCCTCGGCGTCGACCAGGTGGTGCTGGAGTATCCCGACGCCCCCGCCGCGACGCTGCGGCTGCGGGGACTGGAGGACTTCCTCAGCGAGCACGTCACACGGGAGACGCGTGTGCTGGTCCCGATGGGCATCGGCAACGCCGACCACGAGGCGGTCCGCGACCAGGCGCTGGACGTGCTGCGGAAGGTGGCCGTGACCGAGCCCTGGGTCTACGCCGACCTGCCCTACGCCTCGGTCGTCCGCGAGTGGGGAGGCGACTCGGCGGCGGAGGTCCTGGCCGCCAGGCCGCCGGTGCGGGCGCTCGCCGAACGGTGCCGGATCCGCCCCGAGGTGCGGATCCGGCTCCAGGAGGAGGAGTGGGCGCTCAAACGGCGTGCCGTGCTGGCCTACGCCTCCCAGCTCGCGCCGATCGCCTGCGACTACGGGGAGTTCGCCGCGCTGCCGGGGCCGCTTCAACACGAGCTGGTGTGGGTTGTCGAGGAGTGAGCGGAGTACGCCTAGGCGGGGGCGGGGGTCATGGCGTGGCCGGCCAGTAGTTCGGCCACGGCCTGGCCGGACACGGTCGTCGCGCCGTGGGTGGTGATGTGCGTGCCGCCGGGCGTCGCGGGGCCGGGCAGGCCCATCTCCACCACGACCGCGTCGGGCCTGCGCTCCAGCAGGGCGCCGAGCCGGGCCGAGACCCAGGCGTGCCGGTGGGCGTCCCGCACCACGATCACCAGCGGGCGCCCGTCCACCGGGGCGGGGAGCGGGTCGTCGGCGCCGAGCCGTACCGCCTCGGTGCCGGGGAGCAGCGCGGCCAGCGGCGCGGCGACGCCCCAGGGGGTGACCCGGTCGATGGCGATGTTGGTCTCGGAGACGAACTCGATCACCTGGGGCGCCGAGGCCAGCGGAAGTCCGTCGCCGTGGATCCGCAGCGCCCGCCTGGCCGCCGCGAGCCCCGAGGAGTCGAGACCGGGCAGGTTCGTCGCCCACGTCACCTGGCGCTGCTCGGCCGACCACGCGGCCAGGCGGCGCACCCGGGCGGCGGCGTCGGCCAGCCGCTCCTCGGGCAGCGTCCCGTCGAGCACGGCGGCCATGATGGCGTTGCGCATGAACCCGACCACGCCCGCGCCCTTGCGCTCGCCGCCCACGCAGATCGCGTCCGCCCCGGCGGCCAGGGCGCGCACGGCCGCGCCGGTCACGCCGTACCGCTCGGAGACCGAGGGCATCTCCACGGCGTCGGTCACGATCAGCCCGTCGAAGCCGAGTTCCTCGCGCAGGAGGCCGACCAGGAGGCGGGCGCTCATCGTGGCGGGGGAGTCGGGGTCGTAGGCGGGGACGAGCAGGTGACCGGTCATCACCGCCCGGACCCCGGCCTCGATGGCCGCGCGGTACGGCGGAAGCGTGGTCGCGGCGAGCTCCTCGGCGGAGTAGGAGACCGTCGGCAGGTCGTTGTGGGAGTCGACGGCGGTGGCGCCGTGGCCGGGGAAGTGCTTGGCGCAGGCGGCGACCCCGGCGGACTGCAGGCCGGTGACCCACGCGGCGGCGTGCCGGGCGACCAGCCAGGGGTCGGAGCCGAAGGCGCGGGTGCCGACGACGGGATTGTCCAGGTCGGAGTTGACGTCGATCACGGGGGCGTAGTTGAGGGTGATGCCCGCCCGCGCCATGTCCGCCCCGATCCCGCGCGCCACCCGCTCGGTCAGCTCGGGATCGTCGACCGCGCCGAGCGCGAGGTTGCCGGGGCGGGAACTGCCGGTGAGCGCCTCCAGGCGGGTGACGTCCCCGCCCTCCTCGTCGGTGGCGATCACCACGTCGGGGTTCTCTGCCCGCAGGGCGGCGGTCAGCGCCCTGATCTGCGCGTTGTCCACGAGATTCCGGGAGTAGAGCGCGACGCCGCCGAGCCCCTCCGCGAGCCGTCTGCGCAGCCAGTCGGGCACCTCGGTCCCCACGAACCCCGGTTGCAGCACGGCGTCGGCAAGCCCGGCCAGCTCGGGGCTCGCGCCACTCAGGCCCCCGCGAACGCTCATCAAATGCCTCCAGCTCGGTCACCATCTGTCGCTTGTTTCAGACGTACCACATGTGTAGCATTCGGGTTGCGTAAATAGACAGTAAACTTTACTAATAAATTGTGTCGGGGCGTTTCACGCCCCCTGTCGCCTGCCCGAAGAGAAGTCACCCACGAGGGAGACGGACAGGATGTCGCACACCTTTTTCGCCCGGCGGGGGATCCCGCTGGTGCTCCACCTCAACGGTCCCCTCGACGTTCCGGCGCTGCTGCGCGCCTGTGACGCCGTCGCCGACCGGCACCCCGTACTCGGCCCGGTCCGGGTGGACAGGGTCGAGTCGTGCCCCGAGCGCTACGCGGGGGTCGCCGAGGAGGAGGTCGCCCGTCCCTTCGACCTGGAGCACGGCCCGCTCGCCCGGTTCACGCTGGTCACGCTGGGCCGGGACCGCAACAGGCTGATCTTCGCGGCGCACGGCAGGGTGTTCGACGCGTGCTCCAAGGACGTCCTGATCCGCGACCTGGCCGACGCGTACTTCTCGCGCGCCGCGCTGCCCGCGCCCGCCGTGCCGTACGGCGAGCACCACCGGCCCCCCACCGGCACCGGCGAAGGCGGCGGCGACGGAACCGGGGACGGTGGGGCACGGGCGTTCTGGCGGGAGCGGGGGAACGCCGTCCCCGGGCTCGTCCTGCCCGGCCTGCGTGCCACCTTCCACGGCTTCGGCCCCGGGGGGTTCGTCGAGACGGTGCTCGCCGGAGCCGAGTTCGAGGCGTTCGCGACCGCCGCGACGACCCTCGGCGCGACCAGGTTCGAGCTGCTCGTGGCCGTGGTCGGCGTGCTGCTGCGCGGATACGGCAGCACCGGCTCGCCGCTCGCCCTCGCCCTCGGCACCCGCACGGACCTGACCAGGGACCACATCGGGTCGTTCGTCGCCGAGGTGCCGTTCGCCGCCTGCCCCGGCTCCGACGAGACCTTCCCCGTCTATCTGCGCACGGTCAGGACCGAGCTTCGCGAGCTGTACCGGTACCGGCACGTGCCACCCGAGACCACCGGCCGTCCCGTCGTTCTCGGCTACCGCAGGAGGGCGGCGGTGCCGTACTTCCCCGGGGTCCGCGCCGGGGTGGAGTGGACGGTCTTCAACGGCGCCGCCCGCGGCGTGCTGCACCTCGAGGCCGTGGACGGGGACGGGAGTCTCACCCTCGGCCTCCGCTTCAGCCCCCTCGCCATCGGCCACGACGACGTGGTCCTCGTGGCGGGACACCTGCGCACCCTGCTGCGCGCGATCGCAGCCGAGCCCCGCGCGAAGGTCGCCGACCTGTTCGCGCGGGTCCCCAACTTCCCATACGAGGAGCCCCCAGTGAGCGAACTGTTCTCTCCGGCCCCCGCCCAGATCCCGGATCCCGGCCAGGGGCCGGAGCACCTGGAGTGGACGGACCAGGAGGGCCAGGTGATCGCGCAGGTGCGTGAGATCTGGCAGGAGGTCCTCCGCGTCGACGACATCAAACCCGACGAGGACCTCTACGACCTCGGCGGCCACTCGCTGACCATCACGCAGATCATCGCCAGGGCCCGGCGCAGGCTCGGCGTCGAGGTCTCCCTCGACGTCTTCTTCGACAATCCCACCATCGCCGGCATGGCCGAGGAGGTCACGCGGCTGCGTGGAGAGCACACGTGAGCGCGCTCTCCCCCGCGCAGGAGCGCCTGTGGTTCCTCGACCGGCTCACCCCGGGAGACGGGGCGTACAACATGGTCGTCTGCGAGCGGCTGACCGGCCCGCTCGACGCCGGTGCCCTGGAACGGGCGCTGAGCGAGATCGTGGCCAGGCACGAGGCGCTGCGTACCGTTTTCCCCGAGGTCGCGGGTGCCCCGGTGGCCAAGGTCCTCGACCCCGGGCCCGTGGTGATCGAGCACCTCGATCCGGCCGCCGAGCGGCTCGACGAGCTCGTCGCCGAGCGGAGCAACCGGGCCTTCGACCTGGCGGCCGGGCCCCTGCTGCGCGCGACCCTGCTGCGCACCGGGCCGGACCAGTACGTCTTCCTGCTGGTCGTGCACCACATCGCCGGGGACGCCTGGTCGATCGAGCAGATCCTGTTCACCGAACTGGCCGCGCTGTACACCGCCTTCGCCTCCGGACGTGCCTCGCCGCTCCCGCCGCCCGCGCGGCAGTACGGCGACCACGTGCGCGGGCAGCGGGAACGAGCGGCCGACGTCGCGGGCCCGGCGAGGGAGCTCGACGGCGTACCGGTGCTGGAACTGCCGACCGACCGGCCGCGGCCCGCCGTACGGACGTCCGACGGCGACCTGGTGATCCACCGCGTCCCCTTCGACCTGTGGTGGCGGGTCACCGAGCTGGCCAGGGCCCGGCGGTGTACCCCGTTCATGGTGATCCTGGCCGCCTACCAGGTCCTGCTGTCCCGCCACAGCGGGCAGGAGGACTTCTGCGTCGGCACCCCCGTCGCCGGGCGCGACGACGAGGAGTTCGAGTCGGTCTTCGGCATCTTCGTCAACACCCTGGCGCTCCGCGCCGACCTCGGTGGCGACCCGACCTTCGACGAACTGCTCAAACGGGTACGGCGGCGCGCCTTCACCATGTACGCCCACGCCGCCGTGCCGTTCGAGCGGGTGGTCGGCGAGCTGCGGATCGACAGGGACCCGGCCAGGACCCCGCTGTTCCAGACGATGCTGGCGCTGGGCAACCCCGAGGCCGGATCGCTCGAACTGGCGGGCCTGCGCACCGAGCCCGTGGTCTCCGGCCTGATCTCGGCCAAGTTCGACCTGTCGCTGAACGTGGTCGTCTACCCCACGCACCTGCAGCTCATGTTCGACTACAGCACGGCCCTGTTCGACCGGCCGACCGTGGAGCGGATGGCGGCCCGGTTCGAGACGCTGCTCGGGTCGGTCGTCGCAGACCCGGGCCGACGCCTGTCCGAGCTGGAGATCCTGCCCGAGGCCGAGCGCGCGGCCGTGCTCGGCGAACCCCCCGAGGACCTCGCCTGGGAGTCGGGGGCACTGCTCCTGGACCACTTGGTCGCCCGGCAGGCGGCCCGCACGCCGGACGCCCCGGCCGTCGTCACCCCCGGCGCGGTGCTCACCTACGGCGAGCTCGACCGGGCCGCGACCGCCGTCGCCACCCGGCTGCGCCTGCTGCTGGCGGGGCTGCGGGCGCGGTCACCGCGCCCGGAGAACGGCTCCCGGACGGACGCGCGGGTCGCGCTCGCGCTGGCCACGGGCCCCGAGGCGATCGTGGCGCTGCTGGGCGTCCTGAAGGCGGGCGCGGCCTACGTGCCGCTGGATCCGGCGCAGCCCGCCGAACGGCTGGCCTACCTGCTGGCCGACTCCGGCGCGGCCGTGGCGATCGCCGAGGAGGCCGCCTTCGCCGGATTCACCGGGCCGATCGTGACGCGCGCCGACCTCGCCCGCTGGTCGGCGGAGCCGGTGGCGGTCCCCGGGGCCGCCGTCAGGCACCCCGACCACGCCGCCTACGTGATCTACACCTCCGGCTCCACCGGACGGCCCGAGGGGGTCGTGGTCGGTCACCGGACCCTGGCCCACCTGGCCAGGTCCTTCCGGGACCTGCACGGGTTCGGCCCGGGGGAGCGGGTGCTCACGGTCTCGCCGCTCGGCTTCGACGCCTCGGCGGGAGACGTCTTCCCCGCGCTGATCAGCGGCGCCGCCCTGGTGCTGCACCCCGAGCCCGCCTCGCTGACCGGACCGGCGCTCGTGGACCTGTGCGCCAGGCAGTCGATCACCATGGTCGGCACCGCCTCCGCGCTGTGGCAGCAGTGGGTCGCGGACCTGGAGGCGGCGGGCACCCGGGTCCGCGGGCCGCTCACCACGATGATGGTGGGCGGCGAGAACGTCCCGGTCGAGCACCTGCGGACCTGGGCCCGGCTCACCGGGGGGCGGGTGGCCCTCCACAACCACTACGGCCCGACGGAGGCGACCGTCTGCGCCGCCTCCTACCGCTCGGTCGACGGCGCCGAACTGGGCGCCGAACTGGGCACCGGGCCGGAGACGGCCGCCCACCTGCCGATCGGGCCCGCGCTCCCGCACACCCGCGTCTACGTGCTCGACCGCCACGGCAACCCGGCCCCGACGGGCGTGCCCGGCGAGGTGCACATCGGCGGCGAGTGCCTGGCCCACGGCTATCTGGGCCGCCCCGGGCGGACCGCCGAGCGCTTCCTGCCCGACCCGTTCTCGCCGCGCGCCGGCGCCAGGATGTACGCCACCGGAGACCTGGCCAGGCGGCGGCCCGACGGGAACCTGGAGTTCCTCGGCCGGACCGACCGGCAGGTGAGGATCCACGGCAACCGGATCGAGCCCGCCGAGGTCGAGGCGGCCTGCCTGACCCACCCCGGGATCCGCGAGGCCGTCGTCGTCGCCGACGACCGGCGCCTCGTCGCCTACCTCGTCGGCGGGCCGCTCACCACCGCCGGGCTGCGCGCCTTCCTGGCGGACAGGCTTCCCGGCCACATGATCCCCGGGATGGCCGTCATGCTCGACGCGCTGCCGCTCACCCTGCACGGCGAGGTCGACCTCCGGGCGCTGCCCGCGCCCACAGTGCTCACAGCGGACGCCGGGGCCGCGCCGTACGAGCCGCCGCGGGAGGGCGTCGAGCGGGCACTCGCCGACATCTGGGCCGGGGTCCTCGGCACGGCCCCGGGGCGCGGGGACAACTTCTTCGCCCTGGGCGGCCACTCGCTGCTGATGCCGCAGGTCGTCACCAGGATCGCCGCCGATCTGGGGGTCACGGTCCCGATGGCCGAGGTCTTCGCCGCGACGGACCTGGCCGAGCTGGCCGAGCTGGTCGGCGGCAGGCCCGTCGAGGCCCTCGACCTGCGCGCCGAGGCCGTCCTGCCCGACGACATCGCCTGCACCGGCGCGCCCGTTCCCCAGGGGCCGCCGGAGCGGGTGCTGCTCACCGGCGCGACCGGCTTCCTCGGCGCCCACCTGCTGGCCGAGCTGCTCTACACCACGGACGCGACCGTCCACTGCCTGGTCAGGGGAGACGAGCCCGCCGACCGGCTGCGCGCCAACCTCGAACGGTACGGCCTGTGGGACGACTGGTTCGCCTGGCGGATCGTCCCCGAGGCCGGGGAGCTCGGCGCCCCCTGGCTGGGCCTGCCGGACGGGCGCTTCGCCGAACTGGCCGACTCGGTCGACCTCATCGTGCACAGCGGGGCCCTGGCCGACCTCGCGCTGCCGTACCGGCGGCTGCGGGCGGTCAACGTGGACGGCGTCCTGGAGATCCTGCGGCTGGCGTCCGGCGGGCGGATCACCACCCCGGTCCACCTGGTCTCCACCCTCGGCGTGTATCTGACCCCCGGCGAGCGCACGGTCAGGGAGGGGGACCCGCTGCCCGACCCGGACCTGCTCCACCTCGGCCACGACCAGAGCAAATGGGTCGCCGACCGGCTGGCCGACGCGGCCCGCGGTACCGGGCTGCCGGTCGCGATCCACCGCCCCGCCAGGATCTCCGCCGACAGCCGCACGGGCCGGGCGCTGCCGGGCGACTTCCTCGGCAGACTCGTCGAGACCTGCGCGCGCCTGGGCTCCGTGCCCGACGGGGAGCGGCTCGACATGGCGCCGGTCGACCACGTGGCCTCGGCGATCGTCCACCTGGCGGTGAGCGGCGCCGTCGGCGACTTCCACCACCACAACCCCCGGGCGCTGCGCTCCGCCGTACTGGCCCAGGGCCTTGGCGAGCACGGCTTCCCGGTACGGCTCACGCCGGGCGACGAGTGGCGCAGGCTGGTCCGCGACCGCATCGCCGTCGGCGACGACCTGCCGATCGCCGTCTACCCGGCCTTCATCGCCGAGTACGGCACGCAGCCCGGGCCGTCCTTCGACTGCTCGGCCACCGAGGAGACGCTCGCCCGCGCGGGGCTGGTCTGCCCGCCGGCCGACGCCGAGCTGCTCGGCCGCTACCTCGGCCACTACGTCGGCGCGGGCGTGCTCGCCGGAGGCGGCCGTGCGTGACGGCACCGCACCTCACGACACCTCACGACGCCGCACCTCACGACGCCGCACGGGCCGCGCAAGGAGACAGCGATGCCGCTCTATCTCGACCCTGAGGAACTCCGCTACCAGGCGCCCGGACCGCATCTCGACCTGATCGGGGCGATGGCGTTCCGCGCGGCCGGGGCCGCCCAGCGGCTGGGCATCTTCAAGACCCTCCTGGAGGGGCCGCTGCCCGTGGCCGAGCTGGCGGCCAGGACGGACACCCACGCGGGGACGCTGCCCGTGCTGCTGGACGCGCTCGTCTCCCTCGGCTATCTCAACCGGGCGCCGGGTCAGGTCTACGCCAACAGCCCCATGACGGCGGGCTCGCTGGATCCGCGCACCCCCTGGAGCTACGCCCCCGCGCTGTCCTTCTGGCAGGACCTGCTGGGCGAGCTCTGGGACGGCCTGGAGGAGTCCGTCAGGACCGGCAGGCCCCGGACCGACTTCCACGCGTGGCTGGAGAGCCGGCCGAGGGCGCTGCGCGACTTCCAGACCATGCTGAACGGGATCGCCGCGGGCCTGGCCCCGGTCATCGCCGAGACCGCGCCGGACCCGGGAGAGCGGCTGCTCGACGTCGGCGGCGGCCACGCCCGCCACAGCGTCGCCTTCTGCCAGGTCCACTCCCGGCTCACCGCGACGATCGTGGACCTGCCCGCGGGGCTGGAGGACGGCCGGGCCAGGATCGAGGAGGCCGGGCTGGCCGGGCGCGTCACCACGATCCCCGGCGACGTGACCGTGGCCGACCTCGGCACCGGCTACGACACGGCGCTGCTGTTCAACCTCTGCCACGGGTTCGACGAGCCGGGCAACCGCGCGCTGCTCGCCAGGGTCGCCGCCGCGCTGCGGCCCGGCGGCACGGTACTGGTCCTGGAGACGTTCGCCGACCTGCCCGAGGAGACGTCCCCGGTGGCCGAGGCGTTCCTGCGGGCCTTCAGCCTCAACCTCTCCGTCACCCGGGGCGGCCGTCTGCACGGCTTCGCCGACGTGGCCGGCTGGCTGACCGACGCCGGGTTCGGCCGGATCGAGCGGCGACGCCTCGGCGGCCCCGACGAACTGCTCATCGCCCGGCTCCCGCAGGGGGAGGAGCGGTGACGCGCCGGATCCTGACCGCCGGGGCCGAGGCCGAGGGCGGTCCCCCGGATTCCCTGGATTCCTCGACCGCCCGGTGACCGGGGCCGTCCCACGGCTCTCCCTGACCGCGGCGGCCAGCGGTACGGAGTTGCGGATCAGGTGTCTGCGGCCCAGGGGGGAAGAGGACACGCCGAAGCACCTGCAGGGCGCGTTCGCCCCGCGTCGCACACTCAGCTCGATGACCGCGCAGAACGCGGCCAGGAGCCCCGCGGCGAGACCGAAACCCGCGGTCCTGGTGGCGGGGAACGCCAGCGACGGCGGGACGAGACCCTCCGCCGTGACGACCAGCGTGGCCGCGGCCTTCGCCCATGCCCCGGGCAGTGGCCGCAGCCGCACGAGAGAGCCGGTGAAGGCGGCGAAGGCCGCCCCGCTCCTCAGCTTGCCCGCCGCCGAGACACCGAACACCACCGCCAGGAGCGCGCCACAGGCGAGGACGACGTACGGCACGCCGACTAGCAGAGCCCGCAGCCGTAGTCCATGTTCGGGCCGCCCGGCGGGCGGCAGATCTTGCCGCGGCGGGAGGCCGCGCCACAGGATTGACATCCTCTCCGCTAAAGGACGGAGACTCCCGTCCGCCGCGCGTGCGGCTTCGGGTGGGTTACCGCTTCGCCGCGCGGTGCCGGGACGGGTCCCGGTCCTACCCGCGCTCCACGGTCGTTTAGCCTGTCCGCCTGCCCGGCGGCCAGGATGTTGATCGCCGCGTTGACGTCCCGGTCGTGGACGGCCCCGCACGGGCAGGTCCACGACCGGATGTTCAGCGGCATCGACGCGGCGACGGTCCCGCACGCCGAGCACAGTTTCGACGACGGCAACCACCGGTCGATCCTGGCGAAGTGCCTGCCGTACCTCGCGGCCTTGTACTCCAGCATCGCCGTGAACTGCGACCAGCCCGCGTCGTGCACCGAGTTCGCCAGGCGGGTACGGCTCAGACCGGACACGCACAGGTTCTCCACGTAGATCGCTTGGTTGTCGCGGATCAACGCGGTGGACTGTTTGTGTGCCCAGTCGCGGCGCGCGTCGGTCACCCGGGCGTGCGCCCGGGCGACCCTGACGACGGCCTTCTTCCTATTCGCCGAACCCTTCTCCTTGCGGCTCAATGCTCGCTGCGCCTTGCGGAGCCTCTTGGCCGCGCGGCGCAGAAAACGCGGATTGCCGATCTTCCGGCCGTCGGACAGCACCGCGAAGTGCGTCAGCCCCAGGTCGATGCCGGCCTCGCCGACCACCTCGGACAGCGGCTCGTCTGAGGTCTCGACCACGAACGACGCGAAGTACCGGCCGGAGGCGTCCTTGACCACCGTCACCGAGGACGGATCCGACGGCAGCGAACGCGACCAGCGCACCGCCACGTCCCCGATCTTCGGCAGGCGCAGCCTCCCGCCCGCCGTGATCGCAAACCGGGCGTTCCTCGTGAACCGGATCGCCTGCCGGTTGTCCTTGCGGGAGCGGAACCGGGGTGGGGCGACCTTCACCCCCTTGCGCCTGCCGGAGACCGAGGCGAAGAAGTTCCTGAACGCGGCGTTCAGGTCGGCGAGCGCCTGCTGCAGCACCACCGCCGATACCTCGCCGAGCCACGCCCGCTCGGGCGTCTGCTTCGCCCGCGTGATGACCTGCTTGGACAGGTCCCCATCCGAGATGTACGGCAACTCCTGCTCACGGGCCTCCCGCCTCATGCGCAGCCCGTCGTTGAAAACCACCCGCGCGCACCCGAACGCCCTGGCCAGCGCTTGACGCTGACCCGGTGTCGGGTAGAGACGGAAGTTGTACCGCAACTGCACACCATGACCCTAGCTTTGCGTGATGGCTGCATTACGGAGACGTCAAAACCGGTGGACATGATGCTTTTGCCCTGCATGCCCGTTTGGTCTTCGTGACGACGTTCCGGCATCGGGTATTCACCGGACCTCACCTGGATTCGCGGGATCGGTGGGCGGCGCTTCGATCGTGGAGCCGTTCCCGCGCCAGGAGGCTGACCCGGCGTTCCGTCTCCGCGCTCAGATAGCGGTCGAGGTGGAGGAAGACGGCGCCGAGCAGGCCCGTCCCCGCGAGGCCCGCCGCGTCACATTCCCCGCCGCGCCCCGTGCCGGGGCGTCCGCGTCAGAGCGGGCTCCGGCGCTCCGCACTCCTCGGGCGCAGCCGGGCGCGGGCCAGGCCGAGCGCGTCGCCGACCTCGCCGAACACCCGCTCCGCCGCGGCCGTGTCGTCCAGGGCGAGCAGGGCGTAGCCCTCCAGGCGCCGGAAACCCGACCTGCGGGCGGCGGCCAGGGCGTGGCCCGCGTGGCGCGCGGCCGCCTCCGCGTCGCCGAGCACCTGGTGGGTGGCGGCGATGTCGAGGTGCGACTGGGCGATGTCGTAGTGGAGCCCCTTGGCCAGTGCCAGCTCCAGCGCCCGTTCGTGGAGCCTGAGCGCCCTGGCCGGGGAGTCGCCCCTGGCGGCCGCGCCCAGCGCGTTGGTGGCCGACGTCTCCGTCTTGCCGTCGCCGATCACACGTGCCAGTTCCCTGGCGCGCGTGGCCAGGGCACGGGCGGTTCCGGGGTCCTCCAGGTCGTTGTGGACGGCGGCCAGGCAGAAAAGGGTGTCGGCGGCGCCGAAATCGCTCTTGAGCGACTCGAACAGCTCCAGGGCGCGGTTCAGCCGGGACTGGGCCTGCTGCAGGTCTCCGGTGTGGTGGGCGACCACGCCGAGGTTGTTCAGGGCGATGGCCTCGCCCAGGGCGGAGGAGCGCTCGCGTTCGCGGTTCAGCGCCTCGCCGAGCTGCTCGGCCGCCTCCCCCAGGTTGCCCAGGCAGATGTTGGCCAGGCCCAGGTTGCCGAGGTTGGCGATCACTCCCCGGTACAGGCCGAGCCTCCGGTTGGACTCCAGGGCGCGCAGGTAGTACTCGGCGGCCTCCCGGGGCTCGCCGCGGGTGAGGTGCAGCGTGCCCAGCCTGCCCAGCGTCGCGGCCTCCGACTCGACCCATCCCGCTCTCCCGGACAGTTCGAGCGCCGTCCTGTGGTGCTCCAGGGCGCCCGCTCCGTCGCCGAGGACCGCGCGGGCCTCGCCGAGGCTGCCGTGCATCGCGGCCTGCGCTGCGTGGTCGCCCGCCGCCTCCGCCGCGGCGAGGGCCGCCGCGGCGTGCCGTATCCAGCCCGCCGACTGCCTGCGCAGGTACCAGTAGGCGCGCAGCGCGTCGATGAGCAGCCACCGCGTCCGGTCCCCGGTCGCGTCGGCCAGGGCGACGACGTTGGGCAGCTCGGCCTCCAGCCAGCCGAGCGCCGCGGCCTCGGAGTCGAACGACGGCGGCGGTGACGGGGGGTCGTAGGGGAGGTAGACCAGCTGGGGGCAGATCAGCTTCGCCGCCGCCCGCGTGTGGCGGACGTACCACAGGGCCAGCCGCCGGCGCGCCTGCCGCCGCTCGGTCTCCGGATCCTCCTCGGTGAACCGCTCCAGGGCGTAGAGCCGCAGGAGGTCGTGCAGGGCGAAGCGGTCGCCCTCGCCGCCGTGGACGAGATGGGCCCTGCGCAGCGTCCGCAGCAGCGGCTCGATCTCCTCCGGGCTCGTCCCCGCCATGGCGGCGGCCGCCGCGGGCGTGAAGTCGGGACCCGGGATCGCGCCGAGGTTGCGCAGCAGCCGCCTGGCCTCGTACGGCAGGCGCCGGTACGACGCCTCGAACGTCGAGCGGATGGCGTGACGCCGGTCGATGTCGCCGTCGAGCGCGCTGAGCCGGTCTCCGCCCCCCAGCTTCTCCAGATAGGCCGGGACGCTGAGACCGGGCTCGCTCACGAGCTGTGTGGCGGCGAGTCTGAGCGCCAGCGGGAGGTGGCCGCAGAACTCCGCCAGCCCCTCGCAGCGCGCGCCGGTGATCCTCTCCAGGAGCTCGTCCGCCTCCTGTCCGGGCATGACGTCCACCGTCACGCGCCTGACCCCGTCCATGACCAGGGCGTCGAGCCGGTCCCGGCTGGTGATCAGGGCGCAGGAGGGGAGCGGGGGGAGAAGGGGACGGACCTGGGGGCCGTCGAAGGCGTTGTCCAGCAGCACCAGCATCCGGCGTCCGGACAGCAGGCTCCGGTAGAGGGCGGAGGCCTCCTCGGTGGACAGGGGGACCTGGTCGGCGGGCACGCCGAGCGAGCGCAGGAACCGGGCCAGGGCGTCGAGCGGGTGCAGGGGGCGGGTCGAGGGGGTGAAGCCGCGCAGGTCGACGTAGAGCTGGCCGTCGGGGAAGCGGTCGGCGGCGCGGTTGGCCCAGTGTGTGGCCAGGGCCGTCTTGCCGACCCCGCCGGTTCCGGTGAGGGCGCAGAAGACCGAGGTGAGCTCCCTGGCGGCGGGGGTGGAGAAGAGGTCGTCCAGGGCGTGGAGATAGGCGGTGCGGCCCACGAAGTCGGCGACTCCGGCGGGGATCTGGCGGGGGCTCGGCACCGCGCGCGGTTCGCCGGAGGCGGCCCGGGGGGTCAGGAGCAGGCCGGGGTCCTCGCGGAGGATGCGTTCGTACAGGGCGCGCAGCTCCGGGTTGGGGGGCATCCCCAGCTCCTCGTCGAGGATCCCGCGCGCGCTCTGGTAGGCGTTGACGGCCTCGGCGGTGCGTCCGCAGCGGTGGAGGGCGAGCATCAGCAGCGCCCACGCCGGTTCCCTGAAGGGGTTCCGGCCGGTGAACTCCCGCAGCCCGGCGACCAGCTCCTCGTGCTCTCCCAGGGCGAGCCTGGCGGTCACCGAGTCCTCGTAGGCGGAAAGGCGCAGCTCCTCCAGCCTGCTGCGGTCCGGCCACAGCCACTGGGGGAGGGGGTGCCCGTCGAGCAGGTCCCCGCGCCACAGCGCCAGCGCGTCGGTCAGGTGGCCGGTGGCCTCCCCGAACCGCGCCGCGGCGAGCGCCTGCCGTCCCCGGGTCACCAGCTTGCCGAACACGGCCGCGTCGTAGCCGTTCTCCTCGACGGTGAGCAGGTAGCCGTTGCCGTTCAGGCAGACGATTCCGCCGAGGAGCCTGCGGAGCTCGGAGACGTAGGACTGCAGGTTCGCGCGGGCCGAGGCGGGCCTGCGCTCCTCCCAGAGCGCCTCCAGGAGCTCGTCGGCGGGCACGAGGGTGTTGGCGCGCAGCAGGAGGATCGACAGGAGGGTGCGCGTCTTACGACGTCTCGGGACGAGAAGCCGTCCCGAGACGTCGCGGATCTCCAGCGGACCAAGTACACGGAATTCGACCACGGAGATGTCCCCCGGCGGTTGTCTCTCGAGGCCGGGGTCCGCGGCGTCCACGGTGCCCGCGGTCCGGCCGATGGTTCAGGAGTTCAGGATCTTGAGAAACGCGGGGCGCCGGCTCGGGTGATCCCGAAGGGGTGCCGCCGGGGGATCACGTGGTCACGGGAGCCGCCGTCCGTCTCGCGGGGCGCCGCCTTACCGGACGGCACGCCCGCACGGCGGGCTCGGGAGGCCGGGACCGCGCCCTCTCAGATGCTCAGCAGCTCGGCGGCGGCCTGGGCGTTGGCGCGGGCCGCGCCGTACGTCGCCAGGTAGGTCGCCGCGTCGGGGCGCCAGATCGGCAGGCCCATCTCCACGACCGTGGCGTCCGGCCGGGTGGCCAGCAGCGCGGAGACCACCGCCTGGCTGGTCTGGTAGCGGTGGGCGTCCTTGACCACGACGATCAGGGAACGGCCGATGGCACGCTCCAGGATGTTCGGCACGTCCGCGTCCTCCGGCTTGACCCGGACGACCTCCGCCTGCGGCATCAGGGGGGAGAAGCCCCACGGCACGTCGCCGACCGCGATGGTCGGCGGGGTCTCCATCTCGACCACCAGCGGGTCGACCAGCGGGGACGCCGAGCCGGTGAGGGTGACCGCGCGGCGGGCCGCGGTCAGGCCGATCACGCTCTTCTCCGCCTGTCCCGTCCCGGGCGTGCCGAACCAGGCGCGCAGGCGGGCCACGCGCTCGGCCGCCTCCTCCAGCCTGGCGGCGGGCAGCCGTCCCTCGTGGACCGCGGCGACGATCCCGGCGATGATGTGGCGGACGTCCTTCTCGGTCGGTATCGGGCCCAGGCAGAGCAGGTCGGCCCCGGCGGCGAGCGAGAGCACCGCGCCACCGGCCAGGCCGACGCTCTCGGTGATGGCGTGCATGTCGAGGGCGTCGGTGATGACCACGCCGTCGTAGCCCAGCTCGCCCCGGAGCAGGTGGGTCAGGGCGGCGTCGGACAGCGTGGCGGGGGCCGCGCCGGTCAGCACGGGAACCCGGACGTGCGCGGTCATGATGGACTTGGTCCCGGCCTCGATCGCGGCGCGGAAGGGCACCAGCTCGCGTTCGCGCAGCAGCTCGAAGGAGGCGTCGACGAGCGGGATCTCCAGGTGGGAGTCCTGCCGGGTGGCGCCGTGGCCGGGGAAGTGCTTGACGCAGGCGGCCACACAGGCCGACTGGAGACCGTGGACCGCCGCGACGGTGTGCCGCGCGACCAGCGCGGTGTCCGACCCGAACGAACGGGTGCCGATCACGGGGTTGTCGTCCGCGGTGTTGACGTCGGCCGACGGCGCCATGTCCAGGTTGACGCCGCAGGAGGCCAGTTCGTCGCCGATGGACCGGTAGACGCGCTGGGTCAGTTCGACGTCGTCGACCGCGCCGAGGGCGGCGTTGCCCGGGTAGGGGCTGCCCACGTGGTAGGCGAGACGAGTGACGTCGCCCCCCTCCTCGTCCAGTGAGACGACCGGGTCACCGGCCTCGCGCAGGCGGGAGGTGAGCGCCGAGAGCTGGCCGGGATCGGCGACGTTGAAGCCGAACAGGGTGACACCGCCGAGACCGTTCTCCAGGTCGTGGAGAACCCAGTCGGGAGCGGTGGTGCCCTTGAATGCGACGAGCAGCGTGCCGGCCGCGAGACGACGCAGCTCCGGATCTCCGGAGGCTGCGATGAGCTCAGACATGGCGGTAGATGCTCCTTACCTGAGGTTGGGGGTGTCGGACAGGAACAGGGCCGGTACGGCTCGCGCCTTGTGGGTGCCGAGCCGTACCGGCACCGATGGGGTTAGCCCTTGACGGCGCCCGCGACGAGGCCCGAGACCATCCGCCGCTGCACCAGAAGGAAGAAGATGACGACGGGGATGGTCATCACCGTTGAGGCGGCCATGATGGATCCCCAGTCGGTCGTGTTGCGGCCGAAGAAGTACCTCAGCGCGATCGGCATCGTGTACTTGCTGTCGTCCTGCATGAGCACCAGTGCGAAGAAGAACTCGTTCCACGCGGTGATGAAGGAGAAGATGCTCGTGGCCACGAGGCCGGGGGCGACCAGCGGGAACAGTACCTGCCAGAAGGTGCGGAAGCGGGTCGCGCCGTCGATCGCGGCGGCCTCCTCCAGCTCCCTGGGCACGGCCGCGACGAAGTTGCGCAGCATCCAGATGGCGAACGGCAGCGTCAGACCGACGTTGATCACGACGAGACCGATGAGGTTGTCGTAGAGGTTGGCGCGCTTGACCATCAGGAACAGCGAGATGCCCAGTGCCTCGGCCGGGACCATCTGCACGACGAGCAGCAGGACCAGGAAGGTCGCGCGGAAGCGGAACTTGAACCGGGCGACGGCGACCGAGGCCAGCAGTGCGAGGAGCGCGCCGATCAGCACGGTGCTGAGCGCGACGATGATGCTGTTGATCAGATAGAGCCAGATCGAGTGACCGCCGACGCCCTTGGTGAAGACGCTGACGAAGTGGTCCAGCGTCGGTTCGGTCGGCAGGGGCCGCAGCTCCAGGGAGGAGATGTCGGCCTCCGACTTGAAGGCCGTGGAGACCATCCAGAAGACCGGGAAGACCGCCGCCAGGAAGACGATGATCCCGGCGGCGTTCAGCCCGTAGCGGCCGAGCCGGGCGCGGAGTGCCGGGTTCATCGGAGCTCCTCCTGACGGACCATCTGACGGACGTAGACGAAGGTGATGGCGAGCAGGATCAGCGTCAGCACGACGGCGATCGCCGAGCCGATGCCCATCTTCGGCGGTGCGGAGAACGCCTCCGCGTAGGCGTAGAGCGACAGGTTGAAGGCCTCACGCGTGGCGACGCCGCCCGCGAGGGTGTGCAGCTGGGTGAAGACCTTGAAGTCCCAGATGATGGACAGCACCAGCAGTACCGAGAAGACCGGCCGCAGCAGCGGGAAGGTGATCCTCCAGAAGATCCGCCAGGGGGTGGCGCCGTCGACCCGGGCAGCCTCGTACAGCGCCGAGGAGATGCTCTTCAGACCGGCCAGCACTGAGACCGCGATGAAGGGGAACGACTGCCAGACCACGCACAGGATCAGCACGGTGTACAGCGGGGCGGGCTCGAGGAACCAGACGTAGCCCGACCAGTCCGACCTGCCGAACAGCGCCTCCGACAGGAAGTCGGGCAGCAGGTTCAGTATCCAGTTGGCGACGCCGTTGCGGTCGTCGAAGAGCCAGCGGAAGATGATCGCCGAGCTGATCGCCGGGGTCGCCCAGGCGAGCATCGAGCCGATCACCACCAGGGTCGACATCTTCTTGCCGAGCCTGTTGAGCAGCAGACCGACCAGCGTGCCGATGACCAGGGTGAGCGTCACCGTGATCAGGGCGAAGAAGGCGGTGTTGCGCAGGGCCGTCCAGAAGAGGTCGGAGTTGAGGATCTTCTCGTAGTTGCTGAGTCCGACCGACTCGGCGGGGTAACCCCGGATCTCCCTCAGTCCCACCTTCTGGAAGGACATCTGGATCATCTGGATCAGCGGATAAAGCAGCAACCCGCCGATGACGATCATCGCCGGGAGCAGCAACCAGTAGGGGAGGAACCTCGGGGTGAGCGATGAACGCGGGTTAGCGGGGCGTAGCCCACGCCTCGGACCGCCGGCCTTGCGGCCGCCGTCCGAAGCGTGGGCCTGCCTCGACGTGGTCGTCGTCATGGCTACTGGTTCAGCAGCTCTTCAACCTGCTTGCCTGCCTCGTCCGTGGCGGCCTCAAGGGGCTTCTTGCCCTGGACGATGTCACGCAGCATGTTGTGGATGACCTGCTTGTTCTTGTCAACCTCGACCCAGTTGACGCTGGCGGGCAGGCCCTTGCCGTTGACCAGACCGGCCGCGAACGGGCCGAGCCACTCGTCGTTCTTGTACTTGTCGCTCTGCAGCAGCGAGCCGTAGGTCGGGAACAGACCCATGGCGTCGGCGTTGGCCTGGTTGTTCTCCTCGGTCATGAGGAGCTGGATCAGCTCCCACGCGGCCTCGGCGTGCTTGGAGTCCTTGCCGATGGCCAGGTCGGAACCGCCCGCGAACTGCGGGGCGACGCCACCGGTCTTCGCCGGCAGGGCGAAGGTGCCGATGTTGTCGCTCTCGGAGAGCTTCTTGTTCGTCTTGCTGATCTCGGCCTTCGCCCAGGAGCCCTCGATGTACATGCCGGTCTTGCCGTTGGCGAAGTTCCGGGCGATCTCGATCGAGTTGCGGCCCAGGGAGGCGACCGGGGAGACCTTGTAGTTCGTGATCAGGTCCGTGTAGAACTTGATGCCCTCACGCGAGGCCGGGTCGCTCAGCTTCGAGACCCACTTGCCGCCCTCGTTCTTGGCGATCTCGCCGCCCGCGCCCCAGATGAAGGGGGCGAGGGACTGCATCATGTCGCTGCCGCCGTTGAACTCGAAGCCGGCGACACCCTTCTTCTTCTCGGAGATGGTCTTGGCGGCCGCGATCAGCTCGTCCCAGGTCTTCGGGACCTCGAGCTTGAGCTCCTTGAACCAGTCCTTGCGGTAGACGACCGCGCGGTCACCGGCCATCCACGGCACGGCGTAGACCTTGCCGTCCAGGGTGTCGGTGTCCCACATGCCCTGGGAGATCCCGGCCTTGCCGGAGAAGGCGTTGAGCCTGTCCGTCAGGTCGAGGAAGACGTCCTGGCCGGCCCAGGTGATGACGTCGGTGTTGCCGATCTCGGTGACGTCGGGCGTCTCGCTGCCGGCCGCGGCCGCCTGGAACTTCTCGGCGTAGCCGGTCCAGGGCGACCACTGCACGTTCACCTTCGCGCCGGTGTCCTTCTCGAAGTCGGCGACGACCTTGTCCATGACGGCCTTCTGCTCCGGGGTCGGGTCGCCCCACCGCCAGAAGGAGAGGGTCTGGCCCGCGTACTTCGGGCCGGCGCTGGAAGCCGCCGCGGACGGCTGCGTGGACGCGCTGCCATTGGCATCGGTACCGCTGCTGCCACTCCCACATGCAGCGAGTCCCAATGCCAGGACGGCGGTCGTTGCCGTCGAAACGGCGATCTTCGTGAACTTCACTTTGGGGTTCTCCCTTCCCGGCTTCGCGTCGGGGTCGCGCTTCGTGCGTCGGCGGGGATCCCCGGGACCTCGCCGTACGTAATCGAAGTTCTGTCCAGGTCCGAGGCTCACCTGCTTGCCTGCGGGCCGACTGTCGCTAAACTAACAAGAAACTTTCTTAAAAGAAACGATCGTTAGCGGATCGTGACGGGGGGATACCGATCTTGACCAGACGCCCTGGCACCCCTCGGCTGCTGCGCCAGCTCAACGACCGCGCGGCCTTGGAACTGCTGCTCTCCGGCGGCCCGCTCACCCGGGCCGAGCTGGGAGAACTCACCGGCCTTTCCAAGGTGACCGCGGGCCAGTTGCTCGCCAGGCTGGAGGACCGCAGGCTCGTCGCCATGGTCGGCGAGCAGGCGGGCGGTCGCGGGCCGAACGCGGCCCTGTACGGCGTCGTGCCCTCGTGCGCGTACGTCGCGGGGCTTGACGTGCTGCCCGACCGGATCAGCGCCGGGGTCGCCGACATCACCGGAGAGACCGTCGCCGAGGTCTCCGTGGATCCCAGTGACCACGAGGACCCGGTACGGCTGGTGCACAGCGCCGTCCAGAAGGCGTGCGAGTCGGCGGGCATCACCCTCGCCCAGCTCCGCGCCTTCGTGATCGGAACCAGGGGCGTCGTCGATCCCCGCACCGGCGACGTCCGCTTCTCCTTCGACCTGCCCTCCTGGCACGAGGGCGTGCTGGCCGAGCTCCGCCGTGATCTCAACGTCCCCGTGACGATAGAGAACGACGTGAACCTGGCCGCGCTGGCCGAGCACTTCTGCGGCGCGGCGGCGGCGGTCGACGACTTCGTGCTCGTCTGGGCCGGCGTCGGCCAGGGCCTCGGGGTCATGCTCGGCGGGCGCCTGCACCGGGGGTTCACCGGCGGCGCGGGCGAGATCGGCTGGCTGCCGGTCCCCGGCGAGCCGCTGCCCGTCAACGTGACCGAACCCCAGTCGGGCTCCTTCCAGCGCCTGGTCGGCGGTGACGCCGTGGCGGGCCTGGCGAACGCCTACGGCGTCCGCGGGGACACCATGGCCGACCACGTCCGCGCGGCGCTCTTCGACGGCGCTGAGGGCTTCCTGGAGGAACTGGCGGGGCGGCTGGCGGTCGGCGTCGCGGCGGTCGCCGTGGTGCTGGACCCCGGGCTGATCGTGCTCAGCGGCCACGTCGGCAGGGCGGGCGGGAACGCGCTGGCGGCCAGGGTCGAGGAGGCCGTCGCCAGGTTCTGCCCGAGCCAGCCCAGGGTCGTGGTCTCGGAGGTCAAGGGCAATTCGGTGCTGCGCGGAGCCCTGGTTTCGGCCCTGAGCCAGGCCCGCGAACAGGTATTCTCCGAGACAGTATGAGAATCACGACCATGCGCGACATCGTGTTGATCTCCGACCCCCGGGTCGCCTCGATTCCCGTCGAGGAGTCCGGGGAGCAGCTGATCGACGTCCGGGAGCGGTTGCGGACCGACGGGCGTCTCGCCGACCCGGAGGGGGCCTTCGCCCACCTCAGGCAGGGGTTGCTGACCCGGCTGGAGGAGGCGCAGGAGCGGCTTCCCCAGGGCTACCGGCTGCTGATCGTGGAGGGCTACCGGCCGCCGGCGATGCAGCAGCGGATCTTCGACGAATACTCGGCGGAGCTGCGCGCGACGTTCCCGCAGATGTCACCCGAGGAGATCTACGCGGCGGCCAGCCGCTACGTCTCCCCGATCGCGGTCGCCCCGCACACCGCGGGCGCGGCCGTCGACCTCACCCTGTGCACCGAGGACGGCGTCGAACTGGACATGGGCACCCCGCTCAACGCCACCCCCGAGCAGAGCGACGGCGCCTGCTACACCGCCGCTCCCGGCATCTCCTCCGAGGCCCGTCACCATCGTGACCTCCTCGGCGCGGCCCTCGGGTCGGCCGGTCTGGTCAACTACCCCACCGAGTGGTGGCACTGGTCCTACGGCGACCGCTACTGGGCCCTGGCCACCGGCGCGCCCCACGCCCTCTACGGCCCCCGCGCCCTCTGACCCCCGAGCGCGTCCGCCGGTGGCGCGCTCCCCGGGCACAGAGGGACACACGGAGGGATACGGGGATACGGGGATACCGGCGGGCCGGTGTCCCCTCCCGCCTCAGCGCTTGACCGCGACCAGGGCCTTCACCAAGCCGGCGAGCCACTCGTACCGGAGCTCCGAGTGCGGGAAGTAGTACCGCATCTCGGTCTTGCTGAGCAGCTCGACCTGGGCCACCGAACGCACCGCGCCCTCCTTGTCGGTCGGCCGGGTGTGCACCAGGGGCCAGTGCCGCACGGTCGCCGCCCGTACCGCCAGCGGCATGAACTGCAGGCCGGGAAAGATGTAGTGCGGCTCCACCGGGAAGTAGCGGTAGGGCGTCTGCACCCAGTGCCGGTCGGCCAGGCTGTGGACCGCCTCGGCGAACATCTCCCGCCGGAGGTGCCCGCCGACGTGCTCGATCACCGAGTTGGAGAAGACCAGGTCGTACCGGGTGCCGTGGGTGGCGGCCCGCAGGTCGCAGGCGTCGCCGTTCTCGACGGTCATCCACGGGGGCAGGTCGGCCGGAGGGGTGCTGAGGTTGACGATGTGCACGCGCGCGGGCTTGACCGGTGAGCGGAGCCAGGAGTTCGCCGTACCGCCCAGGTCGATGACCGTCATGTCACCGATGTCGGGGAAGACGCGAGCCAGCCAGTGCCAGCGGCGGGCGCGGGCCTTGGCGCCCAGGGAGTCGGGCGCTTCCACGAACCGACCACGTAAGGCGGTCAAACGACTCATCGATCATCCATTCTCGGAGCCGAGCAATTCAGGGGGCGGCGGATTCGGATAACCCTAAATGGCCGTAATCCGATGTCAGCGCCCCGCGTTCGCGGCTCGCGGTCCCGGATACACGGCGTACTGGAGCGATCCACCTCGATTCTGATGAACTCCGGAGAATTTTCGATAGGAGGGAGATCGTTGTTAGTCCATCGTTATGGGGATGCCGTCAACAAACGCGCCCAAGACTGTCAAGGGCGTCGTCCGCGCAGGCCGGGCGCATGAGGGGCGGCGGTACGGGGGAACCGTCGTGGCCTCCGATGTGAAGAGCTGCGTTACGGCTTATTTCTGGTTTTGGGGCCTATGGCGTCTTTGTTGGTGACGGTTCATATCGCCGGGGCACGGCGGCGCGGATCCGCGCGCGGGACGACGTGGACCGCTCCCGGTGGTCAGGCGGGGAGCGGTCCAGGCGCGGGGGCTAGAGGTCCGGGACGGGCGCGCGGCGGAGGAGGGGGCGGTCGGGACCGGTGCCGATCAGCGTGCCCGCGTGGGCGGTCAGGACGGTACAGCCGCCCGCGTCGCACAGGTCGGTCCACTCGGCGGGCGTCGCGACCGGCAGGCGCGTCCTGACGCGGCCCCGCGCGTCCACCGCGTAGAGACGGCCGTTCATCGCGGTGAGGGCCACGGCGTCGCAGGAGGAGTCGACCAGGGTCCACCCGGGAGTGTCCGGGGACAGCCGCCACAGGCTCTCGGCGGTCGCGGCGAACAGCTCGCCGTTGACCATGCCCAGGCCGACCGCGCCGGAGGGCGCGTCGCCGAGCGTGATCCAGCCCTGCTCCGCGGCGCCCGGGTCCGGCGCGTGCTCCTCTGCGCCCGGGGCCGAGGCGTGTCCCGGGTTCAGATAGACGAGCCGGGCGTCGGAGGTGAGCCCGTACAGGCCGATGGGGTGGACGGTCGTCGCCTCCCTGGGAGTGGCCATGGCGACCACCTCCGGTGCCGTGCCCGCGGGCCGCCAGCGCAGGTTCTGGGCCGAGACGTCGCGGACGAACAGCCCGCCGTCGGGGGCGACGCCGTACAGGCGAGACTCGAACACGGTCAGCGCCCGGAAGGACCCCGGGCCGCCGATGAGCTCCCAGCCGCCCGTCCGGGTGGACAGCCGGTCCAGCACGTTGCGGGTGATCCGGTCGACGGCCGGGTCGTGCAGGGTGTTGCCCCAGTTCACGGTGGAGGCGGTGAAGACCGTTCCGGCGCCGAGGCCGAAGGCGCCCATGGTGGCCATGCCGCCCTGGCCGTACCGGTGCCAGTGGCGCAGGTCGGCGGTGGCGAGGATGACGAAGGACGGCGGCGTGCCGTCGCGGCCCGTGGCCAGCGGGATGCCGTCCACCTCGGCGAAGTCGCAGGCGTCGGTCTCGTAGCCGATGGCCCCTTGGCCGAACTTGTCGCCCTCGCCGAGCCCGGTCCCGGCGAACACCCAGTGCTCGGGGAAGCGGACGGTGTAGGACTCCTCGTGCATCCGCTGCATGTACGGCCCCCAGGTCCCGGCGCCACGCCGGAAGCTGACCCCGGTCAGGCCGTTCTCGGGGCGGTTCACCGGGGCGCTGGACCACTCCACCGTGGTGAGCCCGGGATCGACCGTGGCCATCGGGTCCGCGGCGGCGTCGCGGTAGCAGACCATGGTCCGCCCGTCGTCCTCCAGCCGGAACTGCCACCAGCAGGTGTTGCCGGAGAAGACGGCCAGGTTGCCGCCGCGGCGGACGAACTCCTCGACGTTGTCGCGCATCCCCGCCGACCAGTACTCGTCGTGGCCGTTGACCACCAGCAGCCGGTAGCCCGACAGCAGGGCGGCCCCGTCGTGCAGGTCGAGACCGGAGCAGTAGTCCACGTCGTAGCCCGCGGGACTGAGCCAGCGAAGCATGCCCTCCTCCCAGCGCTCGGGCGGGGGGCCGCCGCCGGGCCGGTCGAAGGACACCTTCGCGGCGCGGTTCGGCTGCTCGGTCCAGTAGATCGACTCACCGGGGATCCCGGCCCGGTTGTAGGCCTGCCAGGTCGGGAACGGGATCGACAGCAGGATCGGCGAACTCGGCGTGGCGGCCCTGACCACGAAGTAGACCTCGCTGGAGTTCCCCTCGGCGGTGAAGACCGCGCGGTAGAGGGAGCTGGACCAGTCGGCCGGGACGTCCAGGGTCCACAGTGACCCCTCGAACGTCCCGGTGAGCGTGGTGAGGTCGGCGGCGACGTCCTCGACCCTGACCACGCCGCGCGCGGGCGCGCGCGAGGTGTGGGCCAGGTGGAAGCGGAGGGTGCCGTTCTGGACGCAGGAGGTGGACTCCGCGTACGCGTACACGGTCATCCGACGGGCTCCAGAACCTCGCGGAAGGCCGCGTCGACCAGCATCGACTCCAGGTCGCGCAGGTAGCGCTCCATGGCGGCCCTGGACAGGTAGCGGGTGTCGGCGGTCAGCGAGACGCCGAGCCCGCCGGGCTCGCCGGTCACGTGCAGGCAGAACCGGCAGTTGAGCTGGTCCTGGCTGAGCGGCCAGGTCAGGATCGTCTCCTCCATCGCCCGCCGTACCGTCCGCTCGTCGTGGGAGGCGTCGGCCCGGTCGGCGAAGCGCATGTCGTTGAAGCAGCAGTAGGGGTGGATCCTCGTGCCGCGCTCCCGGCTGACCCGTTCGATCAGCCGGTCCCTGTCATCCGGATCGTGATAGGCCGAGCGGTAGGCGCGCAGCGCCGCCGGTTTGGCCGCTCTCAGCAACTCGGTGAAGGAATCACGGCGCAGATCCAGCACGAACAGGCCCTCCTGGGAGAGTGTGGTGACAGCGTGCGCGGCCTCCTCGCGGAAGCGGTTGGCCACGATGGGCAGCATCGCACACACGTCGTGCCCGGTCACGGCTCCGACCAGGGCGGAGGAGGCGGCCAGCAGCACGGTCGAGGTGCTCGTGCCGTGCACGGCCGCGATCCGTTGCACGGCCAGGTCCATCGCGCGAGAGACGAGCTGCGCGCGCCAGATGGGCGGGCTCTCCGACACGGCCGACGGCCGGTCGAACATGGTCGGCGGGATGCGCCGGTACTCGCGCTCCCAGTGCTCGGCGGCGATCGCGGCGATCCGCCGGCCCTGTTCGGAGTGCTGCCGGTGGGCCAGGTCGAGCGGCGACGGCGGCGGCGGCCCGGGTACGGTGCCGCGCAACAGCAGCAGCCGCAGGTCGGTGATCGCGACCTCCGCGCCGAGGCCGTCGGCGGCCAGGTGGCAGAAGACGAGCACGATGTGGGTGACGACCGCGTCCGCGTGCTCACCGGCGCTCCCGCGGCCGGTGGACTCGCCGTCGGTTCCGTCCGCGGCACGGCCGGTGGGACGGTCGGTGGGCCCGCCCTCGACCACGAGCCCGACGCGCAACGGCCACTCGCCGGTGTAGTCGAACGCCGCCTCCGCCAGTGTCTCCAGCAGCGGCTCGGGATCGCCGTCGGAAACGGTGACCGGGATGACGCCGCTCGCCTCCAGCACCTGCGACGGCTCCGCCGCACCGGCCTGCGGCGGTATCCGGGGCGCCCCGGACGCCGTTTCCCCGGACGCCGTCTCCCCGGACACCGGCGGTGTTCCCCCGGGTGTCCCCAGCCCCGTCCCCAGTCTCGTCCGCAGCGACTCGTGCCGTTCGACCAGGGCGCCCAGGGCCTCGACGGCCCGCGCCACGGTGAGCGGGCGGGCCCGCCTGGGCACCGGGAGCACCCGGCCGAAGTTGAAGTAGTGGTCGTCCGGCGCGGTCTTCCGGATCGCGTCCCAGATGGCCCGCTGTCCCCATGTCAGCGGGGCCGTACCCGACCGGCTCCCCGAGAACCGGATGTCCATGTTCCTTCTCCCCGTTCGAAAAACACCTCTGGCGGCCGTCCTGGACGGCGTGCTCAGGAGCCGGAGCCCCTCGCACCGGCGATGTAGCGCTCCAGCGCCCCGAGGTCGTCCAGCAGGTCGAGCCCGTCGCCGGACAGGTCGATCTCGATCCCGAACTCGGTCTCGACCGCGTCGATCAGCCGCATCTGCGCCAGGGACGTGATCCCGAGCGCCGACAGCGGGACCGTGGCCGACAGCGCCTCCTCGGCCGTGACCGCGCCGTCAGACGCCGAGGCCACCATCTCGGCCAGCCGTTCCCTAACCATTGCGGGCTCCCCCCTCGCGGTGGTGGTTCCAGCGGTCGTCCACCGACACCCAGATCCACTCGTCGTACATCTCAGGCCTCCCGCGCGCTGAGCGGACGCAGGTCGGTCCAGACCTGGTCGATGTGGGCCAGGCACTCCTCCTTGGCCCCGGAGAAGCCCTCGGGGCGCCAGCCGTCCGGCAGGTCCCGGCCCTCGGGCCAGATCGAATACTGCTCCTCGTGGTTGACCACGACGTGGTGACTCATCTCGGTTCCCCGTTTCCGTGAGGCGTTTCGACGAGACGCGCCGCCTCGTCGTCGGACAGTTCGGACAGTTCGGCGATGAGCAGTTCCTCGACCGCGGCCGCGAGCCCGGCCACGGTGCTCCGTGCGAACAGGGTGCGGATCGGTACCTCCACCTCGACGACCGCGCGGAGCCTGGCGATGACGCGGGTGGCGAGCAGGGAGTGCCCGCCGAGGGCGAAGAAGTCGTCGAAGGCGCCGACCGCCGCGATCCCCAGCACCTCGCCGAACACCTCGGCGACCAGTTCCTCGGCGTCGCCGCGCGGAGCGACCCTCGCCTCGGCGCTCACCGCGGGCGCGGGCAGCGCGGCCCGGTCGATCTTGCCGCTCCGGGTCAGCGGCAGGCCGTCGAGCCGCACCCAGAGCGCCGGGACCATGTAGGCGGGCAGCGTCGCGGCCAGGTGCCTGGCCAGCTCCTCGCCCTCCGCCGTGCCGACGACGTAGCCGACCAGGGTGTCCTGGCGTACGGCCACGGCCGCCTGGCCGACTCCCGGGCAGGCCAGCAGCCGCGCCTCGATCTCGCCCAGCTCGATCCGGAAGCCCCGGACCTTGACCTGGTCGTCGTCGCGGCCGAGGAACTCCAGCCGCCCGTCGCTCCGCCAGCGCGCCCGGTCGCCGGTCCGGTACACGCGCGAGCCGTCCGGGCCGGGCACGAACCGCAGCGCGGTCAGGGCGGGCCTGCCGAGATAGCCGCGGGCGACCCCGGCCCCCGTGACGCACAGTTCGCCGGGCGCTCCCGGGGGCACGGGCTCGCCGTTGCCGTCCAGGACCAGGACCCGGGTGCCGCCGATGGGCCTGCCGATCGGCGGCCGGCCCGGCGAACCGTCCAGCTCGGCGGCGGTGGCGATGATCGTCGCCTCGGTCGGGCCGTAGGTGTTGACCAGCCGCACCCGGTCGCCGAACCGCTCCCGCCAGCGCGCGACCGCGGCCTCGTGCACCTGCTCGCCGCCCAGGATGACCAGCCGCAGCGTGTCCGGCCAGGCGATCTCGCCGATCTGGTCGACCAGCGCGTGCCAGTAGGCCGTCGGCAGGTCCAGCACCGTCACCCCGTCCAGGTGGTCGGGCAGCGTGACGCCCCCGTCGGGGAGCAGCTCCAGGCGCGCCCCCGCCGCCAGCGCCGGATAGATCTCCTCGGCGTGGGTGTCGAAGCTGAGCGAGGCGAACTGCACCACCCGGTCTCCGGGGCGCAGGCCGTAGGCCTGGCGCATCCACGCCACCCGCGCCGCCAGCCCCTCGTGCTCGACCACCACGCCCTTGGGGGTGCCGGTCGAGCCCGAGGTGTAGATCACGTAGGCGGCGTCGCGCGGCGCGGGCTCCGGGGCGCGCGGGCCGGGACCGGCTCCGTCCGCCAGGGAGTCCGTCACGGAGTCCGTCACGGAGTCCGCCACGGAGTCCGCCACGGAGTCCGCCACGGAGTCCGCCACGGAGTCGAGCACGAAGGACGCCCCGCTGTCCTCGACGAGGAAGGCGAGCCGATCCTCCGGGTAGTCGGGGTCGAGCGGCAGGTAGGCGGCTCCGGCCCGCCAGACGGCCAGCAGCGCGGCGATCGTGTCCGGGGTCCGGCCCAGGCGGACGCCGACCACGTCGCCGGGCACGACGCCGCGCGCCCGCAGGAGCGCCGCCAGCTCGTCCGCCCGCGCGTCCAGCTCGGCGTAGGTCAGCGTGCGGTCCCCGCAGCCCACCGCGACGGCGCCGGGCCACGCCCCTACGGCCTGCGCCACCAGCTCGGGCACCTGGGGCGCCGGCGGGAGCGGCGGCCCCTCGCCGAGCCGGGCGAGCAGGACGTCGTCCTCCTCGGTGCGCAGCGGCAGCGCGGAGAGCCGCTTGCCCGCGGCGCCGGGCAGCGAGGTGAGCAGCAGGTGGAAACGCGCGGCCAGCGCCTCGACGGCCGGCCGGTCGAACAGCTCGGTGTCGTAGACCAGCGTCAGCAGCAGCTCGTGCTCGTCCTGCCAGGCCTCCAGCGCCAGTTCGAGTTTGGCCTGCCGCATGCCGTGCTCGAACGCCGTGGTCGTCAGACCGGCGAAGGCGTCGGTGTCGTGCCCCGAGTCCTGGGTGTGCAGGATGAACATGGTCTGGAACAGCGGGGTGCGGGTGAGGTCCCGCTCGGCCCGCAGGGCCGTGACCAGCTCCTCGAACGGCACGCCCTGGTGGGAGAAGGCGTCCAGGACGCCGATCTGGGTGTCGCGGAGCAGGTCGGTGAAGACGGGGTCGCCCGACAGGTCGCCGCGCAGGACCAGCGTGTCGCTGAGATAGCCGACGACCGGTTCGAGCTGGACCCGGTCCCGGCCCGCGGTGGCCGTGCCGACCAGGATGTCGTCCTGCCCGGTGTGCCGGGCCAGCAGCACCTGGTAGGCGGCGAGCAGGACCATGAACATGGTCGCCCCGTGCCGCCTGCCGAGGAGGGCGAGGGCACGGGCCTGGGCCGAGGTAAGCCGGACGGTCACCACGTCGCCGCGCCTGGCGGCCCCGGCGGTGCGCGGCCGGTCGACCGGCAGGTCCAGCGGGGTCGGCTCGGCGAGCCTGTCGCGCCAGTAGTCCAGCAGGTCGCCGGTGTCACGCTCCCGCTGCCAGCGGGCGACGTCGCCGAACTGCAGCGGCACCGGGGGCAGCGCGTCGCGGCCCGAGTAGAGGTGCGCCAGCTCCTCGAAGATCAGGTTGAGCGACCAGCCGTCGCCGAGGATGTGGTGGATCACGACGCACAGCACGTGGTCGTCCTCGCCGATCCGGATCAGCGTGACCCGCAGGGGCGGCCGGGAGGCCAGGTCGGCGAAGGGCCGGTTGGTCAGGTCCGCGACGAGCTCCAGCGCCTCGGCCTCGCCGGCGGCGTCCACCTCCTCGACGGGCACGGGTCCCGGCGGATCGACGGTCACGGTGGGCGCGCCGTCGACCTCGGGGAAGCGGGTGCGCAGGCTCTCGTGCCGGGCGGCCGTGCCGTCCAGCGCCCTGGCGAGCGCGTCCCGGTCCAGCGCCCCCCGCAACCGCCTGACCAGGCACATGTTGTAGGAGGCGTCGCCGGGGTCGAGCCGGTTGAGGAACCAGAGCCGCTCCTGGCCGAAGGAGAGCGGCGGCGTGGTCCCCGCGGGCCTGGGCCGCGGCCCGTCGCCGTCCCCGCCGGTACCGGTGCCGGAACCGTCCTCGCGGCCGGGGGTGATCTCCCCGGCGTCCGCGACCAGCTCTGCCAGCCCGGCGACGCCGGGCCGCAGGAAGACCTCCCGCACCGGCACCTCGACGCCCGACAGCGCGGCCAGCCGCGCGGTGACCATGGTGGCCAGCAGTGAGTGGCCGCCGAGGGCGAAGAAGTCGTCGTGGGCGCCGACCTCCGTCACTCCCAGCACCTCGGCGAAGACCCCCGCGACCAGCCGCTCGGCCGGGGTGCGGGGCGCCGTCGTGACCGCCTGCCGCGCCCCGTCGACCTCGGGCAGCGCCTTGCGGTCGATCTTCCCGTTCGGGGTCAGCGGAAGCGCCTCGACCTCGACGAACACGCTGGGCACCATGTAGCCGGGCAGCTCCCGCCCGGCGTGCTCCCCGAGGTCGTCGGCGAGGTGCCAGGTCCCGGGCCGTTCCCCCTCGCCGGGAAGGTCCCGGGGGGCTCCCAGGGCGAGCGGCTCGGCGGGCACCACGAAGGCGGCCAGCCGTTCGCCGCGCACCGCGACGACCGCCTGCCGTACGTCGGGGTGGGCGTCGAGCACGGCCTCGATCTCACCCAGCTCGATGCGGTGGCCGCGAAGCTTGACCTGGTTGTCGGTGCGGCCGAGGAACTCCAGGGTGCCGTCGCCCCGCCAGCGGGCGAGGTCTCCGGTGCGGTAGACGCGGGAGCCGCCGGGACCGGGCACGAACCGCTCGGCGGTCAGCGCGGGGCGGCCGAGGTAGCCCGTCGCCACCCCCTCGCCGCCGATGAGCAGCTCGCCCGGCACGCCGACCGGGGCCGGCTCGCCGGCGGGGTCGAGGACGTGGACGACGGTGTTGGCGATGGGGCGGCCGATGACGATCTCATCGGGGGTCTCCGGGACCTCCCAGGCCGTGGACCAGATCGTGGTCTCGGTGGGGCCGTAGACGTTGACGAGCCGGTCGACCCTGGGCCGCAGCTCCCTGGCGAACTGCGGCGGCAGCGGCTCGCCTCCGGTCAGGCCGACCACGCGCGGCAGGTCGCCGCTGAGCAGTACCCGCCAGCCCGACGGCGTCGCCTGGACGTGGGTCACGCCCGCCTCCCGCACCAGGCGCGTGAGCCGGGCGCCGTCGCGCGCGGTCTCGGCGTCGGCGACGACCACCCGGCCGCCGGTCACCAGCGGCAGGTACAGCTCCAGGGCGGAGATGTCGAACGACAGCGAGGTCAGGGCCAGCCACGTGTCGCGCGGGGAGGAGCCGACCAGCGTCCGCATGGCCAGCAGGAAGTTGGTCAGCGCCCGGTGCGGCACGACCACGCCCTTGGGGCGTCCGGTCGAGCCCGAGGTGTACAGGACGTACGCCGTGTCGCCGGGCCGGGGCCCGGCGGTCGCGCCCGGGGCCGGTGCGTGTCCGGTCGCGCCCGGGTCCGGCACGTATCCGGTCGCGCCCGGGTCCGGCGCAGGTCCGTCCGCCGCCGGCGGCAGGTCGTCGAGGCCGGTCAGCACCAGGGCCGCGCCCGAGTCCTCGATCACGTAGGCGACGCGGGCCTGGGGGTAGTCGGGATCGACGGGCAGGTAGGCCGCCCCGCTCATCGCCACGCCCAGCAGCGCGACGACCATGTCGGTGCCGCGCTCCATCTGGACGGCGACCAGCGACCCCCGGCCGATGCCCGCGGCGGCCAGCCGCCCGGCCAGTCCGGCGGCCCGCCGGGTCAGTTCGGCGTAGGTCAGCGCGTCCACGGCCGGGGCGTCCGGGGTCGCGGCGGCCTGTTCGAGCACGAGGTCGACCAGCGTCAGCTCCGGCAGTTCCGCCTCGGTCTCGTTCCACTCGCGCAGCAGGGCGCGCTCGGCCTCGGGCAGCATCGGCAGCGAGCCGACCGGCGTCTCCGGGGCCGCGACGGCGTGGGCCAGCAGTTCCCCGAACCGGGCGACCATCCGTTCGACGGTCTCCCGGTCGAACAGGTCGGCGCTGTAGATCACGGTGCCGAGCAGGGGGCCCTCGGGGGTCGGGGTGAGGTCCATCGACAGGTCGACCCTGGCCCTGGTCCAGCCGTGCGGGAAGGGCGTGGCGACGAGGCCGGGCAGCGGGTCCTCGGACTCGCCGTGGGTGTGGAAGGCGAAGAGGGTCTGGAACAGAGGGGTGCGGCTGAGGTCGCGCTCCACGTCCAGTTCGGCGACCAGCCGTTCGAAGGGGACCTCCTGGCGGGAGAGCGCGTTGAGCACGACCTTGCGGGTGCGCTTGAGCAGATCGCCGAAGGTGGGGTCGCCGGACAGGTCGCACCGCAGGGCCAGGGTGGTCGACAGGAAACCGATCATGGTCTCCAGCTCGGTGCTGCCGCGCCCGGCGGAGGGGGTGCCGACGCAGAAGTCGTCCTGCCCGGTGTGCCGGGCCAGCAGGACCTGGTAGGCGGACAACAGCACCATGTACGGCGTGCAGCGGGCCCGCCGAGCCAGGTCGTTGATGCCGGCGGCCAGGTCCGCGTCGATCAGGAAGTGCACCTCCCCGCCCTCGCCGCCGCGCTGCGGGGGACGGGGCCGGTCGGCGGGCAGGTCGAGGGGAGGCACTCCCGCCAGGTGCTCGACCCACCACCGCAGCTCGGTCTCCGCCGAGAGCTGGGCGCGGGCGTGCTCGCCGTACTGGAGGGGGAGCTCGGGCAGGCTCGCGGCGCCGCCGCTCGTGTAGTGGGCGGCGACCTCGGAGCGGAGCACGTTCAGCGACCAGCCGTCGCCGTTGATGTGGTGCAGGACGACGCAGAGCACGTGCTCCTCGGGGCCCAGCTCGATCAGCGAGACGCGGAAGGGCGGCGCGGCGGCCAGGTCGAAGGCCGTGTTGGTGAGGGAGGCGACCAGCGCGAGGGCCTCGTCGTCGTTCTCCGCGGTCAGCCGCTCGATCGTGATCTGCGCCGGAGGCTGGACGACCGCGAGGGGCTCGCCCGCCACCTCGCGGAACCGGGTCCGCAGGCTCTCGTGCCGCGCCGCGACGGCGGTGAACGCCGCCTCGAGGGCGGCGTAGTCAAGTCGACCTTTCAACCTGTAAACATAGGATGTGTTGTAGGTCGAGTCGCCGGGATCGAGGCGGTGAAGAAACCATAACCGCTGCTGGCCGTACGACAGCGGGTACTCCGTCCAGGGCTGGCCCGGGGAAATGGTCTCTGGCTGAAGCACGCAGAGCTCCTTCGACGGCCGCGGGCTCGCATGCACGAGATCACGCTCAGGAAGTGGGTATGCGAAAGCCCGCTCCGCGCATATTTGCCGAGTTGAGCACAGAATGGGAAAGGTTTCTTTCTGGAAAGAAACCTTTCAGTTAGTTCTGGGTGGTTAGTGTTACACCTCTCCTTCCGGTACGCAAGGCCCGGTGCGGCCGGGGCTCCCGTCCTTCCGGGGCCAACCTTTCCAAAGGGCTTGCGTGGCCGTGGCGATCATGTAAGACTGGCGCTCGTTTTCAATAGTAAAGATTCTTTCCTGTAGTGATCTCGGTCGTTCGCACGCGTCGGGCTCATATACATCCGATCTTTATGGGAGGTTCACTTGGTGAACCTGACCGTTCCCCAGTTGCTCAGAGACCGGGCCGCAGGCGATCCCGACGGAGTGGCGCTGATCGTGCACGGATCGGCGCCGCTCACCTATCTCCAGTGGCACGAGCGGGCGACCGCGATCGCGAACGGGCTGGTCGCGCGGGGTGTCGCCAGGGGCGATCGGGTCGGTCTGGTCTTCGGGAACGCGGACTGGGCGGACTACGCGGCGGCGTTCTGTGGGGTTCTGGCGGCGGGGGCGGTCGCGGTACCGCTCTCCGACCGCCTCGCCCCCGCCGACCTGCGCTTCATGCTCGAACACTGCCGTGCGAGCGGGGTCGTCCACGCGGCCGGGCTCACCGTGCCCGAGGTCGGCTGGAGCGCGACGCCGGCCGAGCTGCGGAGCGAAACGTCCTATGAGATCGCCGATCCGGCCCCCGGAGACCTCGCCCAGATCCTCTACACCTCCGGCACCACGGGCCGTCCCAAGGGGGTCTCGGCCACCCACGCCAACCTGGCGTACGGCTGCGGCGCCAAGCGGCGTCCGTTCGCGCACTCCAAGCATCTGCTCCACGCGTTCCCCATCGGCACCAACGCGGGCCAGACCATGCTGATCAACGCGCTCGACGCCCATCCCGCCGTGGTGACGCTGCCGCGCTTCACCCCCGGCCGCTTCGCCGCGCTGATCGAGTCGTACCGGGCCGGGACGGTCTTCCTGGTCCCCGCGATGGCGATCGAGCTGCTCAACGCCGGGATCGGCGACAGGCACGACCTGTCCAGCGTGCTGCTGCTCGGCTCGGCCGCCGCGCCGCTGCCCTCGTCCGTCGCCCAGGCCCTCACCGTGGCCTTCCCCAACGCGACGATCACCAACTACTACACCTCGACCGAGGCGGCCCCGGCCCAGACGGTCATGATGTTCGACCCGGACCGGCCGGGCAGCGTGGGGCGCGCCATCGCCGGGGGACGGGTCAGGATCGCGACCGAGCAGGGAGAGCCGCTTCCGGCGGGGGAGATCGGCGAGGTCTGGATGCGCTCCCCGGCGGCGCCGCGCGCCTACTACGGCGACCCGGGCAGCGGGACGTTCCGCGACGGCTGGGTGCGGATGGGCGACCTCGGCCGCATCGACGCCGACGGCTACCTCTACCTCGTCGACCGGGAGGGCGACGTGGTGAAGTCCGGCGCCTACAAGGTCTCGACGATCCACGTCGAGGAGGCGGTCTACCAGCACCCCTCGGTGGTCGAGGCGGCCGCGTTCGGGATGCCCCACCCCGTGCTCGGCACCGTCGTCGCCGTGGCCATGGTGACCAGGAGCCCGCTCACCCCCGAGGAGCTGCGGATCTTCCTCAAGGACCGGCTCGCCTCCCACGAGCTGCCCGCCCACGTGACCGTCGTCGACGTCCTGCCGCGCAACAACGGCGGCAAGGTCGACAAGCGGGCCCTGCGCCGGAGCATGGAGCAGGCCTCGTGAGCGGCCCTGTGGGGGGCACCGTGAACAGTGCCGTGAACAGTGCCCCGAACGGTGCCGTCAACGGTGCCCCGAACGGTGCCGGAAGCGAGGTGACGTTCACCCAGCAGGGGATGTGGGTGACCGAGCAGCTGGTGGGCGTGGGGACCGCCTACCACATGCCTCTCCTGGTCCACCTGCACGGTGAGCTGGACACCGGGGCGCTGACGGCCGCCTGCGCGGCGGTCGTCGAGCGCCACCCCATGCTGACGAGCGTGGTCGCCGAGGTGGACGGCGAACTGCGGCTCGTCCCCGGCGCCGGAGTCCCCGTACGGCTCGCCTCCCCGCCGTCGCCGGACGAGGAGGGGGTGGCGGCGGCCGTACGGGAGGAGATCCTGAGCGGCTTCGACCTGGAGACCGGCCCGCTGGCCAGGTTCACGCTGCTGAGGATCGGCCCAGGCCGTCACCTGCTCGTCTTCGTCGCCCACCACCTGGTCTTCGACGGCCAGTCCAAGGACGTCCTGGTCCGCGACCTGGCCGCCTTCCACAACGGTGAGCCGCCGCCGGCGCTGCCCGCCGTCGACCACGGCAGGGCCGAGCGTGACCGGGTGGCCGCGCTGCTCCCCGCCGCGCGGGAGTTCTGGAAGCCCCGCTGGCGCGAGCCCGGCGAGACCGTGCTGCTCGGGCGGGCGCTGCGCTCCAGGCGGGCCGGTGAAGGCCGGATGCTGCACTTCGCCGCCGACCCCGAGATCACCGGGCTCACCCGGTTCGAGGTGCTGCTGGCCGCGCTGCACGTGCTGCTTCTGGGATACGGCAACGAGCAGGTGACGACCGCCGTCGACCTGTCCACCCGGCCCCCGGAGGCGGCCGATCACATCGGCCTGTTCGTCAACGAGCTGCCCGTCTCCTCGGAGCCGTCCCCGGAGGAGAGCTTCCGTTCCTTCGCCACCGCGCTGCGCGCGGGGTTGCGCGAGGTCTACCGGTTCCGTCAGGTGCCGCTGGCCCGCGCGATGCCCCGTCTCCGGCCGCACGCCGCGCTGGTCCCCGTCTCCGTCAGCTACCGCACCCGCCGCGACGCCGACCCGGTCTTCGCCGGTCTCGACGCCTCGGTGGAGTGGACGGTCTTCAACCACGCGGTCCGAGGCGCGCTGCACCTGCAGTGCGTCGACGGCCCCGACGGGCTCGTGGTCAGTTTGCGCTACGACCCCGATGTGGTTTCGGACGCCCGAAAAGTGGCCGATGACCTGCGCTTTCTTCTGGAACGCGCCAGACAGGCCCCCGATACGCCGATCAACAAGATCCTGAACGAAACTCTGGAGAAGAGATGGGTTCCGTCACCACCCTGACCGACCAGGTGCGCGAGATCTGGGAGGAAGTCCTGGGCATCTCGCCGATCGACGACAACGACGACATCTTCGACCTGGGCGGCCACTCCCTGACCATCACCCAGATCATCGCCCGCATGCGCAAGCGCCTGGACGTCGAGGTCTCACTCGACGCCTTCTTCGACAACCCGACCATCGCCGGGATCGTGGAGTCCCTCGGAGATGACTGAGACCCTCGACCGGCTCCGTCTGTCCCGCCTCGGCGACGACGACCTGAAACTGCTGCTGCTGGTCAGGCACTTCGAGCTCAAGCTTCTCGAGCTGTACGGCAAGGGCGAGCTGAACGGCACCACGCACACCTGCCTCGGGCAGGAGTACGTCCCGGTCGCGCTGCGCCCGCTGCTCGGCGAACACGACCACGTCTTCAGCAACCACCGGGGACACGGCCACTACCTGGCCAGGTTCGCCGACCCGCACGGCCTGCTCGCCGAGATCATGGGCAGGGAGGGGGCGGTCTGCGGAGGTGTCGGCGGCAGCCAGCACATCCACCGCGACCGCTACATGTCGACCGGAGTGCAGGGCGAGAGCCTGCCCGTGGCCGCCGGGGTCGCCCTCCACCTCAAGCGGTCCGAGCCCGGCACGCTGGCCTGCGTCTACATCGGCGACGGCACCTGGGGGGAGGGGGCCGTCTACGAGGCGCTGAACCTGGCCGCGCTCTGGCGGCTCCCGCTGCTGGTCGTGGTCGAGAACAACGGCATCGCCCAGTCGACCCCGACGAGCTCGCAGATGGCCGGCACCGTCGCGGGCCGGGCCGCCGCCTTCGGCGTCCGGCACCACCTGGTCGTCTCGACCGACGTCAACGAGATCAGGGCCTCGCTGGAGATCCCGATCGCCGAGGTGCGCGCGGGAAGGCCGCTGGTCGTCGAGTTCGTGACCCACCGGCTCGGTCCGCACAGCAAGGGCGACGACACCCGTCCCCCCGAGGCCATGCGGGCCGCCAGGGACAACGACTGGTACGACCGTTACGCGGGCGACCACCCCGACCAGTTCCACCGGCTCGACGGGCCGGTCAGGGCCGAGGTCCAGGCCGTCGCCGACGAGGTCGCCGCCCGCCCGCCGTCCCGCTGGGAGGCGTCGTGAGAGTCGCGGAGAACCTCAACGCGGCCCTGCACGGGCTGCTGGACGACGACCCCACCGCCTACGTGATCGGCGAGGACGTCCTCGACCCGTACGGCGGAGCCTTCAAGATCACCAAGGGCCTCTCCATCCGCTTCCCCGGGCGCGTCATCGGCACCCCGATCAGCGAGGGCGCCCTGACCGGCGTCGCGGCGGGCCTGGCGCTGACCGGCAACACGGCCGTCGCCGAGATCATGTTCGGCGACTTCGTCGCGCTCGCCTTCGACCAGATCTGCAACTTCGCCAGCAAGTCGGTCTCCATGTACGGCAGCCGCCTGCCGCTGCGGATGGTGGTGCGCTGCCCGACCGGCGGCGGCCGGGGCTACGGCCCCACGCACAGCCAGAGCATGCAGAAGCACTTCGTCGGCATGCCGGGCCTGTCGCTGTACGAGATGTCGCCCTTCCACGACAACCGCGCCGTGTTCACGGCGATGCTGCAACGGGGCGAGCCGTGCCTGTTCTTCGAGGACAAGGTTCTCTACACCCGGCAGATGGACCAGGTGGACCCGATGTTCCAGGTCCGCCGCGACGGCGAGCTGGCGATCGTCGACCTGGGCGACCGGCCCGACTGTGTGATCGTCGCGCCCGGGGGGATGGCGCACCGGACGCTGGCCGCGATGCGCTCCCTGATCCTCGAGGAGGAGATCTCCTGCCGGCTGCTGGTCCCGTCCCGCCTCTACCCGCTGGACGTCGACGCGCTGGTGCCCCACCTCGGCGACGTCGTCCTGGTCGCGGAGGAGAGCACGGCGGGCGGCACCTGGGGCAGTGAGGTCGCCCATCTCCTGCACGAGCGCCTGTGGGAGCGCCTGCGCGGTCCCGTCCGTCTCGTCCACTCCAGGGCCAGCGTGATCCCCACCGCGGCCCACCTCGAGAACGAGGTCCTGGCGGGGGAGTCCACGATCCGGCACGCCGTACGAAAGGCCCTGCGTGGCTGACATCCGCGTCCCCAAGCTCAACAACAACGACACCGAGTACCTCGTCGTGGAGTGGCTCGTCGAGGACGGCAAGCCCGTCAGAGCCGGAGAGCCCGTCGCCGTCCTGGAGACCTCGAAGGCGGCCGACGAACTGGAGGCCGAGGAGCCCGGCTACCTGCACCACGTCGCCGCGCTCAACACCTGGGTCGCCCCCGGGGCGCTCCTCGCCCGGATCACCCCGGGGCCGGACGCGCCCGTCCTCGGCGACGCGGCCCCGGTGGGGGAGGAGCCGGTCGCCGGATCCTCCCTCCCGGCGCGGGAGTCCGTCATCACCGACCCCGCCCGGGCCCTGATGGCGGAGCTGGGCGTCACCGCGGCCCAGGTCGAGGCGCTCGGCCTGCCCGTCGTCCGGCGCGCCGACGTCGAGCGCCTGGCCGGGGCGGCGGGCGCCCCGTCCGGTGCGGGCCTCGCGGGCACGGGCGGCGCGAGCGGCCTGAGCGGCTCGAACGGTGCGGGCGGCCTGAGCGGCCTGAACGGTGCAGGCGGTGCGAGCGGCCTGAACGGTGTGGACACCGCGGGCGGTACGGATACCGCGGACACCGCGGACGGCACGTCCGAAGCGGGGAACGCGGCGGGGACGCACACGCTGTCCCGGGTCCAGCGGGCCGTCGCCAGAGCCGTCACCACCTCGCACGACACGATCCCCGCCGCCTACACCGCGATGAAGTTCGACGTGGGCCCGGCCCTGGAGCGCACCAGGGGGTTGAGCCGGGAGGTCCGCAGGCCGGTCGGGCTGGCCGAGCTGTTCGTCCAGGCCGTGGCGGCGCTGCATCCGGCGTTCCCGCTGTTCTTCGCCTCGATCGACGGGGACCGGGCCCGCACGGCCGACGCCCCGCGCGTCGGCGTCACCTTCGACATGGGCGAGGGCCTCTACGTCCCGGTCGTCCACGACACCGGGTCGCTGCGGGAGATCGCCGACACGCTCATGCGGTACCGGCTGGCCGCGACCGAGGGCGACTTCAGGGAGCGGGACCTCACCGGCGCCAACATCGCGGTCACCCTGCACACCGACGCCGACGTCGTCCTCGCGATCCCCTTCGTCTTCCCCGGGACGGTCTGCGCGCTCGCGATCACCTCACCACAGCGGGAACTCGTCCTCGGCGAGGACGGTGCCGTGACGACGCGAACCGTCGCCAACATCGGCCTCGCCTACGACCATCGACTGATCAACGGCAGGGACGCCGCGCTCTTCCTCGCCGCCCTCCGGATGGAGCTGCAATGACCGAGACAACGCTGTCGGACGCCAAACGGGCCCTGCTCGCCCAGCGGCTCCGGCGCCGGGAGGAGTCCCGGACCATCACGGCCCGCGACCCCGCCACCACCCCGCCCCTGTCCCACGCGCAGGAACGCCTGTGGTTCCTGGAGCAGTACCGCCCCGGCACCACCACCTACACCGTCCCCGTCGCGGTGCGCCTGTACGGCGAGCTGGACGTCGACGCCCTGCGCCGGGCCCTGGACGAGATCGTCACCCGCCACGAGGCCCTGCGGATGCGCTTCCTCACCACCGAGGACGGCACCCCCGAGCTGGTCGTCGACGAACCCCGCCCCGCCGAGCTGCGCGTCACCGAGGCCGCCGGCCTGGACGCCGCGGTCGAGCTGTTCGACCAGGAACTGGCCACCCCGTTCGACCTGGAGCACGGCCCGCTGTTCAGGACCGTCCTCGTCCGGCTCGCCCCCGCCGACCACGTCCTCCTGCTCGCCGCGCACCACACCGTCGTCGACGGCTGGTCCGTCGACCTCGTCATCCGCGAGCTGCTCGCCCTGCACGACGGCAAGACCCTGCCGCCCGTCGAAGTCGGCTACGGCGACTACTCCATCTGGCAGCGGGGACGCGACCACCGCCGCGAGATCGACCACTGGCGTGACAGGCTCGCCGGGCTCCCGGCGATCGAGCTGCCCACCGACAGGCCGCGCCCGGCCGAGCAGGGGTACGAGGGAGCCGCCCTCGACTTCGGGATCGGGGCCGACCTCACCGGGCGGCTCACCGAGCTGGCCAAGGCCGCGGGCGCGACGCCGTACATGACGCTGATGGCGGCCTTCCAGGTCCTGCTGGCCCGCTACTCGGGGCAGTCGGACTTCGCGGTCGGCTCCCCGGTCGCCGGACGCGGCCTGCCGGAGCTGGACGGCGTCGTCGGCATGTTCGTCAACACGCTGGTGCTCCGCGCCGACCTGTCGGACGACCCGGCGTTCGACGACTTCCTGGCGCGCACGCGCGAGACCGCGCTGGACGCGTTCGCCCACCAGGAGCTCCCGTTCGACCGGCTCGTCAACGAGCTGAACGTCGTCCGCGACGTCAGCAGGTCGCCCCTGGTGCAGGTCACGTTCGCGCTGCAGAACTACAAGGCGGGCGAGGAGGACGGGCGCGTCTCCTACGTGACCCTCCCCGCCAAGACCACCCGCTACGACCTGGCCCTGTACCTTTTCGAGAGCCCGGACGGCCTGGTCGGCAACTTCACCTACAACACCGCGCTGTTCGACCCGGAGACCGTCGAACTGCTGGCGTCCCGGTTCGAGACGCTGCTGTGGTCGATCGTCGCCGCCCCCGGGACGCGCGTCGGGGAGCTGTCGCTGCTGTCGGAGGAGGAACGGGAACGGGTCCTGGGCTTCGGCTCCGGCACCGCGCTCACCCCCACCGGCCACGACCTGCTCCACGAGCTCGTCACCGCCCAGGCCGCGCTGACCCCCGGCGCCAGGGCCGTGGTCCACGAGGACGACGCCCTCACCTACGCCGAACTCGACCGCCGCTCCGACCGGATCGCCGCGCTTCTCCGCAACAGGTACGGCATCGGTTCCGACAGCCGGGTCGGCGTCCTGCTCGACCAGTCGGTCGACGTGGCGGCGGCCCTGCTGGGAGTGCTGAAGTCCGGCGGCGCCTACGTGCCGCTCGACCCCAAGCAGCCCCGCGACCGCCTGGCCTACATGCTCGGCGACTCCGGAGCCGCCGTGGTCGTCACCACCTCCTCCCTGCGCGAGCTGGTCACGGGCGACTCGGCGCCGCCGGCCGTCTGCCTGGACACCGAGCCCCTGGAGGAGACCGCCTTCGAGGCGCCCGAGATCACGCCCGGCAACCTGGCGTACGTGATCTACACCTCCGGCACCACCGGGCGGCCCAAGGGCGTCGGCGTGCAGCACCGGCAGGTGCTGAACTACCTCGCCGGGGTCAGGGAGCGCTTCGCGGTCGAACCGGCCGGGGTCTACACGCTGCTGCAGTCGCTCTCGTTCGACTTCGGCGTGACGATCTTCTACCTGTCGCTCATGACCGGCGGCGAACTACACCTGGTCGACCCGCAGTCCCCGGTCGAGGAGATCGCCGAGCGGCTGGGCCGTACCGACTACATCAAGATGACCCCCTCCCACCTCGCGTCGCTGCTCGCCGACGCCGACCCCGCCGAGCTGCTGCCGCGCAAGCTGCTCATCCTCGGCGGCGAGGCGTCCAGGTGGAGCTGGGCCCGCGAGCTGGCCGGGCACACCGCGGTCGTCAACCACTACGGCCCCACCGAGGCCACGGTCGGCATCTCCACCCACGCCGTCACTCCCGGCGCGGCCGAACGGGCGCTGAACCTGCCGATCGGCACGCCGCTGCCCGGCGCCAGGGTCTACGTGCTCGACGAGCACCTGCGGCTCGTCCCGCCCGGCATGATCGGCGAGATCTACCTGGGCGGCGACCGTCTCGCCCGCGGATACCTCGGGCAGCCCGGCCTGACGGCCGACAGGTTCCTGCCCGACCCGTACGGCGAGCCCGGCGCGCGCATGTACAAGACCGGCGACCTCGGCCGCTGGCTGCCCTCCGGCGACCTGTGCTTCCTGGGCCGCCGCGACCTGCAGGTCAAGGTCCGCGGCTACCGGGTCGAGCTGTCGGAGATCGAGTCCGTGCTCACCGGCCTGCCCGGGATCGCGCACGCCGTCGTCGAGCTGCGCCAGGACCGGCTGATCAGCTACCTCGTCGGTGAGAAGACCAGTGTGAGCGAGCTGCGCGCCACGCTCGGCGAGCGGCTCCCCGAATACATGATCCCGGCGCGGTTCGTCTGGCTGGACGAGCTGCCGCTGAAGTCGCACGGCAAGGTCGACCGGGCCAGGCTGCCCGAGCCCGACGAGGAACGGCCCGACCAGGAGGCCGGGTTCGTCCCGCCCGAGACGCCCGTCGAAGAGGCGATCGCGGCGGTGTGGGCCTCGGTGCTCGGGCTGGTCCAGGTCGGCGTGCTGGACGACTTCTTCGACCTGGGCGGACATTCGCTGCTCGCCGCACAGGTGGTCGCCCGCCTGCGGAAGGCTCTCCCCGCAGGCGGGCGCCAGGTCAGCATCCTGGACCTGTTCAAGTACCGGACGGTGCGCGAGCTGGCCCAGGTCGTCGAGGCCGGTGACTCGGGCCCGCGCATGCTCCTGCACCGCCTCACCCCGGCCCGCACCGCCACCTCGACCGTCGTCTGCGTGCCGTACGGCGGCGGCAGCGCGGCCATCTACCAGCCGCTGGCCGACGCGCTGCCCAAGAACTGGGCGCTGCACGCGGTCGCCGTACCCGGGCAGGAGATGGGCCTGATCGAGGAGACCCGCCCGGTGGCCGAGGTCGCGGAAGGGTGCGCCGAGGAGATCCTCAAGGGGATCAAGGGGCCGCTGACGCTCTACGGCCACTGCGGGCTCGGCGTCATGCTGACCGTGGAGATCGCCCGGCGCCTCGAGGCGGCCGGCCGGCCGGTCGACGCCATCTACCTCGGCGGCGTCTTCCCCTTCGCCAGGCCGCAGTCGGCTCTGGCGTGGATGGCGAACCTGACCGACAAGCTGCGCAGCGACCAGGTCTGGGCGAACGCCCTGCAGGCGGCGGGCCTCGACGTGGAGGACCTCGGCCGCGAGGAGCTCAAGCTGGTGATCGACAACCGGCGCAAGGGCACCAGGGAGGCCGAGCGTTACTTCACCCGCCTGTTCGAGGAGGGCGTCGAGCCGCTGAAGGCGCCGATCATCTCCGTCGCGGGCGAGCGCGACCCGGCCACCGAGTTCTACCAGGAGCGCTTCCGCGAGTGGCACCTGTTGACCGACTCGACCGCCGTGGTCGTCCTCGACGAGGCCGGGCACTTCTTCCTGAAGTACCGGGCCGCGGAGCTGTCCACCATCGTCACCGGCACCCACCGGGCCATCGCCTCGGGGGAGACCGCGGGGCTCGGCCGTACCGAACAGTCCACCTGGTGGCTCGAGGGCGTCTCCCGGCAGGGGGCTCCCGAGACCGCGTCCGTGGAGGCGGCGGCGGGGGTGGCGGGGACGGCGGGGACGTCCACGCTGAGCGCCTCCGAACTGTCCGAGCTGCAGGACTCCGACCTGTCGGTCTCGGTTCCGGACAGCCCGGCGGGGCTCACCACGGCTCCGGACGCCGCCGGGCGGCCCGCCGGAGGGACGGGCGGAGCCGCGCCCGGAGGCGACCTTCCACCGGGCGTGACCCGGCTGGGTCCCCAGCCGAGCATGAAGCGGTTCGCCACCGTGGCCGCGGGCCAGCTCATCTCGATCGTCGGATCGTCGCTGACCGAGTTCGCCATCCCGCTGTGGATCTACACCACCACCGGCTCGCTCGTCAGGTTCGCGCTCTTCTCGGTCCTGGCGCTCGTCCCCGGCATGCTGGTCGCCCCGATCGCGGGCACCCTCGTCGACCGCTACGACCGCCGTAAGATCATGCTCGCCGGAGACGCCGGGGCGTTCGGCACCCAGCTCATCCTCGGTGTGCTGCTGTGGACCGGCAACCTCGAGGTCTGGCAGATCTACCCGCTCATCGTGCTGCTGTCGGTGGCGCTCACCTTCCAGCGCCTCGCCTACAACTCGGCGATCCCGCAGCTGGTCCCCAAACGCTTCCTCGGCCACGCCAACGGCGTCGTTCAGATGATCACCGGTACCGCCCAGCTGATCGTCCCGCTGGTCGCCGTCGGCCTGATGGCCCTGATCGGCCTGGAGGGCATCCTCGCCCTGGACGTCGTCTCCTACCTGTTCGCCATCGGGGTCCTGCTCTTCGTCACCTTCCCGAAGACCATGGCCTGGAAGCGCAGGGAGTCGCTGACCGCGGAGATGGTCGAGGGCTGGAAGTTCTCCTGGGGCGTCCGGGGCTTCCGCGCGATGCTGTTCTTCTTCGCCTTCCTGAACATCTTCCTGTCCCCGCTGTTCCTGCTCATCTCCCCGCTGGTCCTGGGCTTCGCCACCCTGGACGACGTCGGCCGGGTCTCCTTCTTCGGCGGCCTGGGCGTCTTCCTCGCCGGAATGGCCATGACCATCTGGGGCGGCCCCCGGCGGCAGAGGCTGCGCGGCGTCATGCTCTCCACCCTCGTGCTGTCGGTCTTCTGCCTGGTCACCGGCTTCCAGCAGAACCTGGTCGTGGTCTCGATCGGCGTCTTCGGGATGTCGTTCTGGCTGACCATGCTCAACGGCGTCTACGCCACGATCATCCAGGTCAAGGTGCCGCAGCGCTTCCACGGCCGGGTCATCGCGCTGAACACGCTCATCGCCTGGTCCACGCTGCCCATCGGCTTCGGCCTGGTCGCACCGTACGGCAGCGCGATCTTCGACCCGCTGATGATGCCCGGAGGCGCGCTGGCCGACACGGTCGGCGCCGTGATCGGCACCGGTCCCGGCCGGGGCGTCGGGCTGATGTACATCCTGTTCGCGTTCGCCATCGCCGCCATCGCGCTGGTCGCGATGCGGACCAGGACGCTGTCCAGGTTCGACGTGGACGTGCCGGACGCGCTCCCCGACGACCTGGTCGGCTTCCAGACCCTGCAGAAGCGACGCGAGAACCTCGCGGAGGTGGTCCCGATCAGGAGGAACACCGAGGTGTGACCCAGACTCCCCGCCGGGCCGGCCCTGATGGAGTACCTCCCGTCAGACAGGCCCCCGGCGGGGATCCCCCGCCGCGCGCCCGGCGGGGACCTCCCGGCAGGCGGGAGGAAGGACACGAGGCATGGGGTAGCCGGGCTGTCCGTTCCACCGCCTGCCGGGAAACAGACAGGCACGGCGGGGCGGTCGAGTCCCCGGACCCCCTTGCCGGGACCTCCCGTCCCGCCGCGCCCGTCTCAGCGAATCAAGAGGACCCCAAGATCATTTGCCGGGTCCCGTGCCGTGACCTCAGGAACTCGAAGTCGCGAAGTCCCGAAGGGCGAGTGTTCCGGGGTCGATCCCCTCACTCCGGGAGCGTCTCCGTGTCGCCCGGCTGGACGGCGTCCGCACCGAGCCAGACGAGCTCGGAGTGGAGTCGTCGCGCGGCGCTGCGGGCGCTGTTCCACACACCGAAGCCACGGCCGTTCGCGCCGACGGTCGTCGCCGGACCGCCCGGCAACACCAGTCCGTAGGCCACCACCTTCGTCGCCTCCTCATCCTCCTCGGTCATGCCGCGCCCCTCGTCGGCTCCCTGGGCCAGGGCGAACATGCGCGGGAGGTCGCCGATCAGGGGGTGCGTGCTCTGGTGCGGGTGCTTCTGACCCATGTGCCGGTGCCCTTCTCCGGACCCCGAGGCGCGAGGGACAGGCGACTGGTCGGAACGGGGGTGACGCTCCATGGCGAGTGCTCCTTTCCACCGGGCCTGCGAGAGTTAGGCAAGCCGGGGCTGGTCGTTCCTGCTTCTGTGTGATTCCGGGCTTTCTGCGTGGTTCCGAGCGGTCGCCTGAAAGCGGCTTCACTGCCTGCGGAGTGTTCTGAGTAGCGGGCCTCTGATACCCGGACCACGGTCGACGCGTCATCGACAGGGCTTCCTGCGATATGGGCAGGTCACCCTCTCTGTTCTCCGACTGGAGGCAGCTCTATAGTGTTCTAGAGCAGCAATGAAGTCAACGGGTGATTCAGAGTGCACTAGAACAGGGGTTGTGTGATGAGTGACAGTCCGCAGGCGTTGGCTCCGTACCGGCGGATCGCCGCCCGGATCAGGGCGAGGATCGAGAGCGGGGAGATTCGTCCGGGTGACCGCATCCCCTCGGTGCGGGAGATCATGCGTGACGAGGGAGTGTCCACCGCGACCGCCACCCGGGTCGCCGCCGTGCTGAGGGCCGAGGGGTACGCGGAGTCGGTCCCGGGGATCGGAACGCTCGCCGTTCTACCCAAGAAGCTCACGACCGGACCCGACCGGCTCCGGATGCTGCGGGCGACCGGAAACGGCTACCGGCCGGGCGAGCGGGCCGAGATCCTGGGCGCCGAGCTCGTCCCGGCACCCGAGGAGGTCGCCGACGCGCTCGGGATCGAGGAGGGAAGTCCCGTGGTGCGCCGCCGCCGCGCGTACCACGACGACGGGGGCGTCGTCGCACTGTCGACGTCATGGCTTCCGGGAGAGTTGGCCGAGGCCGCACCCGAGTTGCTGGTCGCGGAGCCGCTGCCCGCGATGACCTTCGGGCTGGTGGAGGAGAGGACCGGCCGCCGGGCCGTACGGCGGCGCGACGTCGTCGCCCTCAGGCCGGTCCCCGAGGACGTCGCCCCGCTGCTCGGGGTGGACGGCGGGCTGCCGGTGCTCACCATGACCAACCACTACTGGGACCAGCACGGTGAGGCGACCGAGTACGCCGTGGACTTCCTCGGCCCCGGCCGCGAACTCTCCGCCGACCACGATCTGGACTAGCGTCGATGTCCTGTGGTCAAAGCCGGGAGTCAGGGGCAGGATGTCGACTGTAGCCAGGAAGTCGCGCACGCTGTCGCGGTAGCGGCCGTTCCACTCGCTCCACAGCGGAGGAATCCGATTCAGTCGATCGACGCAAGACTCCGCGCCAGGCGCTTTCTAGCGTGACGACCGCCGAAACGTCACAGGAAAGGCGCCGACCGATGCCCACCAACCCGAACAGGCACCCGGCATTCCTCGCGGCCGAGGCCGCCCGAGCCAACAAGCGCCAGCTGCGGGTCGCCGACGCCATCACGAAGTTCGCCGGGTCGATGTGGTTCGTCTATATCCACGCGCTGCTGTTCGCGGTCTGGATGATCTGGATCGAGAAGAGCCCGTGGCAGACGCTCACGCTCATCGTCTCGCTGGAGGCCATCTTCCTGTCCACCTTCGTGATGATCGGCCAGAACCGGCAGGCCGAGTTCGCGCGGCGCAAGGCGGACCACGACTACAACGCCCAGGAGCTCGAGCTGCGCCACAACACGGAGGTGACCGAGACCATCCATCGGCTCACCACCGAGATCCACGCCGCGGTGAACGGCGGCCGTCGAGACGGCAGTCGATTGACGCAAGCGGACACGCCCGACGCGGGCGATCGTGGCCGGTAGCACTCCCGAGCAGAAGGAGATGCTCATGCTCAAGTCGGCGTCCACGTCCCTGTTGTGGCGTGGGATCCTCTCGGTGATCATCGGCGTGGTCTCCGTGGCCTGGCCCAACGTCACCGTGGGAGCGTTTGTCGTCCTGTTCGCCGCCTACGCCTTCCTGGCGGCCATTCTCGATTTCAGCCGGGCCTTCACCGGCGACCGCGCCGGACCCGTGATCGGCTTCATCCTGCCGGCGCTGCTGTCCATCGCGGCCGGGGCGGGCGTGCTGATCTGGCCGGGGATCACCGCCTTCGTGCTGGCGATCTGGGTGGCCGCCTGGGCGTTCGCCACCGGGATCATGGAGGTGGTGACGGCCTTCCGCAGCGGTCAGACCGCTGGAGACCTCGCGATGTGGGCGATCGGCGGCCTGGTGTCCCTCACCCTGGGCGTGGTGCTGTTCATCAGGCCCGACATCGGCGCGGTGTCGCCGGCCTCGGTGTTCGGCCTGTTCGGCATCGTGTTCGGGGTCTCGTCCGTCATCACGTCGATCCGGCCCAGGAACGTCGGCCAGGCGGCCGCCCAGCCCACGTGACACCCTCCGGCACCCGACGCCCTCCCCCTGGATCCGGGGGAGGGCGTCCGCACGTCAGGCTTCCAGCACGTAGCGGATCGGCAGCCATTTGGGGCCGCCGACGAACGTGGCGCGGGTCATGACCGGCTCACCGTCGAAGTCGATCTCGTGTAGGCGGGGGAGCAGGTGGCGGAACAGGGTCCGTATCTCCATGCGCGCCAGCTGCGCGCCCAGGCAGAAGTGCCTGCCGTACCCGAAGGACAGCTGGCTTGAGGCGTTCGCGCGCAGGACGTCGAAGGCCATCGGGTCGTCGAACCTCGCCGGATCGTAGTTGGCGGCGGGATAGGACAGCAGGATCCAGTCGCCCGCCGCGATCTTCTGGCCCGCGATGCGGGTGTCGGCGGTGGCGGTGCGCATCATGTGGCGCACCGGCGAGACGTACCGCAGCATCTCCTCGACCGCGCCCGGGATGAGCTGGGGCTGCTCCGTCAGCAGGCGGCGCTGGGCAGGGTGCTCGATCAGTGCCCACATACCGCCCGCGATGGCCTTGCTGGTCGTCTCGTGCCCGGCGGTCGCGATGATCATGTGGTAGCTGGCCGTCTCCAGGGGAGGGAACGGTTCGCCGTCGATCGTCCCCGCGGCGATCGCACCGGCCAGGTCGTCGGTGGGCCGGGCGCGCCGGTCGGCGGTCAGCGCGTGCAGGTAGTCGAACAGGTCCTGCAGGATCTGCACCTCGCCCGCCCGGGAGACGTCGCCGTTCCTGGCGATCGACGGGTCCTCGCTGCCGAAGTAGTCCTGGGTGAGCTTCAGCATCAGCGGATAGTCCGACTCCGGCAGGCCCAGGATCTCCAGGATCACCCGCAGCGGGTAGTGCAGCGCTATGTCGGCGGCGAAGTCGCACCGGCCGCCGTGCTGCCGCATCCGCTCGACCACATGCTCGGCCAGCTCGTCCAGCCGCGGCTGGAGCCTGTCCAGGTTTGCCGGGCGGAACCACTCGTAGCCGAACCTGCGGTACCTGGGATGGTCGGGGGCGTCCATCTGGATCAGCGTGCGCGGCTGCACACCGCTCTCGCTCTGCAGCCTGATGCCCTCCTGATTGGTGAGGATCGGCTGCGGCGCGTTGTGGAACAGGTCAGGCTGCCGCTCGATCTCCACCACCGTGTCGTACCCGATCGCCACCCAGAAGGGGTCGAACCCCTCCACCTCGACCCGGTGCAGGGGCCCTTCCTGGCGCAGCGTGGCGACGGACTTGAGCCACGTGCCGAAGTCGCCGTACTGCACGGGATCCGTGAACTGCGTGATCATGCTGTCTCCTTCTCGCAACCGTTTCCCCAGGATGAGCTGTGAGAGGAGTGACGGACTTGCGTCATTCGACTGCGTCGGTGCGTGAAAAGCCGAGTGGTCGCGCAGGGCGCACACACCGCAGCGCCCCGGGACAACGGTCACGGTCCCGGGGCGTTCGAGCGTCGGAAAGGCTGCGGACCGAGGGAGACCAGGTCCGCGGCCGCTTGGGGAAGGGTCAGTAGTAGGAGACGATGAGCCGGTCGTTCACGTTCTTCACGCCGGGCGCCGCCCATGCGGCCGCGACCGCGGCGTCGCGCTCGGCCCACGATCGCACGTCACCGGTCAGTTTGACCGTGTGCCCGATCGTCTCCACGGTGATGCCCTGTGCGTCGAGCTTGGCGTCGCGTCGTAGCGCCCGCTGGATCGAGTCGTCGACGTCGCCGGTGCTCGGCAGCGGTCCGAGGATGGTGACGTCGTTCTGGACACCGGTCACGCCGAGGATGTTCCCGGCGACGAACTCGGCCTCGTCACGCTGGTAGTGCCACTCGGCGGTGCCGGTGAGGGTCACGTGCCCATCCTTGACCTGCGCGTCGACGGTGGAGGGCACGAGCGCGTCGAGCATCAGCGCCTGCAGCACGTCGCCGCGCAGATCCGCGTCCTTCCTGCGGTGCTCGGTCAGCAGCCGTACGTCGAGGTCGTTGACGACCTCGACCACGCCGTAGACGCGTTCGGCGGCCTTGCGGGCCTCGCGCTTCTGGCGGAGGCTGCCGACCGTGCCGCGCAGCGTCACGATGCCGCCGTCGGCCGAAACGGCGACGGCCCTGTCGTCGATCTTGGGGTCCCAGAACAGCTCGTCGGCGACCTGGACTTCGAGTTCCTCGTTGGTCATGACGTACTCCCTCTCGCTCCCTCTCGTCGTGGTGGACGCCGATCACGCTAGGCCGGGGGAAGGGCGTCTACTTTGTCGCGTGTGCACGGGATCCTGCGCCGGCGTGCAGGGCGCGCCATTCCCTGGGGGACATCCCGAAGGCGGCGCGGAAGGCGCGGCTGAAGTGGGTGGCGTCGCCGAACCCCCAGCGGTGCGCGATGTAGGAGATCGTCTTGGCGTTGCGGTCGGTTCTGGCCAGATCACGCCGGCAGCCTTCGAGCCGCTGCTCGCGGATCCACTCTCCCAGGACGATGCCGGATCGGGCGAGCGTGGCGTACAGGTGGCGGACGGAGATGTTGTGCGCGGCGGCGATCTTCGCGGCGTTGAGGTCGCGGTTGGTCAGATGCCGCCGCGCGAAGTCCATGATCCGCAGCGCGAGCGTGTCCTCCAGGGACTGGCGGCCCGTCGAGCCGTCGCCCAGCTGCGTGAGGATGACCGCCCTGATGAGCTCGATGGTGGGTGTCTCGAACGCCTCCATCCTGGGCTGGTCGGCCAGCCGCGACAGGTAGGAGGCCGCGAGGTCGGCGACGGGGTTGCGCGGGTCGAGCCGCATCCCGCCCGCACGGCTCAGTACCTCTTCCGGCAGCCCCAGCTCGGCTCGGCTGACGCGGACGCAGTACTCGTCCACCCCGTCGGGGTGAGCCGAGGTGTAGGGCCGGGCGGTGTCGAGGATGCTCATGTCGCCGGGTTTCAGCACCGTGCGATGCCGGTCCTGCGTGACGACGCGCCGCCCGGCCTGCTGACGCTCCAGCAGCAGCTGCGGTTCCTGATCGGCTCCCGCCAGCCGGGCGGTACGCCGCAGGGTCACGGGTGTCGTGCGGAGGCTCATCATGGACAGCCCGCCCACCTTGCGGCCCAGGCACCGGGCCGCCACGGCGTCCGGGCTGGTGTGGTGCTCGATCTCGACCGGGACGACGGCGTCCCCGACCGCTTCGCTGAGCCTGTCCAGGCGATCGCCCGCAGGCACGGTGGCGGTGTCGAACAGCACGAGCATAGGCAGGCTCCCCTCGGATGGTCCGCGAGGACGACGCTAGGGGTTGCCGGCCGGAGGGTCTTGCGTCATTTGACCGCCATGATGGCCAAGCTCGTCGGCGAAGGCGTGCAGCTGGGCCCGGGTGGAGACGCCCAGCTTCGGGAAGATCCGGTACAGGTGGGTGCTGACCGTACGGTGTGACAGGAACAGCCGCTCGCCGATCTCCTTGTTCGTCAGCCCCTGCCCGGCGAGCCGGACGATCTGCAGCTCCTGGGCGGTGAGCAGGTTCAGCAGGCCTCCTTCCGGCTGTACGCCCGCCGCCCGCAGCTCGATCCTGGCGCGCTCGGCCCACGGCTCGGCGCCCAGCCGCTCGAAGGCGTCGAGCGCCGCGGTCAGCTCCTCCCGCGCCCGCCCGATCTGGTGCCGGCGGCGCAGCCTCTGCCCGTACTCCAGACGCGTCCGGGCCCGCTCGAACGGCCACTGGTCGCCGGAGGGGTCCGCGAGTGCGGCCTCGAAGTGGCGCTCGGCGTCCTCGTCGGAGACGGCCAGGATGCCGCGCGCCGTACCGACGAGCAGGCTCAGCCGCTCGGTGGGACGCCCCGCCAGGTCGGCGTCCGCGGTGTCGAGCACGAGCTGCGCCTCGTCGAGGTGTCCGGTGAAAGCGGCCGCGGAGGCCAGGTCGACGAGCGCGTAGTAGGAGTGGTGGTCGTGCACCGGCTCACCATCACCGGTGAACAGCCGGCGGAAGTGGTTGTAGGCCGCCTCGTGGCCGCCTTCGGCCGCGGCGGCCAGGCCGAGCGCCCGCTCGCAGCGGACGGTGACGATCCTGCTCTGCGGGTCGGTGGAGGTCAGCGACCGGTGGGCGAGCGCGCGCCCCTCCTCGGCCCGTCCGCGCAGCGCGGCCAGCGTCGCCAGCAGGGCCTGGGCCATCGCGGTCGACAGGCCGGGGTTGGTCGCGGCGGAGATCCGTACGGCGTGCCCGGCGACCGACTCGGCCTTGTCCCATAGGCCGGCGTCCAGGCAGGCGAAGCCGTAGAAGGTGAGGTACGCGCTGTTGCTGTCGGGCAGCGCCGGCTCTCCGTCGGGGTCGATCAGCGGCGCGAGCACGTCGATGGCGGGACCGGGGAGGTCGCCGAGGGCGGCCAGCATGCCCAGCGTCAGCCGGTTGCCGAAGGCCGGGTCCGGGCTGATCCGGTCGCGTTCGACGGCGGCCTGGATGTCCTTGTGGGCGGCGAGCGGGTCGGCGGTGGCCGACACCCAGAACGGCAGCGGATCGTCTGGTTCGTCCGGCACGGCGATCGCCGCGAGAGCCCGCCGTATCTGCTCGCGGTGTGTGCGCAGCCCGGAATGGAGGGCCACGTCACAGGCCGTCCGCAGGATCGCCATCGCCGCCATGGGTGCGTGGCCGGCGACGGCCTCCGCGGCGGGGATCAGCAGGGCCATGGCCGCCTCCTGCCGCCCGGTGTTGGAGATCACCCAGCCCACCAGGGGTTGGAGCCGGGCGAGCACGCCGGGGTCGTCGGTCAGCGCGGCCACGGTGGCGATATACCGCTCGACCTTGCCGACCTGCTCGTGGTGGAGCGCGAGCCCGGCGGCCTTCGCCAGCCGTCCGGCCCGCGCCCGGCCGTCGGGTGACAGCTGCGCGGCGCGCTCCATGGCGATGAGCGCCTCGGCCGGCGCGCCGCGCCGCGCGGCCCGCTCGCCCGCGGCCTCCAGCTGCGCCGCCGTCTCCTCGTCCGTGCCCGCCGCGGCGGCCCCCAGATGCCAGGCCCGTCTGTCGGGGTCGTGCCCGAGTGCCGCCGCCAAGGTCAGGTGAGCCGTACGGCGGGCCGTCAAGGAGGCCGCCTGGTAGACGGCCGACCGGATGACGGGGTAGCGGAACGCGGGCCGGCCACGCTCGTCGCGGCGGGTCAGCCCGGGAGTCTCCGCCGCGGCCGGGAGATCGAACCGTTCGTCGGACGCCATGAGCATGAGAAGGTCCCGCGTGGCTCGCGGCAGTTCGAGGAGCTGCGCCTCGTAGAGACGCAGCAGGCGCTCGGTGACGGGAACCGTGCCCGCCCACAGCGGGTCGGCGAGCTTGGCCAGCTCGATGATCGCAAGCGGATTGCCTCCGGCCTGGTGAAGCAGGCGCCGGCGGCGCGGCCCGGCGGGCGGGCTGGGTTGCAGGCTCAGCAGGCGTTCGGCCGCGTCGGCGGGCAGCGGCCCGAGCGCGAGCGTGGCGAAGCCGGTGGCGAAGGACGGGGGAGCGCCGCCGCGGGTGGCGGCCAGGACGGCGACGATCGAGGCGGCGGACGCGATCACCTCCAGCGACGCGTGATCGCACCACTGGACGTCGTCGACCACGATCAGCACCCGGCCGGGGCCGGTCACCAAGGTCAGCGTGGCGTCGCGGACGGCCGTGGGTTCCGGCGCTGTTTCCTCGAAGTCCATGGCGAACGCGGACCGCAGCGCGGGCAGGGCCTCCGCCCGGTCGAGGACCGGGCGGAGGAGCTGGTGCAAAGTGGCGTAGGCCAGCCCGGCCTCGCCCTGGTATCCGCGCGCGTGCAGCACGGTGTCGCCGGCCCGCCGTACCCGCTCCACAGCGGCCCGCATCAGAACGCTCTTGCCCAGCCCGGCGTCTCCGGTGATCAGCAGGGCGCGCCGCAGCCGGAGTGACTCCTCGATCTGAGCCGACTCGCGCTCACGGCCGTCGATCAATGTCCACCGCCGAGGTCGTCTCGAGGAGCTGGGACTACAACCTGTCTAAAGTATGACCATCCTCACGCATCCAAGGGAGCCTTAATTGACGACCGACCTCGGTCTGATGGGCAGGGACGCCGAGCTGGAGGCGCTAGGCGGATTGGTCGGGCGGCTGCCCGGCGAGGGGGGCGCCCTGGTGATGCTGGGCGAGGCGGGTATCGGCAAGTCGTCGCTGCTCCACGCGGCGGCCGAGCTCGCCGCCGCGGCCGGTCACCGGGTTCTGGAGGCCACCGGGGTCGAGGCGGAGGCACGGTTGCCCTTCGCCGGGCTGCACCAGCTGCTGTGGCCGGTGCTCGAGGCGGCGAGCCGATTACCGGGACCGCAGGAGAGGGCGCTGCTGTCCGCGCTCGGCGCGGGGGACGGGCCCGCGCCGGAGCCGTTCAGGGTCGCGCTGGCCGTGCTGAACCTGCTCGCGGAGCTGGCGGCCGAGCGTCCGGTCGTCGTGGCCATCGACGACCTGCACTGGCTCGACCAGCCCAGCCAGGAGGCGCTCACGTTCGTGGCCCGCCGTGTCGACCGGGACCCCATCCTGATCATCGGTGCCGTCCGCAACGGGCACGCGACCCCGTTCGCGGACGCCGGGCTGGCCGAATTCCCCGTTGCCGGGCTCGACGCGGACGCCTCAGAGCGGCTGCTGCTGGCCTGCCCGGGCCATCTCAGTGCCGCGGGGCGAGAGCGGATCCTGGGGGAGGCACAGGGAAACCCGCTGGCACTCGTGGAACTGGCCGAGACCTCGCGGTTGCGTGGAGGGCCCGCAACGGACGGCCCGGACTCCGCGTCGTCGCTGACCACGCGGCTGGAGCACACTTTCGCCGGCCGTATCGCCGAACTGTCCGCCCCCACCAGGGACATGCTCCTGGTCGCGGCGATCGACTACGGCAGCGAACTGGCGGAGATCGTCGCCGCCGCGTCGGTGCTCGCCGGGCGGCGGCTGGGCACGGCGGACCTGGACGGCGCCATCGCGGCCCGGCTGCTGCGGATGGCGGGCACGCGGGTGAGCTTCCACCACCCGCTGGTGCGATCCGCGGTCCTGCAGAGCGAGTCGATGGCCCGGCGGCTGGCGGCCAACGCCGCGATGGCGAAGGCGCTGGCCGACGACCCCTACCGGCGCACCTGGCACCGTGCGCAGTCGATCATCGGCCCGGACGACGGCGTCGCCGACGAACTGGAGGCCAGCCACGTCATCTCGCTGAGGCGCGGCTCGGTCGCCACGGGTATCTGGGCGCTCGAGCGCGCCGCACAGCTCACGACCGACCCCGGCGCCAAGGGGCGTCGGTTGCTGCTGGCCGCCGAGCACGCCTTCGGCCTGGGGCGCGCGGACATGGTCGCCCGCCTGCTCACCGAGGCCGCGCGCAACGAGTTGTCCGAGCTGGATCGTGCCCGGATGGAATGGCTCAAGGAGATCTTCAACGACGGAGTTCCCGGCGACGCGGGGCGCGTGTTCGAGCTGTGCGACATCGCCGCGCGGTCGGCGGCCGCAGGCGACCTCGACCTCGCACTCAACCTGCTGCACGGAGCGGCCCTGCGCTGCTGGTGGGCCGACACGGGCCCAGAGGCCAGGGCCAGGGTCGCCGAGGTGACCGAGTCCCTGACCGTGTCCACGACCGACGCCCGCTACGTCGCGGCCATCGCCGTCGCCGAGCCCGTCCTGCGCGGCTCGGCCGTACGGGACCTGCTGGCCGCCGTGCCTCCGGCCAGCGCCCTGGACCCCGTCGCGCTGCACCTGCTCGGCATGGCCGCCCACGCGGTCGGCGACCTGCCCAGGGCCACCGACCTGCTGAGCAGATCGGAGCTGCTGCTCCGCGAGGAGGGCAGGCTCGGCCTGCTGTCCCACGTGCTCACCATGCAGATCGGCGACTACCTCTACATGGGCGACTGGGACAGGGCGATAACCGTGGCCGAGGAGGGCAACCGCGTCGCGGGCGACAGCGGCCAGCCCCTGTGGACGACGGGGTCGATGTCCCTGGTGGCCATTTGGTGCGCGCTGCGCGGCGAGACCGAGCGCGCCCTCGAACTGGCCGGCGCCGCGGAGGCGGAGGCCGGTCGCGACCGGCTCAACGATCTGCTGTGCTGCGTGCAGCTGGCACGCGGGATCGCCCGGCTGGTCACAGGCGACCACGAGCAGGCCTACCAGGAGCTGCGTAGGCCGTACGACCCCGCCGACCCCAGCCACCACCTGCGCGAGTCGTTCGACGGGGTGATGTTCTACGCCGAGGCCGCGCTCAACAGCGGCCACCTGGCCGAGGCCGGGAATGTGCTGGCCGAGCTCGAACGGGTGGCCCTGATCACCTCCGCGCCGCTGCTGCACACCCAGCTGCTGTACGCGCGGGCCGTCCTGGCCGACGATTCCGACGCCGAGAAGCTGTACGGCACGGCCCTCGGGCACGACCTCAGCCGCTGGCCGCTCGTGCGCGCCAAGCTGGAACTGGCCTACGGGGCCTGGCTGCGCAGGCGACGACGTACCGTCGAGGCCCGCCTGCTGCTGCGCTCCGCCCAGACCACGCTCGACCTCATCGGCGCGCGGGCGTGGGCGGACCAGGCGCGTTCCGAACTGCGCGCCGCGGGCGAGCGGGCGGCCGAACGCCTGCCCTCGGCCCTCGACACGCTGTCGGCCCAGGAGCTGCAGGTCGCCAGGTTGGCCGCGGAGGGGCTGTCGAACAAGGAGATCGGCGAACGCCTGTTCCTGTCGCCGCGGACGATCGGCAGCCACCTCTACCGGATCTTCCCCAAGCTGGGCATCACCACGCGGGCACAGCTCGCGTCCCGTCTCCGGCAGATGGAGCCTGACGAATGACACGTACATCAGTCGGTTGACGCATGTCCATCCGTCGATCGCGCGCGTACGATCGCGGGTGACCTCGGAAGCTGGGGGCGGCATGCGCGACGCGAGACTGCTCGGGCGAGATGGGGAGCTGGCGGCCTTGCGTGCCCTCATCGACGGGTTGCCGCAGACCGGTGGCTCCCTCGCGCTGCGCGGTGGCCCAGGCGTTGGAAAGAGTTCATTGCTGCGGTCCGCGGCCGAACACGCGCGCTCGGCAGGGAAGGCCGTCCTCACGGTGACCGGTGTACCCGGTGCCGCGCCGTACAGCGGGCTGCGCGAGCTGCTGTCACCCCTGCGAGGGACGGTGGAGAGCCTGCCGGAATCGCAGCGCGCCCTGCTCGGTTCGGTGATCGGCGACGGCTCGCGGACGGCGCCGCAGGCGTTCGCGGCCGCCATGGCGGCCTTCCACCTGCTGGTCGTCGGCGCTTCGCGGCGCCCGCTGGTGCTGGCGGTGGACGACACCCAGTGGCTCGACCATCCCAGTAGACAGGCGCTGGGGTTCATCGCCCGGCGGCTCGGCCACGACCCCATCGTCCTCGTGGCCGCCGTGCGCGCCACCGAGATCTCACGTATGCCGGAGCTGACCTTGCCCGTGCAGGACGTTCCTCCGCTCGATGACGACTCCTCACGGGTGCTGCTGGGCCGCCACGCCCCCGGCCTGTCGGTCACCGCCCGCGAGCGTATCCTGCGGACGGCGCTAGGCAACCCGCTCGCCCTGACCGAGCTGCCGCAGGCCTGGCGGGACGGCGGGCCGTCGGACTCGTGGACGCCGCCGCGGGTGACCGCTCCACTGGTGCGGGCGTTCGCCGGAGGTCTGGCCGAGCTGCCGCCGCCGGTCAGGGATGCCGTTCTGGTGGCGGCCGTGGACTACGTCGGTGAGTTGCAGGACATCCTGCGAGCCGCCGCGGTCCTGACCGGCGGTGAGGTCGCCGTCGACGTCTTCGACGAGGCAGCGGCGGCGAACCTGGTCCATCTGGACGGCACCCGCCTGCGTTTCCGGCATCCCGTGGCGCGCGCGGCCGTCGTCTGGGCCGAGCCCCCCGCACGCCTGCGGGCCGCCAACCAGGCGCTGGCAGCGGTGCTGGTGGACGAGCCGCACCGGTGTGCCTGGCATCGCGCCCAGTCCGTGGACGGCCCCGACGACGAGTCGGCCGACGAGTTGGCCACCGTCAGTCCGGCGACGCTCAACCGGCGGGGCGTCGCCCCCGTCGTATGGGCGCTCGAACTGTCCGCGCGGCTGACCGGCGACCGCACGGCCACGGGCCGGCGGCTGCTCGACGCGGCCCAGTTCGCCTACGGCCTCGGTCAGTCGCATGTCGTCCACGACCTGCTCGACGCCGCCACCGACGCGGGTCTCACGGCGGCGGACAGGACCAGGGGCGAATGGCTGCGCGACGTGTCCGACGAGGACACGCGGCCGGACACCGCGCGGGTCGCGCGGCTGTGCGCCACGGCGAAGCGGGCTCGCCACGATCCAGGCCTGGCCCTCGACCTGCTGCTCGGCGCCGCCCTGCGGGTCCAGCGCACGGCCCCGGGTTCCATCGCGCAGGCCGCGGTCGCCGCGACCGCCGACGAGCTGGCGGCGGCCACCCCGGCGAGCATCGCCGACCCCCGGCACATCGCCGCGCTGGCGCTGGCCGAGCCCGTGCTCAGGAACCGCGAGGTGGCCGACCGGCTACCGGGCACCGCGGCCGTGGCGGACCTGCCCGACGCCGAGGGGCTGCGCCTGCTCGGACTCGCCGCGCACTCGATCGGCGATCCGGTCCGCGCCGTCGCCCTGCTGGCCAGGGCCGAGCCCACGCTGCGCGACCACGGCCGGGTCGGCCCGCTGGCCCAGGTGCTCATCCTGCGCATGGTCGACCTGTGCCTGCTGGGAGACTGGGGCCGCGCCGCCCAGGTGACGGCCGAGGCCCGCCTGGTGCTGGCTGAAACCCATCAGCCGAGCTGGGCTGACGCCCTCACCGCCGCCGAGGCGGTGGCCGCGGGGCTGCGCGGCGAAACAGAACGCGCGCTCAAGCTCGCCGCCAGGGCCGACGGCAGCCGCCGCTTCGACCTGGTGGCAGGCGTACGGCTGGCCAGAGGACTGGCCTGGCTGGCCGCCGAACGCCACGACCGGGCCTACGAGGAGCTGGAACCGCTGTTCGACAAGCCCGCCGAGGGCCTGGGCAGGGAGGCGTTCGCCGCGGTCATGCCCTTCGCCGCGGCCGCCGCGGCCGCCGTGGACGGCCGCCGGCTGGCGCCGGCCCGCGCCGCGCTGGCCAAGCTCGAACACGTCGCCGCTCTCGCACCGGCTCCGCTACTGCACGTCCAGCTGCCGTACGCGCGGGCCGTGCTCGCCGACGACGCGGACGCCGAGGACCTGTACGCGGCGGCACTCGGCCAGGACCTGGCGCGCTGGCCGCTGGTCAGAGTGGGAACGCAGCTGGCCTACTCGCGCTGGCTGCACCGCAACCGCCGCCAGGCCGAGGCGCGCACCGTCGCCACCGCGGCGCGGACCACGCTCGACCTGCTCGGCGCCCCGATCTGGGCCGAACACGACGGCACCGCGGTGAAGGAGCGCAGTGCCGAGGACGTGCTGACGTCCCGTGAGCTGCGGATCGCCCGGCTGGCCGCCTCCGGGCTGTCGAACAGGGAGATCGGCGCCCGGATCCACCTGTCCGCCAAGACCGTCGGCTCGTACCTGTCGGGCATGTTCCCCAAGCTCGGCGTGACTTCGCGCGGGCAGCTCGCCTCCCGGCTCGAGCCGCCCGCGGGGAACGCGGGCGGCCCCGCCGTACCGAGATCAATACGAGGAGTACATCGTCACCTCGTCCATTGACCACCAGTAGTCGGCTGTGCCCGTCTGTGTGATCTTGACGTAGCGGGTGCTCTGCGGGGTGACGGAGATCGGCCGCTTCCCCCCGAAGCCGATCCCGCTCCCGACCGTGGTCCAGGTGGTGCCGTCGGTGGAGAACTCCAGCCGGTAGCCGCGCATGTAATCGGTCGCGGCGGAGGAGGCCGGGGTTTGCACGGTCACCATGGCGACCGTGCGCGTGGTGCCCATGTCGATCTTGTACCACTGGCCCGGTGTCTGGTCGGCGCCGCTGTTCCACTTGGTCGCGCTGTTGCCGTCGATGCCGCCGGACAGCGTGCCGCTGCCGCCCGTCCCGGAGGCGGTGGCCGTCCAGCCGGTTCTGCTGATCGAAACGGGGGCGAAGGTCGACAGGCCTCCCGCGTACCTGGTGACGGTGGCCACCATGCGGTCGTTCCGGGTGAAGGTGCTCGTGGCGAAGCGCTGGAGCTTCTGCACGAACGTCGCCGAGTCGTCGGTGTTGATCACCGGGACCGGGGCGGTGCGGTTGTAGTGGAAGCCCCAGTAGCCCTGGCCGTCGTCGTCGGTGCCCCTGGTCTTGTAGGTCCAGTTCGACCAGGACTGCTGCTGGGCGTTGAGCCCGGCCATCCAGCGCGCCCACACGTCGTCGTAGTAGTACAGGGAGTACTCGCCGTACAGGACCGGGACGCCGGGGTTGGACAGCAGTCCCGGCAGCGCGTTGAGATGGTTGGTGACCAGCTGGTTCTGGGCGTTCCAGTCCGTGGCGTGCGGCATGTCGTAGGGGTGCAGCTCGTAGACCACGTTGGTCCAGCCGTAGGTCGACGGTGGCGTGATGGCGCCGAAGCCGAAGAACGCGCCCATGACGATGACGTGGTCGGGATCGACGAGGCGGACGGCGTCGTAGAGCCGGTCATAGTACGCGCTCTTCTTCGCCACGTCGGCGCTGTCCTCGGTGTAGTCGAGCAGCGGCTCGTTGATCAGGTCGTACCCGGCCACGGCGGGGTTGCCCGCGTAGCGGGCGGCGATCGCCTGCCAGATGTCCACGACCCAGTCCTGGTACGTCGTGGAGCCCCAGAACCCGTTCGGGTTGGGGCCCACGCGGCCGCAGCTGGCCCATGGGCAGCCGCCGCCCGGGACGGTGTGCAGGTCGAGCAGCGTGTAGATGCCCCGGCTCGAGAGCTGGTCGATCGCCCAGTCGATCTTGGTCCACGCGCTTGACCTCCAGGTGCCGTCGGTGTTGAGCAATGTCGTCCAGCCGATGGGCAGGCGGACGAAGTTCACGCCCATCGCGGCGAGGTTGTCGAAGTCGGCGGTGGTGATCCAGGTGTTCTCATGGGCGTCGCGGATCGTCTGCGCGCCGGTGGCGCCGAAGCGCTGGTCGAGGGTGAGCTGCAGGTCGTAGTCGTCGCGGTTGAGCCCGACCGACATCTCGCCGACCGACCACCACTTGTCGTCCGTGCCGGTCTGGTTGACGCGCACGTAGCGGCCGCCGGCGGCGGGGAAGCTGATGTTGGTGGCCTTCGCGGTCCCGGTGCCACTGGCCACCTGCGTCCAGGCCGAGCCGTTGTCGGACAGCTGGACGGTGTAGGCGCGCGGATAGTCGTCCTCGGAGGTGGAGTCCTTCTGGGTGTCGAGGGTGACGTTGTTGATCGTCATCCGGGCGCCCAGGTCGAGCTTGACCCACATGCCGGGTGTCTGGTCGGCGCCGCTGGTCCACCGGGTGGACACGTCGCCGTCGATGAGGTTGGCGGACCCCGTGCCGCCGGAGGCGGAGGCCGTCCACTGGGCGCGGTCGAAGGAGGCCGCGTCGTTGAAGACGTTGAACTCCCCGACCGACCACCACTTGTCGCCGGTCCCGGTCTGTTTGACGCGGACGTAGCGAGCGGTCACCGGGGTGAAGCCGGCGGTGGTGACGGTACTCGAGGCGTTGCCGGCGCCACTGTGGACGCTCGTCCAGGTCGATCCGGAGGTGGAGACCTCGACGGTGAAGGCGCGGGCGTAGTCGCCGCCCCCGAAGTCGGTGTGGCCGAAGGTGACGCGGTTGAAGCGCGACACCACACCCATGTCCACCTTCAGCCACTCGCTGCCGTTCTGGTCGGCTCCGGTGGTCCAGCGGGTGGTGTCGTCGCCGTCGATGGCGAGTGAGGCGTTGCCGGCGGAGGCGGTGGCCGTCCAGCCGTTCCTGGTCAGCGCGAACTCCCCGAGAGGGGACATCCAGTCCTCGTGGGTGAGCCAGCCGCCGAGGTTGGTGCCGCGTAAGTTGATCGTGGCTCCCGTGCCTGAGTTCTTTTTCAGCACCGAGCCGCTGACCTTGAGAAAGTCGGTCGAGCCGAGCGCGGCGGCCGCCGGCTGGGCGGTCACCGCCAGGGTGGCGGCGCTGATGACGGCCGCGAGTGCGGCCGCCTTCCAGTGGTTGTTCATCGTGGGCCTCCTCCATCCCGTGACCCTTGCGATGCTCCCCTCTTGCGATTACTTTGTCTACGGCTTAGCCTAAGCCAAATATTAATAGGAGGTGCCTGATGGAGAACCTCGTCGACGTGCGCGCGTTCCCTGCCGGGTTCACCTGGGGGCTGGCCACGGCGGCTTACCAGATCGAGGGTGCCGCGGACGAGGACGGCCGCGGGCGCAGCATCTGGGACACGTTCGCGCCCAGGGGTGAGGCCGTCTGCGACCACTACCATCGCTGGGAATCGGACCTCGACCTGCTCGCCTCCCTCAAGGTGACCGGCTACCGGCTGTCGGTGTCGTGGTCACGGCTGCAGCCGGCCGGCAGGGGCGAGCTGAACCTCCAGGCGGTGATCTTCTATCGGAACCTGCTGTCGGGGCTGCGTGCCCGCGGCATCGAGCCGTTCGTCACCCTCTACCACTGGGACCTGCCGGCCGCGCTCGAAGCCGAAGGAGGCTGGGCCGAGCGGGAGACCGCCTTCCGCTTCGCCGACTACGCCCGGCGCACGGTCGAGGCCCTCGGCGACCTGGCCACGCGGTGGATCACCCTCAACGAGCCGTGGTGCTCGGCCTTCCTCGGCTACGGGTACGGCGAGCACGCCCCCGGCCGCACCGATCTGGACGCGGCCGTGGCCGCCGCGCACCACCTGAGCCTCGCCCACGGCCTGGCCACCCTCGCCATCCGCGACGTGGCACCCCACGCCAAGGTGGGCATCACCACCTTCGTCGCCGACGTCGTGGCCGCCGGCGACGGCGCCGACGATCGCGCCGCCGCGCGAAGGCTCGACGCGGTCAAGAACCGCGTCTTCCTGGACCCGATCTACCACGGCCGTTACAGCGCGCTCGTGCTTGACTGCGTCGACCCCATGGGCCTGTGGGCGCTCATGCGCACCGGAGACCTGGAGATCATCAGCACGCCCACCGACTTCGCCGGGATCAGCAACGCCCAGCGGGTGGTCGCCCGCCACGATCCCGCGGCTCCCTTCGGCGTACGTGAAGAGCCCGCCGATCCGTCGGGCTCGCTGCACGCGGTGCTGGAGCGAGTCTCGGCCGAGTTCACCGGGCTGCCGCTCTACGTCGGCGAGAGCGGGGCGCGCCGACGCGACCACGACGGGGCCTCCGGCAGAATCCTGGACCCCGAGCGCGTCGACCACCTCAGCCGGGCCTTCGCCGCCGCGGCCCGCGCCCTGGCCGACGGCGTCGACCTGCGGGGATTCTTCGTGTGGTCGTTCATGGACACCCTCGAGCGCTCCGGCGTCGTCTACGTCGACCACGGCACGCGGGAACGCATTCCCAAACTCAGCGCCCACTGGTATCGCGACCTCATCGTCGCGCACGGCAGCATTCCTGAGATGGACTCCGTACCCGCAGCGTGAGGGGAATCCCCCGATGAGAAAGCCCCGTACCACGATCGCCGCCGCGAGCCTGCTCGCCCTCGCCGCCTGCTCCGGCCAGGCGCCGGCCACCCCCAAGAGCCTGACCGTATGGATCATGGGGGACAGCTCCGCCCATTTCCAGCAACTCGTCAAGCCGTTCTCCGGCCGGAGCGGCATCGAGGTCGACGCCGTCGCCATCCCGTGGGACGCCGTCGACCAGAAGTTCACCACCGCCGTCGCCTCCGGCAAGGGGCCCGACGTCATCCAGATCGGCCTGTCGAAGCTGCGTACCTTCACCGACTCCGGCGCGCTGGCCAAGCTCGACGACCAGACTCTGAAGGACCACCCGGGCCTCGCCGCGGCCAACTTCCTCGACGGCGTCGGCAACGCGACGAGCGTCCCGTGGGTCAGTGACACCCGCGTGCTGTTCTACCGGAGCGACATCCTCGCCCAGAAGGGCATCACCAAGCCGCCGGCGACCTGGGACGAGGTCCGCGCCGACGCCAAGCTCCTGGCAGGTCGCGGCAAGGGCCAGTACGGCTACTACGTCCCGCAGTGGGATAGCGCCCTGCCCGTCATCATGACCTGGGCCCAGGGCGGCGCCGTCGTCGGCGCCAACGGCGAGATCACCTTCGACACCCCCGCGTTCCGCAAGGCCGTCGACACCTACACCGGCCTGTACACGGACAAGAGCGTGCCCACCGACGCGGACTTCGACCAGATCCAGGGCTTCATCTCCGGCGCGGCGCCCATGCTGGCCTCCGGCCCGTACCTGGCCGCCGCGGTCGCCTCCGCCGCGCCGCAGCTCAGGGGCAAGTGGTCGGTCGCCATGATCCCCGGTGCCACGGCGCACACCTCACTGCTGGCCGGATCGAACCTCGGCGTGTGGAACGGCAGCGGCAACAAGGAAGCCGCACTGCGATTACTCGACTTCTTATCCACACCGCAGACCCAGCTCGCCTGGTACAAACTCGACGGCGAGCTCCCGACCGCCAAGGCCGCACTCCGCGACCCGGCACTCAACGCCGACCCGCTCGTCGCGGTCTACGCCAGGCAACTGACCGACGCCAAGCCCCTGCCGCGTGTGCCCAACTGGGACGGCGAGACGGGGAAGGCCCTCCTGGACTGCCTGAACTCCATCGCCCTCACCGGCGCCGACCGCGAAACGGCCCTGCGGGACCTGTACGCGCGGACCAACGGCACCCACGTCGGCTGAGCGTCATGACGTCACGACTGGCTCCCTACGCCTTCATCGCCCCGACCATGCTCCTGCTGCTCGCCTTCGGCATCCTGCCGATCGCGGTCGCCCTGCCGGTCAGCTTCACCGACATGAACCTCGGCGGCCTGGCTGACTGGTCCAGGATCGGGTACGCCGGCGCCGGCAACTACACCAGGCTGTTCGCCGACCACGGCTTCTGGCAGGCAGCGGGTAACACCGCGATCTTCGCGATCCTCGGCGTACCGACCGTGGTCGTCGTCTCGCTGGCGAGCGCCCTGCTGCTCAACAGGAGCGAGAGCCGCTTCTTCCGGGCGCTTCGCGCCTTCTACTTCGTGCCCGCCGTCACCGCGATCGTCGCGATCTCGCTGGTGTGGGGCTACCTCTACAACACGCAGTTCGGCCTGTTCAACCACCTGCTGTCGCTGGCCGGGCTGCCGCCCGTGCGCTGGCTCAGCGACCCGGTCGCGGTGAAGTTCTCCGTGGCGCTGGTGGCCGTCTGGCGTGGCACCGGACTGAACATCGTCATCTTCCTGGCCGCGCTGAAGGGCATCCCGAAGGAGTACCTGGAGGCCGCCGACCTCGACGGCGCCTCCGAGCTACGCAAGATCACATCCGTCGTCATCCCGCTGCTGCGGTTCGCGCTCCTCTTCGTCACCGTGACCACCGTCATCGCCTGGCTGCAGTTCTTCGACGAGCCCTTCGTGCTGACCAAGGGCGGGCCACTGGGCGAATCAACCAGCGTCTCCCTGTTCCTCTACCAGAAGGGCTTCTCCTCGGGCCAGTTCGGCTACGCCAGCGCGGGAACAGTGGTGCTCTTCCTGGTCATCGCCGGGACCACCCTCGTGCAGGTGCGCGCGCGGAGGCTCGATGCGGAGCGTTAGGTCCCGCGGCCTGACCGCGGTCATCGGGGCCGTCCTGAGTCTGGGGGCCCTGATGACCGCATTTCCCTTCCTCTGGATGGTCTTCGCCTCGGTCAAGCCCCGCCCGGAATCGGTCGCCTACCCGCCGCGCCTCCTACCGCGGCAGCCGACGCCCGAGTACTTCGCGCAGCTGTTCGCGGAGCTCGACTTCGGCCGCTACCTGGTCAACACGGTCGCGATCGTGCTGATCAGCATGGCGGGAGTGGTCCTCATGGCCATGGCCGGGTACGGCTTCGCCAAGTTCCGCTTCCGCGGCCGCCGCCTCATGTTCTTCCTGGTGCTGGTCACGATCATGATCCCCTCCCAGGTCACCATGATCCCGGGATACCTCGTCCTCAACGGGATGGGGCTGACCAACACCCTGATCGGCATCGTGCTGCCCACGCTGGTGTCCGGGTTCGGCATCTTCCTGTTCCGGCAGTTCATGACCACCATCCCCACCGAGATGATCGAGGCGGCCCGCATCGACGGCGCGGGCGAGGCGCGCATTCTCTGGTGGATCGTCCTGCCGCTGTCCCGGCCGGTCCTGGCCGTGCAGGTCGTGCTGACCTTCATCGGCTCATGGAACAGCTTCCTGTGGCCGCTGGTCATCGCCAACGACGAGCGGCTCTACACCCTCACGGTCGGGGTGTCGCTCCTCAACCGCCAGATCGCCACCAACCCGTCCCTCCAGATGGCCGGATCGACCCTCATGGTCATCCCCATCCTGATCGTCTTCGTCGTCTTCCAACGCCACATCGTCCGGGGACTCACCCTGTCCGGACTCAAGTAGAGGAAAGAACTCTATGAGCAATCGTTTCACCGGCTTCGTCCGCGCCGACGGCCCGCGGCTGACCGACGGGTCGGGGGCCCCGCTGCTCCTGCGCGGCATCGGTCTCGGCAACTGGCTGCTGCCAGAGGGCTACATGTGGAAGTTCGGTGACGAGATGAGCTCACCTCGCCAGATCGAGCGTCGCGTGGAATCCCTTGTCGGCCCCGGCCGGGCCGCCGACTTCTGGGCCGGATTCCGCGCGGCGTTCGTGACGGAGCAGGACGTGGCCGCCATCGCCCGTATGGGCTTCGACCACGTCAGGCTGCCACTCAACTCACGTGGCCTCGTCGATGACGACGGAGCCTTCCACGAGTCCGGTTTCGCCCACATCGACGATCTGCTGCGCTGGTGCCGAGACCACCGGCTGTGGGTGCTGCTCGACCTGCACGGCGCCCCCGGCGGGCAGACCGGCACCAACATCGACGACTCCCCGAACGGCAAGCCCGAGCTGTTCATGGACGAGCGCTACCGGCGGCTGACGATCCACCTGTGGCGGGAGATCGCCCGCCGCTACCGGCACGACACCGTCGTCCTCGGCTACGACCTGCTCAACGAGCCCCTGCCCAACCAGTGGCAGCACATCTACCCCCGCGAACTGCTCGCCCTCTACCACGACCTGACCGCGGCGATCCGCGAGATCGACCCGGACCACCTGATCGTCTACGAGGGCTCGCACTGGGCTACGAACTGGTCCATCTTCACCGATGTCATCGATCCCAACTCCGCGCTGCAGTTCCACCGCTACTGGTGCCCGCCCGTCCGTTCCAGCATCCAGGAGTACCTCGACGCGCGAGACCGGCTCGGGCTGCCCATCTACATGGGGGAGGGCGGGGAGAACACCCCGGAGTGGATCTACACCATGCACCGGCTGTACGAACAGTACGAGATCGGCTGGAACCTGTGGCCGTGGAAGAAGCTCGACACCCGCACCTCGCCCGTCTCCATCGACGTTCCCGACGGCTGGGGGCTGATCTCCGACCCCCGCGCGCGGGTCGATCCCGACCGGGCCTGGGCCATCCTGCAGGACTTCCTGGCCGCCGTGGAACCGCCCGCCTGCCGGGAGCGCCCCGAGATCGTCAACGCCGCGTTCGGACGTCCCCCGCTGCGCATCCCCAGCTGGGGGTTCATCGACGAGTCCCCGGCCTTCCGCGACCGGTTCGCCGGGGTTGACGGTGATGTTGACGGTGATAAGGTCTGGCGGCACTACGCGGGCCAGCCGTACACGGAGGCCGAGGCGATCCCGATGACCGTGCGCGCGGGAGAGGAACTGCACTTCGCCCTCGAGCGCCGCCCTGACGGCTGGGAGGTCGAGGCCGACGACCCCGAGGCGTTCGACATCCTCTGGCGGGAGGGCTGCCTGGTCGTACGCGCGACCAGGACGACACGGCTGCGCGCGCTGAACCTGACCGCCACGGATTGATACGATCGAGGAACCATGAGTGTCGAAGCCGGCGGTGGTCGGCCCGTGCTGACCCTTCCCGAGGTGTCCACGGTCACCACATTGCGGCAGCGGAACCGGGCACTGGTCCTCAAGCACGTGATCCTCGCGGGGGAGACCACCCGGGGCGCCATCGCCAAGGAGAGCGGCCTGTCCACGGCCTCGGCCGCCAACCTGGTCACCGACCTGATCAACGTCGGCCTGGTCGAGGAACGCGGATCGGTGTCCTCGCACGGCGGGCGGCCCATCACGCTGATCGGGCCGCGCGCGGAGAGCGCGATCACGATCGGCGCCGACATCGGCGAGCGCGGCGTCGCCGTCGAGATGTTCGACCTGGCGATGAACCGGATCGACAGGGAGGACCGCGGCGGCGACGAGGCCGAGGATCCCGGGCGCATCGGTGCCGACATCCACGAGGCCCTGGTGGCGCTGCGCGACAGGAACACCGAGCGGTGGCCCACCCTCCTCGGCGTCGGCCTCGGCCTGCCAGGAGTGGTCGAGACCGACGTGGAAGGACGCCAGATCCTCTACGCCCAGAGCAACGGCTGGCCACCCGTGCCCGTCTCGGACCTGTGCGACGTCGGCGGCATCCCGGTGTTCGCCGAGAACGGCGCGAAGATGCAGACCAGGGCGGAGCTGTGGTTCGGCAACGCCCGCGGCGCGAACCACGCCGTGGTCGCCCTGCTCAGCCGCGGCGTCGGGCTCGGCATCGTCTCGGGCGGGCAACTGGCCCACGGCTCCCACTCCAGCGCGGGGGAGTGGGGGCACACGGTGATCGAACGGGGCGGGCGGCCGTGCCGGTGCGGCAACCGGGGCTGCGTGGAGGCCTACATCGGCTCCGACGCGATCCTCGAGACCTGGAAGCAGGCCGGAGGCGTCTTCGAAGGCAGCGGCTTGCCGGCCGTCCGCAAGCTGATCGCCGACGCGCACGCGGGCGACCAGGTGGCGGCCGCGACCCTCGACGACGTTGTCGACTGCCTGGGCGCCGCGCTCGGCGGGCTGGTCAACCTGACGGGGCCGGAACGGATCATCATCGGCGGCTGGGTGGGGCTGCCGCTGATGGAGTCGCTCAGCGACCGCATCACCGCCGCGATCAAGCGGCACTCTCTGTCCCGGCCGGCCGGGCAGTTCACGTTGCACGTGGCCAAGTTCGGCGGCGCCGCCGTGGCCACCGGCTCCGCCCTGCTCCCCCTCGAGGCGCTCATCGCCGCCGACCTCATGTCGGAGAGGTCGCCGGGATAGGGGGACTCACGCAGTCATTTGACGCAAGGCGCCGGATGCCGGCGGTCGAATAATCAATTCAGCAGGCAGACCCCGACAGAAAGAAGTCGCCATGCTGAAAACGGCATCCAGCTCCCTGATATGGCGAGGAATCCTCGCGATAATCATCGGGATGGTGTCGGTGGCCTGGCCCCAGGTCACCGTGGGAGCATTCGTCTTTCTTTTCGCCGCCTACGCCTTCGTGGCCGCGGTGATTGATTTCTCCCGCGCGTTCAACAGCGACCGCGCCGGCCCGGTGATCGGCTTCGTCCTGCTGGCCCTGCTGTCGATCGCCGCAGGCATCGCCGCGCTGCTGTGGCCGGGCATCACGGCGCTGAGCCTCACCATCCTGGTCGCGGCGTGGGCCTTCGTCACCGGCGTCGCGGAGGTGACCCTGGCCTTCGGACGTGGCGAGGGCGCGGGAGAGCGCGCCATGTGGGCGATCGGTGGCCTGGTCTCCATCGCGTTCGGCGTGGTGCTCGCAATACGGCCCGACATCGGAGCCGTCACGCTCGCCCTGCTGTTCGGCCTGTTCAGCGTCGCGTTCGGAATCTCCGCGATCGCCATGGGCGTCATGGCCCGCCGCGCGGGACAGAGCGCGGAGAAGGTCGTGCACCCCGGCACCATCCCCCACACGAATCCGTCGTAGAAAGGACCAGCCCGATGTCCAGCGTTTCCGATCGATTCCCCGAGGTCGCAGAGAAGGCCACGGCGGCACAGCAGAACGTGCAGTCCGCGCTGGCCGAGGACCGGAAGAAGCTGTCCGCCGCGGTGGAACAGGCCAAGGACAAGGCCGCCGAGGGCGCACAGAAGCTGAAGGACGACGGAGCCCGGGTCAGGGCCGGCGCCAAGTCCACCTGGGACGAGGCACAGGCCAAGTGGCAGCAGCACGTCACCGCCGTCAAGAACAAGATCCAGGAGCAGCGGGCGGCCTGGGACCGGTCGATGGCCGAGGACAGGGCCGCCGACGCCGAGTGGTACGCCGGCGTCGCCATCGACTTCGCCCTGTCAGCCATCGAAGAGGCCGAGTACGCCACCCTGGAGGCCGTCCTGGCCAGGGCCGAGGCGGACGAGACGACCGGCTGATCCGATGTCCGATGACACCCGGCCGTCCCGGCTGACCGTGTTCGGCTGGGCCGTCGCGGGCGGCTCGGGCCTCGCTCTGGTGGTGCTCGCGGGGATCGTCGTCTACACCGTGCGGATCGTGCTGCTCGAGGCGTTCGTCGGGCTGTTCCTGGCCGTCAGCCTGGATCCGCCCGTCCGCTGGATGGTCGCTCACGGCTGGCGGCGCGGCCGGGCCGTCGCCGTCATCTTCGCCGCCGCGCTCATCGGCCTGCTCCTCTTCCTGGGAGTGTTCCTGCCCCCGCTGGTGAGCGAGGCGGCCGCCCTCGTCTCCGACTTCCCCCGCTACCTGGCACGCCTGCGGACCGAGGTTCCGGCCCTCACCGCGCTGAACGGGCTGTGGAGCCGGCTCGACCAGGGGTTGGCCGCGCTCGGCTCCCAGTTCGGGCCCAACGCCCTAGAGGCCGGGCTCAGCGTGGTGGACACGATCTCGAACGTTGGGCTGGTCGCCGTGCTGACCGTCTACTTCATGGCCGACCTGCCCGGCATCCGCGGCCTCGCCGTCGGCCTGCTGCCGGAGCGCCATCGCGACCGCGCCGACCACGTGCTGGCCGTGGTCGCCGACAAGGCCGGTTCGTACACCATGGGCAACCTGGTGATCTCGCTGATCACCGGGGTCTGCGCCTTTGTCGCGATGATGCTGCTGCACGTGCCGTTCGCGTTCCCGCTGGCCGTGTTCGTCGCCCTGGCCGACCTCATCCCGATGATCGGTGCCACGCTGGGGGCGGTCGTCTGCATCGTCGCCGCACTGGCGACCACCTCGCTGTGGCCTGACACCATCCTGCTCGTGGCGTACTTCGTGACCTATCAGCAGATCGAGAACTACCTCATCGGGCCGCGCGTCATGCGCGGCTCGGTGCAGATGCCGGCCGTGTCCGTGCTGCTGGCCACACTGATCGGCGGCAGCCTGCTCGGCCTGGTCGGCGTGCTCATGTCGATCCCGATCGCCGCCGCGCTCAGGGAGGTCGTGACGTCAGGCCGTGACAGCCAGGAGCGCGCAGTCGTCGGCGAGGGGCCCGGGCGTTAGCCCGCGAACGGCGTCGACGACCGCCTGCGCGTGGACTTCCCCGGTACGGCACAGCCGCTCGATCACCCCCTCGGTCAGCTCCTCGATCACCTCATCCGTCAGCCCGTCGGTGTAGGCGAGCAGGGTCTGCCCGGGATCGAGCCGGATCGTGGCGGCCGTCAGCCCGGGCGCGGCGTCCACGCCCAGCATGAGCCCCGCGTCGAGGCGGAGCTCCTCCACCCGGCCGCTGGGGTGGATCAGCAGGGGTGGCGGGTGTCCGGCGACGGCGAGCGTCAGCCGTACGCCGTCCTCTTCTGCTGTCATGACCCCGTACAGGGCCGTGCACATGCGGGTGCCGTCACGCGGCTCCTGCAGGAGCACCGCGTTGAGCAGGCTGAGCACGTCGACGGGGCCGTTGCCGCAGGCGGCGGCCAGGCGCAGCGTGTGACGGCAGAGCAGGGTCAGTGCCGCCGCCTCGGCGCCCTTGCCGCACACGTCGCCGATGAACAGCGCCCAGCGGTCGCAGCCGAGCGGGAACACGTCGTAGAAGTCACCGCCCAACTGGTCGGCCGAGGCGGTCTGATGGAACGCCGCGACCTGCGCGCAGCCGACGGGGACGAGCGACGGCGGCCTGAGCATCCCCTTCAGGATCGCGTTGAGACCCCGCAGCCTGCGCTGTTCGCGCTCAGCGGCCATCCGCCGGTCCCGTTCCCGTTCGAGCAAATCCAGAATCTTCATCGATCATCCCTGTTTCGTCTAAGAGAAGGGGGCCGCGCCGGATCCCTGCGGCGCGGCCCCTGAACCAGGGCGCCTCCTCACCCGGACGGCCTGATCCACGACGGTGCCCGGCACGGGCTCCGCCACCCCCGGTGTCAAAAGCCACTGGCGGTCTCGGGTCTGCCTGAGGAACGGGCCCCGGGCATGGCCGCCAGCCCCTGCCGGTCGAGGAAGCTCAACGCGGCCTCGGCCACGTCGGCCCATCCGTGGTCGACGCACAGCGAGTGCCCGCGCCCCTCGAACGCCTGGTACTCCGTGATCGACCGGGTGTCCCTGTAACGTCCGTAGGCGGCCTTGACCAGGGACGGAGGAACTATTCTGTCCTCCTTGCCCGCGATCAGGAGCAGGGGCCCGCGTTTGCCGCGGGTGTCGACGGCCGCGGGCGAGCGGCGGGACATATTGGCCCCGGCGATCTCCAGCACCGGCTGGGTGTCCCAGCGGATGTGATACCAGCCGTACAGGTCGTCGGACTCCTCCCGCGACAGGCCGTTGGCGAACCGCTCATGGAACTGCTCACGCGTGAAGCCGATGGTGTCGGTGTCCTCGTCCAGCAGGGGCCAGACGGTCCTGATCTGGGTGGGCGAAGGCAACCTGATCCCGCGGAACTGCGGGGGAGCGATCGCCACCCCGCCCCTGGCCAGGCCCAGACCGAGCAGCTTCTGCGCCACCAGACCGCCGAGACAGTGACCGATCACGATGGGCGGGCCAGGCAGGACACGGATGATGCCGGCCACGTGGCGGGTGATCTCCGTGATGCCACGCCTGTCCCCGGGCCTGCCGGGCGCCAAGGCCTGATATCCGTGGGCGTTGAACAATTCCATCCACTTTTCCCAGCCGCCCTCGTGCGTCCAGAGCCCATGAATGAAAACGACGGGGATGGAAATAGATGAATTCACCTCGGCCTCCTTTCCTGATCACATGTCAAGAATCGGGCAGCGCGTGCGCCGGTGAATCCGTCAGATGACTGCTTCGGCGAATCGCTTTTCTGCTCCGGTGTGAGCCCTGACGGCCGCGCTGGTCAAAGTCAGCGGAAGGTGGAGACCGGGTTCCGAATCGATCCTCAGTACGACCCGGGCCGGGGCCGGGCAGAGCTGGACCTGTCCCGGAAGTAGCTCTCGCCGCGGGACTCACCCCACAGCAGTGCCCCTCACGGTTCCGGGGTGGAAGGTGAGCGGGCGGGCCGACGGGTCGAGGTCCCGCAGGCTGCGCTGCAGACCGTGGCGCTGTTCCAACTGTTCGAGGTAACCGCCGCGCTCGGAGTCGTGAGGGAGCACCGCCCAGATCCATGACCCGCAGGAGCCGCCGCCGGGCCCCTCGTGCGTGGCCTGGTCGATCGTCGCGCTCCTGATTCTGCGATCCGCGACTCGCGGCTCATGATGGAAGTCTCAGGCCATGTCCCAGAGCAGGCGGTAGTAGGCGATGCGTTCCGGGTCCGGGGTGATCCCGTACGCGTCGTACACGATGCCGTCGTATCCCGGGCCGTAGTTCCACTCCGTGCTCCAGGCCGCGACCGCGAGGTCGGCCCATCGGTCGGCCACCCCGAGCGAACCGAGGTCGACGTGCGCGGCGAACGTGCCGTCGTCGTGCAGCAGGGTGTTGGGGACGCACACGTCCCCGTGACAGACGACCAGGCGGTCGATCGCGGGCGGCTCGCCGATGCGCGCCCGGGCCTCGGCGAGGTCGAGGTGGCGGTGCTCGGGGAACCAGTCGGCCGGTCCCTCGCCGTCGGCGATGCGCTCGTCGGCGCGGGCGAGCCGACGCGTGACGCTCCACTCGAACGGGCACTGTTCCACGGGCAGGGCGTCGTGGAACAGACGCAGTCCCCGGCCGATCGCGGCCGCCGCGGTCGCCGGGTCGGTGAGCCACCGGGAGTCCACCGCGGACAGACCGGGGAGCGCCGCCGTGACCAGCCACGCGCCGTCGGCGTCCGTGCCGTGCTCGATGACCCGCGGGACGTCCACCCATCGCCGTGCCCAGGCCAGGCGCTCCGCCTCGCCGGGAAGGTCGATCTCCGGGGTGCCCGCGGCGACCCACTTGGCGTATCTGACGCCGCCGCGCCCGTCCTCAAGACGGAACGTCAGGCCGCCGAGCTCGTTGCGCCACACCGGGGTGACGGTGTCGTCGCCGGCGAGTGCCGCGACGGCGCCGGGGACGGTCACGGGGCCGGTCGGGATCTCGGAGATGACGGGGTGGCTCATGAGGCACGACTCTTTCAGGGGAAGGGGGACGGCGACAAACGGGTTTCGAGCGGATCATCCCGCCAGGAAGGCGTTCAGGACCCGCTGACGGGATCGGCCTCGCCGTCCTCGTTCTCCCAGCACAGTTTGATTCGCCAGTCCGCGCCTGTTCCGAGCGGCTATGGTACGCCATACCCGATTTGATCTAGGTCGCAGGAGCGCCGGTGTTGAACGTGAGGGAGCCCGACTGGTCCTACGTGGGCAGGTCCCTTCTCAAGGTCCTGGTCGTCACCGCGGCACTGTTCCTGGCCTTCAGCGCGGTCGACCGGGTCCTGTGGATATTCATCGACTCCGACGACGAGCGGATGGCCCGGGTGTACGGCACGGCCGCCCGCGTCGCGAACCCGGACAAGCGCCTGCCGTACGGCTACGGCCATGTCGGGGAACTGCTGGAGACGACCTACGTGCTGTTGGGGGAGCCACGCCGGGCCGGTGACGCGGACTCGACGGGGTACGAAATCACGGAGAACCTGTTCGGCACCGTCCAGGCCCCCTCCCTCGGCGGGCCGGTCGGCGGCCTGAGCGACGCGATCGACTCCCTGGAGACGGGCCCCGGAGTCAACGAGGAACTGACGGAGAAGGCCCGGAAGACCCTCGACGGGCTCCCGCAGACGCTCGACGCCGTCGCGGTCGTGGAGTTCACGCAGGCGATGACCGCCGAGCGACTCGTCGCCTTCAACCGGAGGAACAAACTCTGCGGAGGAGCGGACGTCTCCTACATCTACTCCCCGGCGCCCCACTACGACGACTCCAGCGACGATCCCCCGGTGAACGCGGTCGTCTGGAACCGCGACATGACCGAAGAGGGCCCTTGGGAGGATTTCACCTATCAGTGCGAGACCGAGCCCGAGGCGGCACTGAAGGAGTTCCGCAGGTGGGTCGGGCTGCTTGACGAGGGGGACGACCTCAGCGCGTTCGAACTGGACTACAGGTGGCTCGCCGGGACGGCCGAGGAGGGCGTCGTGCACGGGCTCGTCGTCGACCGATGGAAACTCGCCGACCTGCGCAAGCTCCTCGACGACCCGGAGGTACGGACGGTCCATCTCGCCGACGTCGCCTTCGACATCGACGGGACCAGGTAGCGGCCTTCGAAGGACCTGACCGGCATGGGCTGCCCCTCAGGACGAAAAGCCTCGGTACGTGCCGCAACCGGTCGTCCGGCCGTTCGGCGGGGGGGTGATCGGCCGTCCGTGGTCCCTCGAGGTCGCCGGTGGTCCCTCGAGGTCAGGGAAGGAAGAGCTCGTACTCGACCTGTGCGATCGGGGTGCCGTCGCCGTAGTCGTGGTCGCGGACCACGTCTGACTCCGTGAAGCCGCTCTTGGTGTAGAAGCGGCGGGACTGGGGTGTGTCGCGGAGCGTCCACAGATGGACGTGCCCGAAGCCGTCCTCGCGGATCCTTTCGACGGAGGCGGTCATCAGGACGCTCGCGACGCCGCTTCCCCAGCCGTCCGGGTGGCCGTAGAAGCCGAAGATCTCCGCCGACCCCGGCCGGGTCGCCGAGGGGCCGAAGTAGGAGAAGGCCAGCGGGCGCCCGTCCATCGCGCCCAGCATGACCGTGTTCCCGCTCTCGGCGAGTTCGGCGAGCACGCCGTGCCACTTGTGGCGCCGCTGCCTGATCGCCTCGGCGGCGAACTCCGGGGAGAAGAAACCGTGGTAGGTGGCCCTCCACGACTCCGAGTGGATCTCGCCCACCGCGTCTCCGTCGTCCGGAGAAGCCGGGAAAACGGTGAAGTTCCCGGTCATCCGGGCACGCTACCGGAGCGGAGTTCCTGCTGAGACGACTGGTCACGTACTCCGCGCTGGACGGGACGGGTCTCCTCCACGCCGCTGAGGATGTTCTCGCGTCCCCACGCGCCCAACGGTCTCAGTGCCTCGTTGAGGGAGACGCCGAGCGGGGTCAGGGAGTATTCGACACGGGGCGGCACCTCGTCGTACGCCTCGCGGTGCACGATGCCGTCCGCCTCCAGCTCCCGCAGGTGGGAGGCGAGCACCTTCTCGGTCACCCCGGGCAGCAGCCTGCGCAGCTCGCCGAAGCGGCACGCGCGCTCGTTGAGCGCCCAGAGGATCAGCACCTTCCACTTCCCGCCGATCACGTCCATCGCCGCGTCGATCCCGCAGACGTACGCCCCCGGCCTCCGCGCGGTCGCCATGTCCGACCCTCCCGCCTGCTCGCTCACTCCAGGGTAACCACCCACTTCGAAGTGCGTACTTGATCGTTTCAGGGCCCGCCACAAGCCTGGTCGGCATGACCGACAACACATTCGACAAGTCCCGGCTCACCCTTCTCGGCCTCGGCGCCATGGGTACCGCGCTCGCCCGCGCCTGGCTCGCCGCCGGGCATCGGCTGACCGTGTGGAACCGCACCCCGGACCGGGCCGTACCGCTCGCCGCCGAGGGGGCGACCGTCGCCGTGACCGTCGCGGAGGCGGTGGCCGCGAGCGATCTCGTGGTGGTCTGCCTGCTCGACGACGCCTCGGCCGAGGAGGTCCTGGCCGAGGCGGACCTGACGGGCAAGGACCTGGTCGACCTCACCACCAGGACCCCGGCCCAGGCCCGTGCCCGTGCCGGATGGGCAGAGGGGCGCGGCGCCCGTTTCCTGGACGGCGGGATCATGGCGATCCCGGCGGCGATCGGCGTTCCGGGCTCCGGCGGCTACGTCCTCTACAGCGGATCGCGTTCCCTGTTCGACGCCTGCCGGGGCACGCTGGCCGTACCGGCGGGCACCGTGTACCTCGGGGAGGATCCCGGCTTCGCCGCCCTGTACGACGTGGCGCTGCTGAGCGCGATGACCGGGATGTTCGCGGGGGTCGCGCACGCGTTCGCGCTGCTCCGCGGGGAGAAGGACGCCTCGCCGAAGGAGTTCGCCCCCCTGCTCGCCGACTTTCTCACCGCCATGGCGCCGTACGCCCATCGCGTCGCCGACCAGTTGGAGGACGGCGACTACACCCGGGGCGTGACCTCCAACCTCGCCATGATGGTCAGGGGCAACGCGACGCTGCTGGAGACGGCTGAGGCACAGGGGGTCAGCACCGAGCTGCTGACCCCGTTCACGGCTCTGATGGAGCGCCGCCTGGCCGAGGGGTACGGTGCCGAGGGCACCGCGGGTGTGGTCGACCTGCTCCTCCGCTGAGGGCGGGCCCGTCACCTGCTCGTTCGCCGGGGGCGGGCCCGTCGTCCGGGCGTCCGTTCAGGCGCCCGTGATCTCCTCGGGGGGCAGGGCGGACAGGACCCGCAGGGCACGCAGGAAACCGTGCCGGTCCTCGTCGGGAAGGCGTGCCAGCAGCCGCTCCTCCTTGCGCCGGATGTCCGCCTGCGCGGAGTCGCGTACGCGCCGGCCCTCGGCGGTCAGCGACAGCAGGCGGGCGCGCCGGTCGGCGGGGTCGGGCGTCCGCTCGATGAGACCCCTGCGCTGCAGGTCGTCGAGGAAGCCGATGATGCGGGTCTTGTCCGCGCCAATGGAGTCCGCGAGCGCGCTCTGGGTCCGCAGCGGCCGTTCGTCCAGCGCGAGCAGAACCGAGTAGGCCCACATCGACAGCCCGTGCTCGCGGAGTACGGGCAGCTCGGCGTCGATCAGTGCCCGGCTCAACGGGCTGATCATCGCAGCCAGGTCGGGCCGATCAGTCACACCAGCCACTATATGGATCGACGGATAGTATGCGAATGTAGATGATATGCGGTGGCCTACTAAATCGAGGAGTCGTTCATGGACATTCGGGAGCTGAACCGGCGGGCGGTGCGCGCGAGCGTGGAAACGGCCGCCAAGGCGACGGCCGAGGACCTCGGCAGGCCGACGCCGTGCGACGGCTGGACGCTGGCCGACCTGCTGGCCCACATGACCGCCCAGCACCGTGGCTTCGCCGCCGCGGCGCGGGGGGCCGGGGCCGACCTGGAGGCGTGGCGGGTCCGGCCGGTCGGCGCCGACGCCGTCGCGGTCTACACCGAGGCCGCGGAGGACGTGCTGGCGGCGTTCGCGGAGGAGGGCGTGCTGGATCGCGAGTTCACGCTTCCCGAGTTCACGCAGCCCGAGTTCGGCCGGGAGCCGGTGTTCCCCGCGGCGCAGGCCATCGGATTTCACTTCATCGACTATCTGGTGCACGCGTGGGACGTCGCCCGGTCGCTCGACATCGCGTTCACGGCGGATCCGGAGCTGGTGGAGGCCGCCTGGCCGATCGCGCTGGCGGTCCCGGACGACGAGCGGCGCAACAGGCCGGGCGCCGCGTTCCGGCCGGGCCTGGCCGTTCCCGAGGACGCGCCCGGCTTCGACCGCATCCTCGCCCGGCTCGGCCGCTCTCCCGTCTGACGTGTCCGATGGGGTGTTTGTCGGGTTTTGGGGAGGGTAGCCCGGCAGGGAGCCGAAGTGGCGATGCTCCCCGGCGGCCCCTCGGGGACGCCGCCCGAGGGGACCGGCGGCCCACGTCCCGTGCCTGTCCCGTACGGAGCACCCCACGCGTTCCCGCACGAAGGAGTGGACATGGCGACGAAGAAAATCCTGGTCATCGTCACCAACGCCGAGGAGTACGAGAAGGCCGGCATGCGGACCGGCCTGTGGCTCGGAGAGCTGACGCACTTCTGGGACTACGCCGAGCAGGCCGGGTTCTCCATGGACATCGCGAGCCCGTCCGGCGGCATGATCCCGATCGATCCGGAGAGCCTGGCCCACGACGTGCTGGCGGAGCTGGGCACCGACCGGCGCTATCGGGACCGGAGGTTCATGAACCTTCTCGACGACACGAAGAAGGTGGCCGACGTCGACCTCGAGGACTACGACGCGATCTACCTCACCGGCGGTCACGGGGTCATGTTCGACTTCCCCCGGAGCGAGGACCTGGAGTCGCTGATCGCCAGGTTCTACGAGAGCGGGCGTGTCGTCTCCGCCGTCTGTCACGGTCCCTGCGGGCTGCTCAACGTCACGCTCGGCAACGGGGAGCCCCTGGTGAAGGACAAGGACGTCACCGGCTTCTCCTGGCCGGAGGAGCGGGCCGCGCACCGGGACGATGCCGTTCCCTACAGCCTGCAGGACGAGCTCAAGAAGCTCGGAGCCCACTACAGCACCGCCGGCAGACCGTTCGAGACCCACGTCGTCGAGGACGGCCGGTTGATCACAGGGCAGAATCCCGGCAGCGCCAGGGCCGTCGCCGAGGCCGTCGTCAAACAGCTCCAGCCCGCGTGAGACCGGTCTGAGTGAGGTCGGCCCACCTGAGACCGGCCTGTGTGAGACCGGTCCGCGTGAGGTCGGCCCGCGTAAGGTCGGCCCGCGTGAGGGAGGACCACGTGGAGGAGGACCGGCGGGGATTCACGGGGATTCACAGAGGGAGCAGCCGGCCGAAGAAGCGTTCCAGCGGTGCCGCGTGCCGGTCCGGGTGCCGCCACCGGGCGACCGCGCTGCCGGGCAGGTGCAACTCGCTCGTCAGCACGCCGTTCCTGAAGACCCGTACCGCCGGATGGATGGCCTCGCTCTCCGCGACTTTCCGCGTCAGCGCCCGGCGCCCGACCGCGAACGCCTCGGTCCCCAGGTCGTCGGGGGCGGGCTCCCGGCTCTGCCGCAGCCCCACGGTGACCAGGTCACCGAAGCGCGCGACGGCGTAGTCCTCCGGCAGGTCCTCGTAGCGTTCGATGCCGTGCTCGGTGATCACCAGGGCGTCGGCCAGGTAGCCCGCCTGGGCCCACAGGGCCGAGCTTCGGTTGACCCGGTCGAGGATCGAGCGGACCAGCTCCCGGCGGGGGACGGTCGTGTGCGGGAGCCGTATCCCGTCGTAGCGCTCGGCGAGCAGGCGGCTCAGCGTCCGCAGGTTGTAGCGAAAGCCGTAGATGAACGCCGACGAACCCCGCCCGGCGTCGCGCGCCTGCATCATGGTGCCCGCGATGTAGAGCCCGTCGAGGTCGGCCGACTCCCAGTCCGGTCCGATCGCCGGCAGCCGCCCGCCGGGGACGGTTCTCAGCCCGTCGGCGAACACCTCGGTGCCCATCCGGAAACCGGTGCAGCGCAGTACGGCGTCGTATTCCAGCGTCTCGCGCTCGCCGCCCGCGTGGCTGTGGACGATGTCGGCGGTGTAGGTCGCGCCGTCGAACCCGATCCGCTCGACCGTGCAGTCGAGCAGCGTGTGGAAGGCGGTGAAGCGGTGGCTGTCGAGCAGCGCGCCGTACGAGCCGCACACGTCACCCGGCTGCCGGGAGTTCCACGCCAGCCGTACGGGACGGGGGCTGGCCAGATGGATCAGTGAGGCGTGGTCGCGGAGGGCGTGCGCCGTCTCGAACGCCGCGTTGCCCTTGCCGAGGATCAGGACCCGTTTGCCGAGGAACGGCTCGGGGTCGACGGCCATCTCCTCGTAGCCCTCCGCGTGCTCGATGCCGGGGATGTCGGGGATGTTGGGGCCGCCCCACCCGCCCGCCCAGATCAGGCACTCGGCCTGGATCTCCCGGCCGTCCTCCGTCTCCAGCCGGAACCCCTCCTTGCCGATCACCCGGCTGACCCCGGTGCCGAAGGCGATCCGCAGGTCGTGGGTGGTGTGGAAGTCGGTGAGATAGCGCCGCAGGTCGTCGGGGGAGGGGAAGTAGTCGTCGCTGTAGTGGGGGAACAGCAGGGACGGATCGTCGCTCAGCAGTGAGTTCCAGTCCCAGCGGAGCCGGATCTCCGGATCGTCCGACCAGGTCCGCACCTTGTTGAGCGAGATCAGCCGCCGATGCCGGGGAAAACGGGTGAAGAAGCCGCCCGCGGACCGTTCCCGCTCCAGGATCACGTAGTCCGCCCCCCGCTCCTGCAGGAAATAGCCGATCTGCAATCCCGCCGGACCGGCGCCGACCACGACGTAACGATGTTCCTGGACCACGAGCCGACCTCTCTGAAGGGTGTGCACGCCCCTCCAGGGATACCCACTCCCGGCGGCCCCTCCCGTGCGCCGTGCTCCCGGACCTCGCCGATCCGCGCCCCTCCGGTCCGCGCCACTCCGATCCGGACTCCGCCGGTGCGGACGCCGTACGTCACCTGGACGCCGTACGGCACCGGCACGCCGTACGGCACCGGTACGCCGTTCCCCGGGCTTCCGGCGGCCCGGGCGGCGTACGGTGTCCGCCGCGGCTCACGCCAGCAGGTCGACCAGCGCATCGCCCTTGGGTGTGACGTGTACGCGCACGTGGCGGCCGTGGCGCTCCCGGACCAGGAGGCCCGCGGCCTCGAGCTGGGCGCAGTGGTAGGTGGCCGCCGCGGCCGTGGAGTGCAGCAGCGAGGCGACCTCGCTCATGGTGAGGGAGGTACGGGCCACCCGCAGGATGGTGGCGCGGGCCCTGCCCAGGGTGAGGACGAGCGAGTCCGCCGGCGTCGTGTCCTGGGCGCCGTCGTTCCACAGCACGCCCAGCGCCGGAAGCGGGTAGCCGATCCACACGGTGTCGGGATGGTCGAACGCGAAGATGCTGGCGCCGTTGCCGGACACGATCGGCACGAGGGCGAGCCGCCGGCCATTCAGGTCGAACCGGTTGGCCTGCTGGTCCGGCAGGCCGAGTGAGGTGCCGGAGAACCGGAAACGCGGGCTGAGGTCGGTCAGGACCGTCTCCAGATGGTCGGCCACCGCGGCGGACCCCACCCTCTCCCTCTCGCGCTTCAGCAGGCTGTCCGCCCGGTGCCAGACCGGTTTGAACTCCTGCCACAGCACGCGCATGAGGTGCGCGTACGCCTGGATCCACGCGCGGGGACGTTCGACGACGGGCTGCCACTGGGCGGGGAGCGCCTGAGGGAACTCCGTCTCCAGCTCGGCCAGCAGGGTGTCCGGGGAGAGGTCGGCCAATCGCTCCAGATGGGTGTCGGCCTCGGACATGGACACCGTGGGGCTCACACAGTCGGGGATGACGGAGAACTGCGGGACGAACAACGGGCGCAGCACCTCGGCCGCGTTACGCGGGGCCGCGGCCACGACCGCCCGCCGCCAGTGCCGGGGAATGCCGTGGGGGCGACCGCCCAGGGTGCCGGCTGTCAGCGACAGGAGCGTCGCCCCGGGGTGGAGCACGACCGAGACCCTGACATCGTCGAGGCGTCCCAGCCGGAGTTCGGAAAAGCCCTGCATGTGATCCCTCTTCCAAGCCACAGCGGTGGGGTTTCGCTCCCACCAGAGCCATGCTTTGTCCTGCTCTCCCGAAATGCGCATCCTTTAAGGATCACTTTAGTGATTGAGGTTGATTTTCCGGTTCGCGATGCTCGTCCTGCACGGTCGGGCGGAGGGGGTTTCCGCCCGGTCCGGATGTCCGGAGGAGGAAACGTGGGCTTCAAGAAGGTGCGCGCGATGATGGGGGCGGCCGCGGTCGCCATGGCGACCGCGGCGGTCATCGCCGGTCCGGTCGGTACGGGCAGCGCCTCCGCCGCCGGCCCGTGCTGGTACAGCGGCAGCCACTGGTGGTGCAACAACGTCTCGGGAGCGAAGGTCTACGGCTTTCGCGAGGACACCGCTCGCAACTACCCCGACCGCAACCGCACCGTCGGGAGGATGTTCAGCAACCCGAGCTGGTTCCAGTGCCGTTTCGACGGTAGCCCCGACAACGGGAACGGAGACACCTACTGGGTGGGCGGACCGCACCCCTACCGCTGGATTTGGACGATGGCGGACAACCACGAGTGGGGCTGGATGAAGGACACCGACATCTCCAGCGAGACCCAGACGCTGCCGCCCTGTTGGTAGGGACCCTTTCCCGAGAAGGGGATTCACGCCGACCGGTACTCATTGTTGGCAACAAATCAGAAAAGATCAGAAAAGAGGAGAAAACGTGCGTTTCACGGGGGCGCGTGCGGTATTCGGGGCGTTGACCGTGGCGGCGGCCACCGTGGCCACCGTGGCCACCGTCATCGCCGGGCCGGCGGGCACGGGCACCGCCTCGGCGGCCGGCCCGTGCTGGTACGACAAGCCCAGCACGAACTACTGGTGGTGCAACAACACCTCGGGGGCGAAGGTCTACGGGGGTTCGGAGATCTCCAACTACCCTGACCCCGGCCACGTCGTCGGATGGATGTACAGCAACCCGAGCTGGTTCGTCTGCCGCAGGGACGACGGCCCCTACGTCGGCGGACCGCACCCGAACCGGTGGCTGTTCACCAAGGCCGACAACGGCGCCTACGGCTGGATGAAGGACACCTCGATCTCCAGCGAGACCAACCCGGTGGACCCCTGCTGACAGCGCCGACAGCGCTGACCACGGACTCACACGGAGCCCGTGGTCTCCGGTACGGCGAACCGCACACCCGCGTCCCGTCCGCGTTCACCCAGGACACCGGTACGGCGACCGCGCACCCGGGTCCTGTGCGCGGTCGTCCGGGCCATCGGTAGGGCGATCACCCGCCGGTGTCCTGACCCACGGTCGTCCGGGACATCGGTGCGGCGAGCGGTGGGGCGGGGTGGGCGGCGCCGGTGAGCGGTACCCGGCCTGGTGAACGTCAGGGGCGTCGGCGCCAGGCCGGATCGTGGTGGCCCCGAGTGTACAGGGGATGCGGGGCCACCGCGCGGAGCCTCTCGGTGACCCCGCGGCCGTTCCATGACCGGCCGCGGGGTCGTCCACGGGGTCGTTCAGGGGGGCGTTCAGGGGGCCGTTCAGGGGGAACGGGTGAACGGGCGGGCGAAGGCGGATGGTCGGTCGGTGGTTACGGCTCGTCGTAGACCACGGTGTTCCTGCCCGGCCCGCCGTTCAGGACGTCCTCACCGCGCTTGCCGTGCAGGGTGTCGTCGCCCGGCCCGCCGTTGAGCACGTCCCGGCCCGGCCCGCCGTACAGGACGTCGTCGCCGTCGCCGCCTTGCACCGTGTCGTTGCCCTCGCCGCCGCAGAGCACGTCGTCGCCGCCGAGGCCGTTGACCGTGTCGTTCCCGGCCAGGGCGACGATCACATCGGGGCCGGAGGTACCCCGCAGCGTGTCGTTGCCCGGCGTGCCGGTCACGGTGGCCGTACGGCCTCCGCACGCGGCCGTGCCGGTGACCGTCAGCCCGCGTATCCGGCCGAAGTTGTCGAACGAGCCGAAGCCGATCCGCCCCGAGCCGAACGTCTTGTCGGTCGCCGTCATCAGCGGGACCGCCGACCCGTTCAGGTAGACCGCGATCTCGCCGGTGGCCGCGCAGTGCCGGATCCGGACCCTGTGCCATTCGGCGTCGGTCACCGCCGGGGGAGGACCGGCCGTGCCGTTCCACTGATCGTCGATGCGCCGCCGGTCGGCGTTGTTCACCACGAAGATGCCGTTATGCGGATATATCGTGTTGTCCTGCGATAGATGGACGTAGTAGTACTCCGTGTCCGACCGGTAGCCGAAGACCATGACCACGTCCCGCTCGTCGACGTCCACGCTCTCGTCCAGCCTGATCTCGGCGTCGATCTGCACGGAGGCGAACTCCGGCCCGGTCCTCAGCGTGGCGAACTCGAACGGACGGCGCGGGCCCGGCGGTTCGGTGCCCGGCTCGGTCAGGATCACCTCGTCGCCGGGGAAACGCCACTTGGCCGGTGTGCGCGGCGCCCAGTCGGACCGGGCCGTCACCTCGCCGACCCTGACGGTGCCGACGGAACAGCCGGCGTGCTGCGGCGGCCGGGTGACCCGCCAGATCCTGCCGTTGGCCTTCGACAGGACGAACAGCTCGCCACCGCCGTCGACACCCAGGCGGAAGTCGACCCGCTCGTTCCCGGCCAGCTGTTCCATCGTCACCTTCCGCCCGGCGGTGTCGAACAGCGTCAGCTCCTTGACCGTGGCGAGGTTGCCGCCGCGGACCATCTCCGAGACCTCGGAGTAGAAGACCCTGCCGCTGACGACGTCGCCGTAGACGTACTTGCCGGTGAGCTCGGGCACGGCCTGGCCACGGTAGACGAAGCCGCCGACCAGCGCGTTCCCGGTGTCGTGGTCGTAGCTGATGACGGGATAGGTGTAGCCGTACCGGGCGTCGTCGGGCGGCAGCGGGTAGACGTGCGTCGGGTCGGACTTCTTGAACAGGAAGCCGCCCTCGCGCTCGTTCCAGCCGAAGTTGTCGCCCGCCTTCACCTCGTAGACCGAGTCGACGTTGACCTCGCCGATCATGCCGACGTACATCTTGCCGGTGGCCGCGTCCCAGCTGAACCGGTGCGGGTTGCGCAGGCCGTAGGCGTAGATCTCGCCGAGGGCGCCCGCGGTGTGCGTGAACGGGTTGCCGGGAGGCACGCCGTACCCGCCGCCGTGCCCGTTCGTGCCCGCCGGATCGATGCGCAGGATCTTGCCGTGCGGCATCCCCAGGTTCTGCGGGCCCGTGGTGAACTCGGGGGTGATCTCACCGTCGCCCAGGGCGACGTACAGGAACCCGCGCTCGGGGTCGTTCGCCTTGGCGGTGGGGTTGAAACCGATCTGCTGGACGTTGTGCAGGAAGGTGGTGAACCCGATCCGCAGCACCTCACGTTTGGTCCCCGCGAAGACGTTCGCGGCCGGGTCGGTCGCGGTCCACTCGGTGATCACGCTGTGCACCGCGGTGTCGTCCGGATACGGCAGGTCGGGCGTGCGCGTCCGCAGCGCCGCGTCCGCCTCGGAGTGCACGGTGTAGAACTTGCCGTTGGTCGCGAAGTCGGGATGGAAGGCGACGAAGCCGAAGCCGGTGCCGAGGTTGGGGCTGGTACGGAAGTCGGGGAAGGCCGCCGCGACGTCGAGGTACTGCGTGGGGGAGCCGTTCACCAGGAGGTACATCTTGCCGTTCAGGTCGGGCACGTAGAGCCGTCCCGAACGGTCGGGGACCTCCCCGACGTAGTTGATCCGGGCCCGGGGCGCGGTGGGACTGCTGGCTGGAATGGTGGCGAGCTCCCGCAGGGTGACGCCGAGACCGGTGACGACGGGGTCGCCGGGCAGCGGGTCGGGCAGCGGCAGGGAGCCGGTGTCGGCCACGCCGCAGCTGCCGGCGCTGCCGCCGGGCACCCGCAGGTTGACGCCGCCGGTGTCGACCGCGATGTCGTCGAAGTAGAGGGCGGTGTCGCTGCTCGCGCCGTTGATCACGGCGAACCGGTCCAGCGCCTCGGCGGTGCCCTTGCGGAAGCCGAACCGCTTCTCCGTGCCCGCGGGCAGCCTGGTGGTCACCGCGTACGGCCCGCCCCTGCTGTACATCGTGAAGGTGTCGGTCGCGTTGTCGGCGACCAGCCACACGCACTGCCAGGTGTTCGGCGTCCAGGTGCCCGCAGGGGGGAAGTCCCCCGCGTCACGGGCGTTCAGCACGTCGGAGCTCTGATTGGCCGCCTGGACCTCGAAGTCGTCGGAGGACTCGGGCTCGTCCACGTCGGTCAGGCCCACGCCGGTGCCGACCTCGCCCGCCCGGTGGAAGCGGAAGAACAGGGTGCCGCTCGCGCCCGGCGCGATGGCCGGGATCGCCCGGTGGGCCCGCAGATCCGGGCCGGTCATCCGGATCGCCTTGTTGCCGGCGTTCCTGGGGTCGACGGAGACGGTGACGGCCGGGCCCGAGGCCGTCCAGCCGTCCTGGCCGTTCAGCGCGCCCGCGCTGTAGTCCTCCAGGTCGATGACCTCGTCGAAGGCCGGGGTCGGGTCGTCCAGGGTCGCGCCGTCGGGGTCGAGGTAGATGTTGTCGATGTAGGAGACCCCGCGCGGCGGGTCCTGCGGGTCGTTCAGGTGCAGGAAGGTGATCAGAGGGTCGGAGCCCCCGCTCCTGAAGGCGAAGGTGTCGTCGCCGCCCGCGGTGACCCGCGTCGGCTGGGCGCCGGGCGCGGCGACGTGGACCCGGTAGCTGTCGGCCGCGGTGTCGATCACGGCCCAGATCCGGTAGACCACGCCGGGGGCGATCGTGACGTTGTCGGCGACCCGGTCACGGGTGCCGTCCCTGACGACCAGGCCCCGCTCGTCGACCCGCACCTGGACGGCGTAGTCGTCGAGATCGAGATCGTCGCCCGTGGTGTCGAAGCCGAGCCCCGGTGACGCGTCGGCGCTCAGCCCCATGCTGACGTCGGTCTTGGCCGGGTCGTCGGCCGCGAACTCCCAGAAGAGAGTGCCCGTCGTGCCCTCGGCGAGTGACAGGTCGTCCAGGGCGGCGTAGGCGTTGCCCCGGTACTGGATCGCCTGGGCGCCGATGTCCAGCTTGTCGATCAGTGTCTTGCCGGAGAAGCCCGCGGGCACCGCGTCGCCCGCCAGGGCCCCGTCGGCGGCTCCGGGGGTGTTGACGTGCCAGGTGCCCTGCGAGCGCAGGCTGCCGTTGGCGTAGTCGTCGAAGGTGGCCAGGGGGCAGAGGGCCGAGCAGGAGGGAGTCGTCGCCGAGACCGGGGCGGCCAGGGCGACGAGCGTCAGTCCCAGACCGGTGACCAGCGCGAGCACGGCCGCCGCCAACCGGCGCGGGAGGAGGCGGCCCAGGGGGAGGTGGCTCGGAAAGGGGCGGTGCGGCAGGGGGGATCGGCGGGATGAACGGGGAAGGGCGGACATGCGGACCCTCTCGGAAGGGGAGCGATCCAAAGGCGCTTACAAGAGCGTTGACATTCGTCCTGTGCCAGATGTTAACCATGGAGATCGACATGTCAATGAGAAGGCCCGGGAGCCGGTGACGCGGCCCGCGTGACGGTCCCGTACCCCTGTCCGGCCGTCGCCGCGCCGTTCCCCGTGACGGCCCCGCCCGGCAGGACGGGGGCAGGCGGGGGCGTCACGGGGTGGGCGGTGTGTGCGGCCCCTGTTCGGCGGCCGGCCGCCCGGCGAGGATCGGCATGAGGATCGTGTCGACGATCTCTTCGATCACCTCGATCGGAGCGGGCTCGCCGTGTGAGAGATAGTGGTAGGTCACCAGCATCGGGCCCAGGTTGACGATGCGCGGGGTCAGCGCCTGCGGCCGGAGCCGCCCCCGCTCGACGCCGGTCTCGAGAATCTCGGCGACGACGCGCACCTGGGCCGCGGGGAGCCGCGCCTGTTCGGTTTCGTCTCCGGGTACCCGGGTGGGCCACTCGGCGATGAGGCCCCTGACCGCCTCGCCGTACGGGCCCGCCAGGTGGTCGGCGATGCGCTTCAGGACCGTGACCAGGTCGTCCCGTGTCTCGCCGGTCAGCGGGATGTCCGGGGCCAGGGTGGTGGCCAGGTGGCGCGTGGTCGCCCTCACCAGATGCGCGCGGCTGGGCCAGCGCTTGTAGAGCGACGCCTTGCCCGCCTTCGCCCGGGCGGCCACGCGTTCCATCTGCAGGTTGGCGTACCCGACCTCGGCGAGCTCGTCGAGCGTCGCTTGGAAGATCGCCTGTTCCAGGTCTTCACCGCGTCGCCGGTGGGCTGGCTGGGTCACTCGCTACTCCCGACAGTGAACGCAAAGTTCACTATGCTAGCGTTTTTAGTAGACGCGACGTTCACATGCCGCGTGCTCACGACATCACTTTTCCATGCTGGAGAGCCCGTGGCCTCGATTCCGCAACGGCCGGCCCACCCCCGCTTCCGCCACCGAGGACAGGTGGCCGACGGCGGGCCGCTCTCGTCCCGCCCGTCGCGATGACCGGCGGCACGGCCGTGTCCGCCCCACCGCCGGGCGGGACGGCCGTGGCCGTCACCCACGGCGACGCCACCGGCCACCGTCGTACGGCCGGCCGCACCGGGGCGCTGTGATGACCCTGTCCATCGGCCGTCACCAACCCCCGGCCCCCGGTACCGCCCCGGCCCGTCACCGGACTCCGGCTCCCGACACCGACCTGGAAGAGCGCGATGCGGCGTCGCCCCGCCCTGCCCGGCCGCTCGGGCGGCCCGCCGTCTTCCTCCGTCGCGGGATCAGGGTGCTGCTGCCGGTCACGGTCGTCGCCGCGGCGGCCTGGGTGCTGCCAGGCCGCCTGCCCGCCCCCGGACAGGTCCTCCAGGCGCTGCGCCAGGCCCACGTTCCCACTCTGATGGGCTGCTTCGCCGAGGCCGTCACGGGGGTCGGAATGTTCGCCCGTCAGCACCGTTCGCTGGCGCGTGCCCACGGCATCCCGCTCCGCCCCTGGCACGCCTGGGGTCTGGCCTGGGCCCGCACCGCGATGACCGCCGCGCTGCCCGCCGGGTCGGCCCTCTCCGCCGCCTATGCCTTCCAGCGTTTCCGCCACCACGGCGGTGACCGCCTCATGGCCGCCTCGGCCACCCTCGTCTCCGGTGTGCTCTCGGCCGTGGGCCTGGCCCTGCTGTTCCTGCTCGGTACGGCGGTCGCCGCGCTGGCCGACCCCGGCGCGCTCGCCGGAGCCGGGGGCGCCCTCGGCACCGGTGCCGCGCTGCTGGCCTGTTTCGCGGCCGTGCTCTGGGCGGGAGTGACGCTCGCCAGGCGCGAACAGGGCGAGGACGGCTCCCCACCGCGGACGCGTCCGGCCGCGGCGCTCGCCAAGGCGGGCGGCGCCGTGCTCGCCGTCACGCGACTGCCCCGGGGCGACGCCCTGGCGGCGCTCGCCTTCGCCACCGGTAGCTGGCTGGCCGACCTGGCCACCCTGTACACCGCGGCCCTCGCCTTCGGGCTCGACGTCCACCCGCTGCGGCTGGCCGTCCTGTATCTCGGCGCCCAGCTCTTGCGGCAGATCCCGCTGACTCCCGGCGGCATCGGCGTCATCGAGACCAGCCTCATCACCGGCCTCGTCACGCTCGGCGCGGCGGCGGCGCCGGCCACCGCCGCCGTCATGGTCTATCGGCTGCTCACCTGCTGGCTCCCCCTGCCCGTGGGCGCCGCGTCCTGGCTCCTGCTCCACCGGAGCACGTGACGCCTCCACTCACTCCGGTCATGTCAGGCGCGCGGATCCGGTCGTGCCGGACATGTAGGCCCGGTCGTGCCGGGCAGGCGGGTCCGGTCGTGTCAGGCGCGCAGGCGCAGACCTCGCGGGGTCGGGTGGAACCCGGCGGACTCCAGGGCGGCGCCCAGCGGGGAGTCGTTGATGGCGGTCCCGTCCGCGCGTTCCACGGTCAGCTTGCCCAGGGCGCCGTCGCGTACGGCCAGCGCGAGGGCGTCCACGGCGGGCCTGAGGTTGTCACCGTCGGTGAAGGACAGCAGGGTCTTGCCGCCGCGCTCGACGTAGAGCACCAGATGCCCGTCCACCAGCACCACCAGCGAGCCCGCCTTCCTGCCCGGTTTGTGGGACACCTCACCCGGATGGGCGGGCCAGGGCAGGGCGGCGCCGTACGGGTTGGCCGGGTCGGTCGCCGCCAGCACCACCGCCCGCCGCGCGGTCTCGACCGGCCCGCGGGGGCTCCACGGATCGGTCACGGGCGTGACGGCCTCCGGGGGCGCCGAGGTGGCGCGCATGCGGTCGACGGCGCCCGGCAGGGCGAACTGCGCGCCGCCCAGACCCTCGACGAAGTAGCCCCGGCGGCACCGGCCGCTCTCCTCGAAGGCACGCAGCACCGGATAGACCGCGGCGAACCCGCCGGGCAGCCGCTCGGCGGCGACCGCGCCCCGCGTCACCACGCCGTGCCGCTCCAGCAGGGTCTCCGCCTGGGCGTGCGCCCGCTGGGTCGCGTCGCCGGACGGGGAGGGCAACCGCCACCAGCGTCCGCCCACGGTCGGCGGTCCGCTCCGGCTGGGAAGCACCGCGCGCCGCCTGCGCGTGGGAGCCCGGCGGTGCGCGGGGCGCCCGGTGCCGAGCGTGGCGCGCAGCGGTGCGAGTGTGTCGCCGGTGATCCGCCCCGCCCACACCAGGTCCCACACGGCGGCGGCCAGCACGCCGTCGTCGGGGATCGCACCGGGCATGAGGGAACCGACGCGGCTCGCCAGGTCGCGGAAGAACAGCGCGCCCCCGCCGCCGAGGACCTCCAGCACCCGCTCGTGCACCAGGGTCGAGGTGATCTCGACGGGATCGGGCATCAGCAGCGGGGCGGTGTCCGCGAAGTACAGCGCGACCCAGCCGTCCCCGCCGGGCAGCGACCCCTGCCCGGCCCAGACGACCTCGCCGGAGGCCGTCAGCTCGTCCAGCAGCGACGGGTCGTATCCGGGCACCCGCGAGGGCAGGATCAGTGTCTCCAGCGCGGAGGCGGGCACCGCCGCCCCCTGGAGTTGCTCGACGGCGCCGACCAGCGCGTCGATGGGCGGCCTGCCCCGTGACGGGCTGCCGGTGATGCCGTGCCACGCCGGGGCGAAGGCGGCGAGGGTCTCGGGGGTGACCGGCTCCACCTCCTTGCGGAGTCTGGCCAGAGACCTGCGGCGCAGCATCCGCAGCACCCCGCTGTCGCACCACTCCTCGCCCCGGCCCCCGGGCCTGAACTCACCGTTCACCACCCGGCCCGAGACGGCCAGGCGGCGCAGCGCGTCGGTGACGACCGCGGGACCGAGACCGAACCTCGCGGCGGCCGCAGTGGCGGAGAACGGAGCGCGCGTGCGGGCGTGCCGGGCGACGAGGTCGCCGAGCGGATCCTCGACGGGTTCGAGGAAGGCGTGCGGCACCCCGACCGGCAACGGCACGCCGAGCGCGTCGCGCAGCCGGGCGGAGTCCTCGATCGCCGCCCACTGCTCCTGCCCGGCCACCCGCACCCTGATCGCCCGCCGGGCGGTTTCGAGCGCGGCCAGCCACGCGGGGTCGCCCCCGCGCAGGCTCACGTCCGCCTCGACCAGCGGACCGTGCGAGCGGAGCAGGTCGGCCAGGTCCTCGGCGTCGCGCAGCGGCCGGTTGAGACGGGCCAGCTCCCGTTCGGTGTCGGCGATCACGTCGGGGTCGAGCAGCTCGCGTAGGTCAGCCTGGCCCAGCAGCTCCGCCAGCAGGCTCGTGTCGAGCGCGAGCGCCTGCGCGCGCCGTTCCGCCAGGGGGGCGTCGCCCTCGTACATGAACGCGCCGACGTAGTTGAACAGCAGCGACGCCGCGAACGGTGATGCCTGCCCGGTCTCGACCTCGACCAGCCGCACCCGCCGCGCCGAGATGTCACGCATGAGGCGGACCAGCCCCGGAACGTCGAAGACGTCCTGCAGGCACTCGCGCATCGTCTCCAGCACCACGGGGAACGAGCCGTATCTGCCCGCCACGTTGAGCAGGTGCGAGGCCCGTTGCCGCTGCTGCCACAGCGGGGTGCGCCTGCCCGGTGTGCGCCGGGGCAGCAGCAGCGACCGCCCGGCGCACTCCCGGAACCGCGCCGCGAACAGCGCCGAACCGCCGAGTTCCTCGGTGACGATCCGCTCGATCTCGTCGGCGTCGAAGACCGCGATGTCCGACGGCGGGCCGGAGAGCGTGTCGGGGACGCGCAGCACGATCCCGTCGTCGGAGTGCACCGCCTGCACGTCGGTGCCGTAGCGCTCCCGCAGCCGCCGTCCGATCGCCAGGGCCCACGGCGCGTGCACCCTGGCCCCGTACGGCGAGTGCACCACGATCCGCCAGTCGCCCAGCTCGTCGTGGAAGCGCTCGACCAGCAACGTCCGGTCGTCCGGCACGTATCCGGTGGCCTCCCGCTGCTCGGCGAGGTAGGACAGCAGGTTCGCCGCGGCGAACCCGTCGAGACCGGCTGCCCTGATCCGCTCCAGAGCCCCCTCACGAGCCGACTCTCCCCGCCCGCCGGCCAGGTCCTCCGCACCGGTGTCCCCTCTCGCACCGGTGTCCCCCCTCGCACCGGCGTCCTCCCTCGCGCCGGAGTCCGCGCTTCCGGAGCCCGCGCTCGCCCTCGCGTTCTCGGCCCGCGCCCCGTCCAGAGCCGCGGAGCGCGCCTTCGCGCCGGAGCCGCCCTTCGCGCCGGTCGCTGCCTTCGCGCCCGAACTCGCCTTCGCTCCGGAGTCCGCGCCCGCTTCGGACATCTCACGGAGGAACGCGCCTATCGCCCTGCCCAGCTCGGCGGGGCGGCCCGCGCTGTCGCCGTGCCAGAAAGGCAGCTTGCCCGGCTGCCCGGGGGCGGGAGAGACCAGCACCCGGTCGGCCGTGATGTCCTCGATCCGCCACGAGGTCGCACCCAGCACGAACACGTCTCCGGCACGGGACTCGTAGACCATCTCCTCGTCGAGCTCGCCCACCCGGGAGGCCTTCTCCCCGGCGAGGAACACGCCGAACAGGCCCCGGTCAGGGATCGTGCCGCCGTTGGTCACCGCCAGCCGCTGGGCCCCCGGCCGTCCGCTCAGGGTGCCGGTGACCCGGTCCCACACGATGCGCGGCCGCAGCTCGGCGAACTCCTCACTGGGGTAACGCCCGGCGAGCATGTCGAGCGTCGCCTCCAGCGCGCTGCGGGGCAGCGTCCGGTACGGCGCGGCGCGCCGTACCACGGTCTCCAGCTCGTCGACCGTCCACTCGTCCAGCGCGGTCATCGCCACGATCTGCTGGGCCAGCACGTCCAGCGGGTTGCGCGGATAGCGGAGCTCCTCGATCTCCCCGCGCCGCATCCGCTCGGCGACCACGGCCGTCTGGACCAGGTCACCACGGTACTTGGGGAAGATCACGCCACGCGAGACCGCTCCCACCTGGTGACCGGCCCTGCCGATCCGCTGCAGGCCGCTCGCCACGCTCGGCGGCGACTCCACGCAGGCGACCAGGTCCACCGCGCCCATGTCGATGCCGAGCTCGAGGCTGGAGGTCGCGACGACCGCGGGCAGCCGCCCCGATTTCAGCGCCTCCTCGATCTGGGAACGCTCCTGCTTGGACACCGAGCCGTGATGGGCGCGCACGATCTCCGGGACCGTCCCCTTCGACGCCCCGGCCTGGGCCATCATCGCGGCCGGGGTGGACAGGGACGCCGGTGGCGCGACCGGCGGGGCGGACGGAGGGAGCGGGAGGGCCGGAGACGCGGGGAACCCCTCCGCCCAGTGGACGGGATCCGGTGCCTCCCGGGCGCCGGAGGACTCCGGCTGATCCGGCTCGCCCGGCCGCCGCTCCCAGGCCAGCTCGTTGAGACGGGTGCACAGCCGTTCGGCCAGCCGCCGGGAGTTGGCGAACACGATCGTCGACCGGTGCTTCCCGATCAGGTCGAACAGCCGTTCCTCGACGTGGGGCCAGATGGAGCGCCGGGCCGGAGGCTCGGTCAGCCACCGGTCCTCGTCGTCGGGCCCGGCGGGCCCGGCCGGTCGCGCCGGAGCGTCGAGCTCGGTCATGTCCTCGACCGGGACGACCACCTCGACCTCGATCACCTTCTCCGAGGGCGGCTGGACCACCGTGGCGGGACGGGGACCGCCGAGGAAGGCGGCCACCTCGCTCACCGGGCGCACGGTCGCCGAAAGGCCGACGCGCTGGGCGGGCCGGGGGAGCAGGGCGTCGAGCCGCTCCAGGCTGAGGGCCAGGTGCGCGCCGCGCTTGGTCGCCGCGACCGCGTGCACCTCGTCGACGATGACGGTCTCCACGTCGCGCAGCGCCTGCCTGGCCTGGCTGGTCAGCAGCAGGAAGAGCGACTCCGGGGTCGTGATGAGGATGTCGGACGGTTTCGCCGCGAAGCGGCGCCGCTCCTCCGCGGAGGTGTCGCCCGACCGGATCGCCACCGAGATCTCCGGCACAGGCAGCCCGAGCCGCCGCGCGGTCTGCCTCAGCCCGGCCAGCGGTGCCCTGAGGTTGCGTTCGACGTCGACCGCCAGCGCCTTGAGGGGGGAGACGTAGAGCACCCGGCACCGCCGGGCGGCCCCGTCGTCCCCGCGGGAGCGTCCCCGAGAGGGACGCGCGGATCCGGCGCCCGGGGCGGCGGTCGAGGGGACGCCGCCCGCGGTGTCCACGCCGGAGCCCGAGGCCGAAGGGGAGGCGGGGCCCGGCACGCCGGGCACAGTCGTGCGCTCCGCGGCCAGCCGGTCGAGCGACCACAGGAACGCGGCCAGCGTCTTGCCGGACCCGGTCGGCGCGACCACCAGGGTGTTGTCCCCCCGGGCGATCGACGCCCAGGCCCCCTCCTGCGCCGCGGTCGGGGCGGCGAAGGCTCCGGTGAACCACTCCCTGGTCACGGGGGTGAAGTGGTCGAGCGCCCCGCTCGCGGGCGCGCCCCCACGCCCGGTGTTCGTCTCGCTCACGGCCCGCCCTCCTCACGCTCGGTCACGCCGCGTCCGGCCCGGTCACCGATCCATAGTGCACGGCACCACCGACAGAATCCGCCACGGACCCCCGTACCCCGGATCCCACGGACGCGCGCCGTCACGGAGAACACGGCGGTACGGGGACGACGGCGAGATTCCCGTCCTCGGTGGAGGTGCAGAAAGGTTCATCTGCTGACAAGACGGAGATAGATCTCAGATGAACACCCGACGTAGTGAGCGGTGATCCGGTGATGAGCATCAACCATCAGGCCGTCGAGACGGCGCGTGAACGGATCAGGGCGGAGCATTTACGCGAGCGCCGCCCGCCGAGCAGCGCGAGGGGCCTGCACCACTTCGCATTGATCTCCTCCGATGTCGAGACCACCATCACCTTCTACCAGGATCTTCTGGAGTTCCCTCTCACGGAGATCGTCGAGAATCGGGACTACCGAGGGTCGAACCACTTCTTCTTCGACATCGGCAACGGCAACCTGCTGGCCTTCTTCGACTTCCCCGGCCTCGATCTCGGCCCCTACAGGGAGGTCCTCGGCGGGCTCCACCACATCGCCATCTCGGTCGACCCGTCGACCTGGGAACGGCTCAGGGGGAAGCTGGAGGCGGCGGGCGTGCCGCACCAGATCGAGAGCGGCGCCTCCATCTACTTCAGGGACCCCGACGGCGCCCGTCTGGAACTGCTCGCCGACCCGCTCGGCGAGATGTACGGCTCCCACGTGCTCTGATCCGGCGGGGCCGTCCACGAACCGCCGTCCCCCGTTGAGAGCCCCGAGAACGGTCCCCGCGGGCGGTCGTGCGCACCGTGGACGCCGCGTGTGACCGGTCCGAACGGGTTCCGCCGGGGCGGCGGAGCCCACCCGGGCCGCTCGTACCCGGCAGGGGGCGGCTCCGGCCGCCCGTGTCCCTCCCGGTGGGCTTTCTTGTCGTCGCGGTCCGGCGGGGCACCATACTTGGAGGATGCGCCTGTCGGAGTTCTGGAACCGAATGAAGCTGCACTTCGGCGACACCTACGCCGAGTCGTGGGCTCAGGACTACGTCATCGCCGACCTGGACGGGCGGACCGTGAACCAGGCGCTGGCCGACGGCGTCGCGGCCAAGGAGGTCTGGCGGGCCGTGTGCGGGGTGTCCGACGTCGCCACCCGGCTGCGCTGAGGGACGGGCCGCGGCGCTGCGGCCCAGGGGCAGGCCGGACCTGCCGGGAGAGGAAGCGGGGACAGGCCGGAGGCCGGTCCACTTGGCCGTTCATTGGCACTTCCGCGAGATCGGCCCTCTTGCCACGATGACACCCTGTGATGCTCATGAAAGAGGCGCCGGACCGGCGACGCGGCATGATCGGTGCGGCGACCGCGATGTTCTGCGTCGGTACGTTGACGGGGGTCTCTCCCGTACTGCACGGCTATCCGGTGTACGGCGGGCAGGCGGTCCGCTACGCGATCGGCGCGATCCTGCTGTTCGCCGTCGTCAGGGCCGGACGGCTGCCGCCGGTCAGACCGAACCGCCGCGAACTCCTCCTCATCGTCCTTCTCGCCCTGGTCGGGCTGGTGGCGTTCAACGTGTTCGTCGTCGAGTCGACCCGTTACGCCGATCCGGCGATGGTCGGCACCGTCGTGGCCACGGTCCCCATCGTCTTCGCGGTGGTCACGCCGCTGATGGAGGGCAGAAGACCGACCCCGCACGTCGTGGTCGCGGCGGTCGTGGTCGCGGCCGGGGCTGCGGTCACGATCGGCCTGGGCCGCGCGACGCTCGCCGGGGTGCTGCTCGCACTCGGCGCCCTCGGCGGCGAGGTCGGGTTCTCGTTGCTGGCGATCCCGCTGCTGCCCAAGCTCGGCGCGGTCCGGGTCGCCGCCTACTCGGCCGCCGCGGCCGTACCGCTGCTGCTGATCGCGGGAGCGGTCGTCGACGGGCCGGGACTGTTGCGGGCGCCCTCGCCGTCCGAGGCCGCCGCGCTGGGCTACCTGGCCGTGGTGGTGACCGCGTTCGCGTTCTTCTGCTGGTACGACGCGCTGCCCCGGCTCGGTGCCGAGCGCGCGGGCCTGTTCTCCGGTTTCCTGCCGCTCGGCACCGTCGTCGCCGCGCTCGTGCTGGGGACCGGCCATCCGGGCTGGCCGGAGTTTCTCGGGGCCGCCCTGGTCATCGGGGGCCTGCTGCTGGGCCTGCGGCCCGTGCCCGCCGCGGCTCCGGCGGACCGCCGACCGGCGCCGCCGCGCGACGCCTGACCCGGTGGGCCTCCCGATCCCGGCCTCGGCACTCCGCGGCGAGTCCCCCTGAAAACCCGCAGAACGCGCGGCCCACCGGCTCAAACGACGATTCGTACGGTGGGCGCGGGACCGTGCCTTTCGATCTCCGCCCAGGCCCGGGCGAGCCGGTGGACGAGCTCGTCGAGGGTCTCCGGGGGGAAGGTGAAGGGCAGCCGGATGTGGTTGTCGTGCCGGCCCTCCGGGTCCATCGTGCTGCCCGGCACCACGTCGACGCCGTGCCGTACCGCCACCTGGGCGAACGCCATGGCGTCGACCCCCGGCAGCTCGATCCAGAGAGCGCCGCCGCCGTCGGGGCGCCGCCAGCGCCAGCTCGGCAGCCGTTCGCGCAGCAACCGGGCCATTTGGTCGAGCTGCCCGCCCAGCTCCACGGCCCGTGCGGCGAGGATCCGGTCGAGCTGGGGCAGCAGCCGGGCCGCGAGCGCCTGGTCGAGCACCGGGCTGCCGATGTCGGCGAGGACCTTCCGGCGGGCCAGCCGTTGCACGATCTCGGCCGGTCCGCGGACCCACCCGATGCGCAGGCCGCCCCAGACGGCTTTGGCGAGCGAGCCCAGCGACAGCGTCTCCGAGTGGTGCGGCGCGTAGGCCGCCAGCGGCGCGGGCACCGCCCCCGGACCCCCGTGATAGGTCATGTAGGCGTTGTCCTCCAGGACGGGCACCTCGTGCTCGGCCGCGAGTCCGGCGATCCGGCGACGTCGTGCCGCCGACATGAGCAGCCCGGTCGGATTGTGATAGGTGGGCATGAGGTAGAGCAGCGCCGGTTTCCGCTCACGCAGCACGGCGGTGACCGCCCGGATCTCCGGCCCCTCGTCGTCGAGCGGCACGGTCTCCAGCCGGGCGCCCGCGGAACGGAACACGTCCAGGCAGCCGGGCCAGTTGGGCGACTCGACGACCACGGTCGCCCCGGGGCTGACATACAGCTCGGTCACCAGCACGAGGCCCTGGTGCGCGCCCGTCGTCACCAGGATCTCGTCCTGGGAGGTCGGCAGCCCGCCGCGGGTCAGGTGGTCGGCGATCGCTCCGCGCAGACCGGGCAGCCCCGAGGGGTGGTAGCCGGGGCCGGCCAGCAGCTCGTCCAGATCGTCACGGACCAGCTCGCGCAACGCGACGGCGAGCTCGGGCGCGGCCCCTCCCGCCGCCACCGCGACGGAGATCAGCTCCCCGGGACCGTCGATGAGCCGCTGGAAGATCGTCATGGCGGTGCCTCCGGGGACGCGCCCGTCGACCGTGGGCCTGCGGACCCTGACGTCCCGCGCGATCCTGGTGCCGCTTCCCTGACGGCTCACCAGCAGACCGGTGCCGCGCAGCTCCTCGTAGGCCGCCACCACGGTGGCCCTGCTCACCCGGAGCGCCTCGGCGAGCCCGCGCTCGGAGGGCAACCGGTCGCCGGGGAGCAGCGCGCCCTCCTCCACGGCCTCGCTCAGCGCGCCCGCTAGCTTCCGGTAGAGAGCGCCCCGCCCCGACGTCCAGTCTCCGAGGAGCGCGACGAAATCACGTTCGGTAGAAATCCGATCCATTCGACCCTCTATTGGATCTGTCCACTTGCTTCCACGATGCCAAGACTGGACGGCGTGAGCAACGGAAATGGACTGGGAAGATGGCCAATCTTCTGGTTTCCCCGGCCGAGGCCGCGTTCCCGGCCGCGGTGGTGCCGCGTTACGGAACGGACACCCGCGACGGCCCGGACCAGGCGTCCGTCGAGTCTTCCCGCCGGAGGGCGCCGTCGTCCCCCCGGTCGTGACCGGCGGCGAAGCCCGCCGGGCGCGCGACCGACGGCGCGCGCTCCGGCGACGGGCGGTGGAGACGGTGGGGGCGCCGGGTTCGTGCGGGACGGTCGAGGCCCTCCGTTTCCGCGGGGCGGCCGAGGCCCCGTTTCCGGTGGAGGCGGTCGCCGTTCGTTCCGTCGCCGGTGAGAGGTGACGTCGGGACCGTCACCCCTCACCGGCGCCTCTTGTCGCTCTCCTGTGCCGACGGCCTTCCCCCGTCGGTTCGGTCGCCGCGCTCCCGTTGTTCTCGCGACACCTGGCGCGTCCCGGGCTCGGGCGCTTGTGGCCGGTGGCCTCCCTCGTCGTCCGGTCGCCACGCCCCTCACCCCTCGGTCCAGCCGTCGGCGCGCCCGAACCTTCTCGGTTCGGCCGTCGGCGCGCCCGGGCCGGAAGCGGTTCCGATCGCCGGGGCGCCCAGGCCGGTTCCAGGGCCGATCGACGATCACCGTCCGATCTGGGAGACATGTCTTAGGCGGAGTCCTGCAACAGCCGCCTGAGCGAGTCGGCCGCGCGCCGGAAGTCTCCCGCGCTCTCCTGTCCGTCCGGCGACCACAGGAAGACCCAGCCCTCCTTGACGGGGCTGGCGAAGACGATCGTCTGTCTGTGACTGTCGGGGTGCCACACCCACAGCACCGGGTTGTCGCCTCCGACCATGCGGCTGGCCAGTCCCCGCTCCGACAGTTCGGCGGACAGGGACCCAAGGTAGGTCAGGCGTTGCTGGCTGAACGTGCTGGTCACGTCGGACACCTCGGGGTCGTTTGCCTTCAGGATCACCTCGAGGTGGCCCGGTGACAACATGCGCGGGGGAACGCCCGGAAATGTCGCCTTCCGGATGGGGTCCCGAAGGCTCTCGCGGCCAGGGAGGCCGACGGCGCGTGTGATGCCGTTCAGCCACGATCGAACAATCGTTCGGCTATATTGGACGCGCCGTCACTCCTCGGCGTGCTCTCCGGAAAATGTCGGTGGCACCCCGTAGCTTTCTGGCAACCGATTCAACCCGCGACCCTCCAGGGGGCTCCCATGGCAGCTAACGACCGCGAGAAGGCGCTCGAGACCGCCCTCGCTCAGATCGAGCGGCAGTTCGGCAAGGGCTCCGTCATGCGCCTCGGTGACGAGACCCGCGCGCCCATCGAAGTGATTCCGACGAGTTCCATCGCACTCGACATCGCCCTCGGCATCGGCGGATTCCCGCGTGGCCGCATCGTCGAGATCTACGGTCCGGAGTCCTCCGGTAAGACCACCGTCGCGCTGCACGCGGTGGCCAACGCCCAGCGGGCCGGCGGCATCGCCGCCTTCATCGACGCCGAGCACGCTCTCGACCCCGAATACGCCAAGAAGCTCGGTGTCGACACCGACGCGCTGCTCGTCTCCCAGCCCGACACCGGTGAGCAGGCGCTGGAGATCGCCGACATGCTGATCCGGTCCGGCGCCGTCGACCTGCTGGTCATCGACTCGGTCGCGGCGCTGGTGCCCAAGGCCGAGATCGAGGGCGAGATGGGCGACAGCCACGTCGGCCTTCAGGCCCGTCTGATGTCCCAGGCCCTGCGCAAGGTCGCGGGCGCGCTCAACAGCACCGGCACCACCGCGATCTTCATCAACCAGCTCCGCGAGAAGATCGGTGTCATGTTCGGCTCGCCCGAGACCACGACCGGTGGAAAGGCGCTGAAGTTCTACGCCTCGGTCCGCCTCGACATCCGCCGCATCGAGACGCTGAAGGACGGCACCGAGGCGGTGGGCAACCGCACCCGCGTGAAGGTCGTCAAGAACAAGATGGCCCCGCCGTTCCGCGTGGCCGACTTCGACATCCTCTACGGGGTCGGCATCTCCCGTGAGGGCGGCCTGATCGACATGGGTGTCGAGCACGGCTTCGTCCGCAAGTCCGGCGCTTGGTACACCTACGAGGGCGACCAGCTCGGTCAGGGCAAGGAGAACGCCCGTAACTTCCTGAAGAACCACCCCGACATGGCCAACGAGATCGAGAAGAAGATCAAGGAGAAGCTCGGCGTCGGTCCTCGCCTGGACAGCCCGGCCACCCCGCCGCCCGCTCCGGTCGTCGCCGCTGCCGGCTCGGGGCGTGGTTCCAAGGCATCGACCCCCAAGCCGGGCGACGTCTGATCCGGGTTGACCGATGACGAGGGGGCCTGATTCCGATCCGGCCGACGAGGCCGGATCGCGAGACTGGGGTGCCTGGCCCGACGTGTCGCAGGCCGCGTCCTCCAGGGCGGCCGGACGAGCTTCCGGGAGAGGAAGCGACCGGTCGCGGCGTTCGAGCCGTGATCGGCGGGGGGCCGGGGACGCCTTCGGCGCGGACGAGGAGGCCCGCTTCTCGCCGGAGGCGGGCGACGGCTTCGCGCGTGAGGCGGGAGACCGCCGCAGTGAGAGCGTCCGGCCCGGCGGGGGAGCCTGGCCCGACGCGGAGACGTGGGCCGCGCGCAGGTCTCGGGCAGGGGAGGGCCTCCGAGCCGGTGAGGAGGAGCGGTCAGGGGAGAGGCGCCGCTCCGGCGAGGGGTTCCGGGATGGCCGGGACGCCCAGGGATCTCCGGATACCTGGGATGCCCAAGGTGGAGCTGCCCCGGGCAGAGGCGCCCCGGACGGGGACAGCCGAGACGGCGACCCTTGGAACCGGCGAAGCCAGGGCGGGGACGCTTGGGGCGGGGCCCGTCAGGAGGGCGGTCCTTGGAACCGGCGAAACCAGGACGGGGATGCCTGGGACGAAGCCGGTAGAGACGGCGGTCCTTGGAACCGGCAGAGCCGGGACGACGATGCCGGGCGAGACAGTGGCGCATGGGGCGGCGGCGATCAGGACAAGGACTGTCGAGACAGCGGCCCACGGGGCAGGCGAAGCCGGGACAGGGGGACTTGGGGGAGGCGAAGCCGAGACGGCGCAGGTCGGGACGAGACCGGTCGAGGCGACGATGGGGACGGCGCCGCGTGGGGCGGGGACACCCCGGTCGGGGAAGCTCGTGGGGCCCGGCGGGCCGGACGGTCCAGGGAAGGGCGTGGGATGCCGCCGGACGGGCCGGTCGAGGGTTCTCCGGCGAGCCGGGGACCCGATGCCGATCCGCAGGCGGTGGCACGGGCGATCTGCCTTCGGCTGCTGACCATGGCGCCGCGCACCCGGGCCCAGCTCGCGGAGGCGCTGCGCAAGCGTGAGGTGCCGCAGGAGGCGGCCGATGCCGTACTGGAGCGCTTCTCCGAGGTCGGCCTCATCGATGACGAGGCGTTCGCCGCCGTGTGGGTGAGCTCTCGCCACGCCGGGCGGGGGCTCGCCCGCAAGGCGCTCGCCTCGGAGCTCCGCCACCGGGGAGTGGACGAGGACATCGTCAAGGAGGCGGTGGAGCAGCTCGACCCCGAGCAGGAGGCGGAGACGGCGCGCAGGCTGGTGGAGAGGAAACTGTCGTCGACCCGAGGGCTGGACTCCACGGTCAGGACCCGGAGACTGGCGGGCATGCTCGCCCGGAAGGGATACGGTCCGGGGCTGGCGTTCCGTGTGATCCGTGAGGCGCTTGAGAGTGAAGAGGCGGAGAATTCCGTTCCTTCCGACGACTTCGATTACCCCGATGACTGACTCGATGACTGACAAGAGTGCTTCGTGACTGTTGGTGTTGTTCTCGCATCTTTGGGGAATGGTTGGTTCGGCGAAGACGGGTGCCGTCACCGTAGGTAATGGTGGGGATGGCGGCCGGCCGGTTGCGTGAGCATGCCGTTCGGTCGTGTCGTGTCAGGAGGAAGCGGTGTTCCCTCGCGTTCGGGCTTTTCCCAGCGGTTCTTTGCTTGCCCGTTACCTCTTTGACGCTTAACCTCGACGGCAGTGAGGAGTTACTCCGCGCAGCGCGGATTGTCATAACGGTGAATTGCGGACGAACAAGCTGATGGATACGGATGGGCGGCGGGCCGGCGGGAGGGTCGGCGTGGTGCCGATCTCGGATCGATATTTGTCCTGGTGGCGCCATCACTTGGACTTTCCGTGCCGTGGATGTGACTCCTCGTGTGCTTGATATCGGCGACGCGAAGAGGGCGGGGCGCGCATGAATTCGGTTGTGGTCGTCACCTTGACGGTTGCGGTCGCGGTTCTCGCCGTGGTGACGATAGCCGCGCTGATCATGTTGTTGCGTCGCGCCGGGGTGACGCAGGGAAAGCCGAACGGTCCCTCCCCCGAGCAGGAGGCACGGCTCCAGGCCGAGCTGGACGAGGCCAGGCATGAGGCCGCGGAGATCCGCGCCAAGGCCGAGAACGACGCGGGAGACCTGCTGCGCAGGTCGGAGGCCGCCGTCGAGGCCGCGGCCGAGCTACGTAAGGACGCCGAGGCGGAGAGCAGGAGCCTGAAGTACGAGCTCAAGGAGCTCCGCTCCGACCTGGAGCGCAGGGAGAAGCGCTTGGCGGAGCGGGAACAGCGCCTCGACGAGGAGGCCAGACGCCAGGCGGATCGCACCCGCAAACTCGCCGAGACGGAGACCGAGCTCGCCGACCGCCGGGAGGACCTCGACCGGCTCGCCCAGGAGCGTAGAACCGTCCTGGAGCGGGTGGCCGGGCTCACCGGGGATCAGGCGAAGTCCGAGCTGGTCAAGGAGATCGAGAACCAGGCCAAGCGCGAGGCCGCCCTGATCGTCAGAGAGATCGAGGGCCAGGCCCGCAAGGAGGGGGAGAAGCGCGCCACCAAGATCGTCACATTGGCGGTCCAGCGTGTGGCCACCGAACAGACCGCCGAGTCCGTCGTCAGCGTTCTGCACCTGCCCGGCGACGAGATGAAGGGCCGCATCATCGGCCGCGAGGGCCGTAACATCCGTGCCTTCGAGTCGACCACCGGGGTCAATCTGATCATCGACGACACTCCCGAAGCGGTGCTCCTGTCATGCTTCGACCCGGTCCGCAGGGAGACGGCCCGGTTGACGCTGGAGAAACTCGTCCTCGACGGGCGCATCCACCCCCAGCGCATCGAGGAGGCTCACGAACGGAGCAAGGCAGAGGTCCAGGACCTGTGCGTGCGAGCGGGTGAGGACGCGCTGGTCGAGCTCGGCATCACCGACATGCACCCCGAACTGATCACCTTGCTCGGACAGCTTCGCTATCGCACCTCCTACGGTCAGAACGTGCTCGGCCACCTGGTCGAGTCCGCCCACCTCGCCGGCATCATGGCCGCCGAGCTCCGTCTCGACCCCGTGCTGCTCAAGCGCTGCACGGTTCTGCACGACATCGGCAAGGCGCTCACCCACGAGGTCGAAGGCAGCCACGCGCTCATCGGCGCCGAGATCGCCAGGCGGTACGGCGAGCACGAGGACGTGGTCCACGCGATCGAGGCCCACCACAACGAGGTCGAGGTCAGGACCGTCGAAGCGGTCCTCACGCAGGCCGCCGACGCGATAAGTGGGGGACGCCCGGGTGCCCGGCGAGAGTCGCTGGAGGCGTACGTCAAACGGCTGGAGCGCCTGGAGGAGATCGCCACCTCCTATGACGGCGTCGAGAAGGTGTTCGCCATGCAGGCCGGCAGGGAGATCAGGGTCATGGTGAAGCCCGACTCGATCGACGACATCCAGGCCCAGGTGATCGCCCGCGACGTCGCCAAGCAGGTCGAGGAGGAGCTCACCTACCCCGGCCAGATCCGCATCACGGTCGTCCGCGAGTCTCGCGCCACGGAGTTCGCCCGATAGGGCCTGTCACCATGTTCCTGCAGCATGGACGCCTCGTTCTTCAGGGCGGGGAGGAGACGTGGAACGGTCCCTCGTCGTGTTCTCCGGATTCGCCCGGCGGGGCTCGCCACGGTGATCGGGCCGGTGATGACCAAGCCGGTATGGCGGGACCGCTCCGGGGCGTGGGGTGGCGGCACGGGGCCCTCCAACCGCTGGGCGGGGCCGTGAGCCGCGAACCACCCGGTTTCGGCCGGGAAGCCCGGGCTTTTCGTGGCCGGGAGGTCAAGCGGGTCTTCGCCGTGGCGAGGGGCGGCCGGCGGGCGGGCGAGGCGGAGCGGGCGGTCTCGGTCCCGGTCGACGCCGGGGAGCTCTCCCGGGGGCTGGGCGACCGCCGGGGCCGGTCTCGCGATGAAGGCGGCTTCCGCCTCTCCGGCTCACTGTCCGGGTGGGGCACGTCCACATTGGTCAGGAGCCGTCCGTGGAACGCCGTGCCTCCCTGCCTCCGGGACATCCACGTTGGTCAGGAGCCGTTCGTGGAACGCCGTGCCTCTCTGCCTTCGGGACACCTAGGTCGGCCAGGAGCCGTCTGTGGAACGCCGTGCCTCTCTGCCTCCGGGACATCCACGTTGGTCAGGAGCCGTCCGTGGAGCGTTGTGCCTCCAGGATTCTTCCGAGGATGTTGGTCGCGATGCTCTCACTGTGCCGATCGCCGGTCTCGCGGAAGATGACGGCGGCGCCCCGGACGGCGGCGATGGCCTCGTCGAACCGTCCCGCCTGGCCCAGGGCGATGCCGAGATTGCCCAGCGCCTTGGCCTCGCCGTGACGGTCGCCGGTTTCCCGGTAGGCGTCGGTGGCCTGTCGGCACGCGGCGACGGCCTCGGCCGAGCGCATCACCTGTAACAGGGCGTTCCCGAGATTCGTCAGCGCTCCGGCCTCGCCGTACCGGTCGCCGGTTTCGTGGTAAAAGGTCGCGGCCTGCCGGTGGGTGGCGATGGCCTGGTCGAACCGCTTCACCTGGCCCAAGGCGATGCCGAGGTTGTTCAGCGCCTGGGCTTCGCCGTGGCGGTCGCCGGTTTCGTGGTAGATGTCGATGGCCTGTCGGTGTGTGGTGACGGCCTCGTCGAACCGCCTCGCCTGGCTCAGGGCGATGCCGAGGTTGATCAGTGCCTGGGCTTCGCCGTGGCGGTCGCCGGTTTCGTGGTAGATGTCGATGGCCTGTCGGTGCGCGGTGACGGCCTCGTCGAGGGCTCCCACCTCTCGCAGGATGCTGCCTAGGTTGTTCGTCGCGACGCCCTCGCTGTGCCGGTCGTGGGTTTCCTCGAACACGCGCAGGGCGTGCCGGTGGGCGGTGACGGCCTCGTCGAGGGCCCCCACCACTCGCAGGGCCCCGCCGAGGTTGTTCAGCGCGGCGCCCTCGCTGTGCCGGTCACCGGTCTCGTAGAAAACGCGGGCGGCCTGCCGGTAGGCGGTGATGGCCTCGCCCGGGTGTCCCGTCCGCCCCAGGGCGTTGCCGAGGCTGTTCAGCGCGCCGGCCTCGCCGTGGCGGTCTCCGGTCTCACGGTAGAGGTGGGCGGCCTGCCGGTGGGCGGTGATGGCCTCGTCGAAGCGGCGTACCTCCTGCAGGACGTCACCGAGGCTGTTCAGCGCCGAGGCCTCACCGTGGCGGTCGTTCGTTTCCCGGTGGATCTCGACGCTCTGCCGGTGGGTGGTGATGGCCTCGTCGAAGTGGCGCGCCTCCCACAGGGCGTCACCGAGGTTGCTCAGCGCCTGGCCTTCGCCGTTCCGGTCTCCGGTTTCGCGCAGTATCCGAACGGCCTGCCGGCAGGTGGAGATGGCCTCGTCGAAGCGCCGCAGCTGCCGCAGGGCGATGCCCAGGTGGCTCAGGGCCGTGCCCTCGCCGTGCCGGTTACCGAGGTGGCGGGCGGCGTGGAGGGCGTGGCCGGTAAGGGTGACCCGGTCGTTGAGAAGCCGCCGCCAGCCGAAGAACTTCGCCAGCACCATGGGCAGTGCCCAGGCGATGAGGTGGTGGCCGTTGCCCGCGGCGAAGGGGACGGCGGCGGCCAGGTTGGGATATTCGACATCCAGCCAGGCCAGTGCCTCGTCACGGCCGGGGAAGGCGTCGGTCACCGGGTCGTCGAAGGTGTCGTCGAGATGACCGTTGGCGGCTATCGCGCCGGACAGGTAGTACTCCAGCAGCGTGGTCAGTGCGGAGACGCGCTCGTCGGGGCCGGCGTGGGCGCGGCCGTACCGGTCGGCGAACAGGCGCACCAGGTCGTGCATGCGCCATCGGCCGTAGGCGCTGCCACGTTCGATCAGATGCGCCCGGGCCAGTCCCTCCAGAAGGCGGCGGGCGGCGGCGTGCTCGAGACCGGCCAGGATCGCGGCGGCGTCGGTGGAGATCTCCGGACCCGGATTGAGCGGCAGCAGCCGGAACAGCCTGGCCTGTTCCGGAACCAGGTGCTGGTAGGACAGGTCGAGCGTGGCGCTCACGGCGAACCGGTACGGCGGGTCCGCTGCGGCGTCCACGGGGAGGTCGGTGTCGTACTCCATCTGCTCCAGCCGGGAGTCCGCCCCGCTCAGCCGGGCCACGATCTCCGCCGGAGAGCAGGTGGGATCCACGGCGAGCAGTGCGGCGACGATCCGTAGCGCCAGCGGCAGGCCGCCGCACAGCCGGGCGAGTGTGAGCGCGGTCTCGGGATGGTCGGTAATGCGCCTGTCGCCGAGCCGTGAGACCTGCAGGGTCCGTTCGAGCAGCGTCACCGCGTCCGCGGGGGCCAGGACGTCGAGATCCAGCAGGCGGGCGCTGAGCATGCCCAGGGTGTGGCGGGAGGTCACGATCGCCGCCGTGACGCCGTCCGACGGCAGCAGCGGCCGGACCTGTTCGTGGGAGGAGGCGTTGTCGATCACCACCAGGATCCGCCTGCCCTTCTGGGCGTAGACGGCCAGCACGGAGGTGTACAGCCGGGCCCGGTCCTGCGGGGTGGAGGGGATGTGCTCGTTGGGGACGCCCATGTCGCGCAGCCAGCCGTCCAGGATCTGGCCGGGGTCGCGGCGGCGGGCGGTGTCGTAGCCGAACAGGTCGGCGAACAGCACTCCGCCGGGGAACCAGCCCATCCGCAGGGCGGTGTGGGCGGCCTGCAGAGCCAGTTCGGTCTTGCCGACCCCGCCCATCCCGCCCACCGCCGTCACCACCACGGCGGGAGCGGGAACCGCCCCGCCGGTGGGGGGCGCTCCACCGGCGGGTGCCATCCCGCTGACGGGCGCCATCCCGTCGACGAGGGCCGTCCCGCCGATGGGAGCCGTCCCCTCGGTGGGAGGGACGAGGCCGCCCTCGGCCGGTGGCCGGGGGGCGAGGGTGTCCAGCACGACGCGCAGATCGTCCGCGCGGCCGGTGAACGCGGGGGAGGGCGCCGGGGGCGCGTGCAACGCGGGGATCACCTGCGGTGGCAGCTGCAGGGTGATGTTCCGGCCCTGGATCACCGCGGAGAAGAAGAGGCCGCCGTTGATCTCGTTGTGGGACGAGCGGGTCACCGAGGCCCCTTTCCCGAGGAAGGGGCGGCCTGCCCGGCCGAGGCGTCCGTCCCGGGTGAGCCCAAGGTGACCGTCCCGCGTGGGCCCGAGGCGTCCCCGCCCCGAGGTGATCCGCTCGGAACGGGTCCGTCTGGAACGATCCCGGCGGTGGCCGCGGCCTCCGGCGCCGCCGTGCCGTCGGCGGGCGGAGCCGGAACCGGAACCGGACCGGTACGGTCGACACCGTCGAGGGAGGCGCCGTCGAGGGAGGCGCCGTCGAGGGAGGCGCCGTCGAGGGAGGCGGTGGAACCGCCGGGGAGCGCGAGGGCCGGCCCGGCCAGGGCGACGAACGCGGCGATCACACCGGCCCACTGGCCGGCCTCTTCCAGCCCGGCCCGGGAGAAGCGGACACCCATCCCGACCGCGGTTCCTGCGAAGAGGACACCGCCCGCCCATCTCAGAACGCGTCCCGGCATGCGCTCATCGTCTCCTCGCGGAAAGATCGCGGAAGGTGATCGGGTGAAGGTTAATCCGAACGTTGCCACCTCGACGGTGGCGCGGAGTCCACAGGACACCGGCCAGGCGCGACGCGCCCGCGGAGCGGGCCGCCTTCCGGCGGGCGGGACGGCCCTCCCGCCTCGCGCGTGGTCGTGGCCGTACGCCTGACGGCCGGTGCGCGAGACGGGAGGTACGGCCGTCAGACGCGGAAGACCTGCTGGTAGAAGGCGAGCTCGGTGGCCAGCGCCGCACTGCGGGTCTCGGCGCGGCGGAAGCCGTGGGCCTCGCCCTCGAAGGTGAGGTAGGTGCAGGGCACGCCGCGCTCGGCGAGGGCGTCGGCGAAGGTCTGGGACTGCGCGGGGGGAACCACCGGATCGGACAGGCCCTGCAGCAGCAGCATCGGGCAGGTCACCCCGGCGACCCGGCCGAGAGGCTCGCGGGAGTCGTACAGGCCGGAGTCCTCCGGGCCGACCAGCCAGTCGATGTAGCGGGACTCGAAGTCGTGGGTGGTCGCGACGAACGAGGCGAGCGCGCTCACCCCGTAGTAGGATACGCCGCCCGCGAACACGTCCGAGGAGCAGCAGGCCGCCATGACCGTCCAGCCGCCCGCGCTGCCGCCCCTGATCGCGATCCGGCGCGGATCGGCCAGGCCCTCGGCGCCCAGCCACTCGGCCGCGGCGACCGAGTCCTCGACGTCCACCACTCCCCACTGGCCGTGCAGCAGGTCGCGGTAGGCGCGGCCGTACCCGGTCGAGCCGCCGTAGTTGACGTCGAGGACTCCGATGCCCCTGCTGGTGAAGAAGGCCTTCTCCAGATCGAGCGCGCTGAGGCTGTGCGAGGTCGGCCCGCCGTGGACGAACACGACGTACGGCGGAGCGCCCTCACCGCGGACCCGCGGGTTGGACGGCGGGTAGACGATCGCGTGCACCCGGCGCCCCGACCGGCCCGCGAACTCGACGGTGCGGGGGGCCGGGAGGTAGGCGGGGTCGGGCAGCTCGCCGACGTCACGGCGGAACTCCTCGACCCGCTCCGTCGAGGTGTCCACCCGCACCACGGAGCGGGGCACCGCCGCGCCGTAGGCGATGACGGCCACCGAGTGCCCGTCCGAGGACAGCGACGGATGCCAGCCGCCGTAGGGCGTGTCCAGATCGGTCAGCACACCGCTGTCCGGGTCGAGGATGCCCAGCCGCATGTCTCCCCGTCCGTGCAGCAGGACGATCCGCCCGTCGGCCAGCGGGGTGTACGGCAGCCCGCCGAGCTGCCACAGTGGCCCGGCGCACTCCTCCTGGAGCGGGCAGAGCGCCCGGGACGACGAGCCGTCCCTTTCGACGAGGTAGAGGTTCCACCAGCCGGAGCTGTCGGAGACGAAGTACAGGTGCCGGTCGTCACGCCACCGGGGGGAGAGCACCGACTCGGCCGGTCCGCCCCGTAGTGTCCGGGTCGCGCCGTCGGCCAGCCGGGTCACCCGCAGCTCGGTGCCGTTCCACGGCATACGGGGGTGGTCCCAGCAGACGTACGCCAGGTGCTCACCGTCGGGGGACAGCGTGAGACCGGCGTAGAAGTCGCTTCCGGTGACCCGTTCGAGCGGTTCCGCCCCGCCGCGCACCGGCAGGGAGACGATCGAGCGGCTGATCTTGCCGTCGTCGTGGTGCCGCTCGCGGACGCACCAGACCTGTCCGTCGGCGACGACCATGTCGGCGTAGCGCAGGGCGCACTCGTGGCCGGGTTCGGGCGTGATCGCCTCGGGCTCGGCGCCGGGGAGCAGGAGGTAGAGCCGTTGGTCGGCGAGGTTGGCGAACACCACTCCTCCGCCGGGGACCAGGGCGTACGGCCGCCCGCCGTACTCGTGGACGCGGGTCCTGGCGTTCCACGGGGCGGCCAGCAGCTCCCGGCGCGTGCCGTCGGAGTCCTGGTGCACGATCGTGGTACGCCCGCCCTCGAGGGGGCGGTCCTCGCTCCACCACATCTCCGCGCCCGACACTGTCGGGAAGCCGAGACGCAGCCCGGAGCGGGCGACACCGGTGGTGGAGATCGGAGAGGGCCAGGTGCCGTGCGGCTGGACGGCCTGCTCGGGGGACATGGCGCCATCCTGCCCGATAACCCGCCGCCTGTCGCCGGTATGGCACTCATCCCGCGCGACATGCGGAAATTCGTTTTCCACGGCCATCGAAGGCACCCTCTCAAACGGTGATGATCGGGGTTTCCCAGGCACCGGAAACGCGGTGCCCGTTCTGGAACGCCGCCGGGCCTCCGCGGCCCGGCGTGGGGGGTGGCTCCACCGCGCGGACTAGTCCACCGCGGAGACGCCGGGGGTCGGTCCCGGTACCACGACCGCTCCCGGGGGTTCGACCGGCCGGGCCGTGGTCCTGCGACTGCGGCGGCTGCGCCGCTCCAGCCACGTGGCGACGGCGCCGACGGCCAGGTTGATGATGATGTAGATGATCGCGATGACGATCACCGCGGGGATGATGTTGTTGAAGTTGGACGGCAGCACGCGCGCGCCCGCGTTCAGCAGCTCCTCGAACGCGACGATGAATCCCAGGGCGGTGTCCTTCAGGAGCACCACGAGCTGCGCGACGATCGCCGGCATCATGGCCGTGACCGCCTGTGGCAGCAGGATCATCCGCATGACCTGCCCCCTGCGCAGCCCGATCGCGAGAGCCGCCTCCGCCTGGCCACGCGGGACGGCCTGGATGCCCGCCCGCACGATCTCCGCCAGCACCGACCCGTTGTACAGGACCAGGCCGACGACCACGGCCGCGAACGGGGTCACGGTGAGCCCGAAGACCGCGCTGCCGCCGTACATCACCGTGAAGATCATGATGAGCAGCGGGATCGCCCGGAAGAATTCCACCACGACGCCCGCGGGAACGCGGATCCACGCGCGCTCGGACAGCCGTCCGATGCCGAAGACGAATCCGAACGGCACCGCGATCAGCGAGGCGACCACGGCGGCGCTGATCGTGTTCAGCAGGCCGGGCAGGATCAGGTTGAGCCACACGTCGCCGCGCAGGAACGGCGTCCACAGGGCGGCGTCCAGCTGGTTCTTCTCATCCAGCTTGGCCACCATCGTGTAGACGGCGAGCAGCGCGACCACGACGACCAGCACCGTCAGCACGGCGTTGCGCACCCGCGCGCGGGGGCCGGGCGCGTCGTACAGGACGCCGGCCCGATCGGGGGCGTCCGCGCGACGGCGGGCCTGCCGGGACTCGGTGGTCAGGATGCTCATCGGGCCACCGCCAGCCGCTTGGAGAGCCAGGTGAACAGCAGCCCGGTCGGCAGGGTCAGCACCAGGAATCCCAGCGCGAACCCGAAGAAGATCGGGACGACCGCGTCGCCGTGCGCCTCGAAGAGCGTCTTCATCGTCAGGGACGCCTCCCCGACGCCGATGGCGGCGGCGATCGTGGTGTTCTTGGTCAGCGCGATCAGGATGCTGCCCAGCGGGGCGATCACCGCGCGCAGCGCCTGGGGCAGCACGATCAGCCGCAGGTTCTGGAGGAAGGTGAGGCCGATGGCGCGGGCCGCCTCCGCCTGGCCCAGCGGCACCGTGTTGATCCCGGCCCGGATGGCCTCGCAGACGAACGCGGCCGTGTAGGCGGACAGGCCGATGATCGACAGCCAGAGGTAGTTCGTGGACAGGCTCGTGGAGAACGAGACGTCCAGGACCAGGCCGAGCCCCAGCCCGCAGAACACGACGACCAGGGTCAGCGGGGTGTTCCGCAGGATGTTCACGTACGCGGTGCCGATCCCGCGCAGCACGGGCAGCGGGCTGACCCGCATCGCGGCGAGGACCGTCCCGAGGATCAGCGCCGTGAGCCCGCTGGCGAGCGTGAGCCGTATCGTCAGCCAGAAGGCTTCCAGGATGACCCGGAACTCCTCGAAGAGTGCGTACACGCATTCCTCCAGTGGTCCGCCGGCCGGGACGCCCATGTCCCGGCCGGGACGGACCGTCAGTAGCGCTCGACGGCGGGCGGCGTGGTGAAGAAGTTGCCGAACTCGCCGAAGTTGGCGTCGATGTACTTCTTCCAGCTGCCGTCGCCGTCCATCTTCTCGATGGCCTTGTTGATCTTCTCGCGGGTGTCCTTGTCCTCCAGCTTCAGGCCGACGCCGTACTTCTCCTCGGAGAAGGGCTTGCCGACGAGGCGGAACTTGCCGGGCGACCGGCTGGCGAATCCGGCGAGGATCGTCGCGTCCGTGGAGATCGCGTCGACCTGCTTGTTCTCCAGCAGCGGCAGGCAGGCGCCGTAGCCCGGCTGCTCGGTGAGGTACTGGCTCTTCCAGGCGTCGCCGAACTTGTCCGCCAGGAGCTTGGGCGAGGACGATCCCTGGGCGCCGCAGACCTTCTTGGTCTTCAGGTCGTCGACGCCGTTGATGGTCGTGTCGTCCGCGCGGGTCAGGATGTCCTGGCCGGTGACGAGGTACGGCCCGGCGAACCCGATCTTCTTCTTACGGGCGTCGGTGATCGAGTAGGTGGCGACCACGATGTTGACCTGACCCTGCTGGATGAACGCGTCACGGTTGGCCGAGGCGGCCTCCTTGAACTCGACCTGGTCGTCCCTGTAGCCGAGCTCCTTGGCGACGTACCTCGCCACGTCGACGTCGAATCCCTTGAACGAGCCGTCGGGCTGTTTCTGTCCCATGCCCGGCTGGTCGAACTTGATGCCCACCACGAACTTGCCGTTCCCGCTGCTGCACGCGGTGAGCCCGGCCGCCAGGGCCGCCACCGCGATCACCGCGGCTCCGAAACGATGGACACGCATTCTGCTACCTCGTCTTCCGTGAAGAAATGGGGTGAGCCGCTAGTGCGTAAGAATCTTGGAGAGGAAGTCTTTGGCCCGGTCGGTACGGGCGGAGGTGAAAAAGGCCTCGGGGGTGTTCTCCTCGACGATCTGGCCGTCGGCCATGAACACCACCCGGTCCGCCGCGCGGCGGGCGAACCCCATCTCGTGGGTGACGACCATCATCGTCATGCCCTCGGCGGCCAGGCCGATCATGACGTCGAGCACCTCCTGGACCATCTCCGGGTCCAGCGCGGAGGTCGGCTCGTCGAACAGGATCATCTTGGGGTCCATGGCCAGGGCGCGGGCGATGGCCACGCGCTGCTGCTGGCCTCCCGACAATTGCGCGGGATACTTCGACGCCTGGGAGCCGATGCCGACCCTTTCGAGCAGCTCCATGCCCAGCCGCTGGGCTTTCGACTTGGCCAGGCCCCGCACCTTGACCGGCCCGAGGGTGACGTTCTCCAGGATCGTCTTGTGCGCGAACAGGTTGAAGGACTGGAACACCATGCCGACCTCGGCCCGCAGACCGGCCAGCGCCCTGCCCTCGGCCGGCAGCGGCCGCCCGTCGAAGGTGATCGTCCCGCTGTCGACGCTCTCCAGCCGGTTGATCGTCCGGCACAGGGTCGACTTGCCGCCCCCCGAGGGGCCGATGACGACGACGACCTCTCCCCTGGAGATCGTCAGGTCGATGTCACGCAGGACGTGCAGGTTGCCGAAGTGTTTGTTCACGCCCGAAAGGACGACCAGAGGAGTCGCTTCCCCGTTCTTCGTCATGAAACACAACGTAAATCTGTAACCGGCACCTCGGGCTAACCCTGAGGTACCGATCAGATCACAGCATGCTTGCTCCGGGTAAAGATTCGTCGTGTTTCTGTCATATCTCGGTGAGAACGGCCGGAACGAGCGTCAGCGGGAACGGCTCCGTCAGCTCAAGGGTCGAGCCCGCGCCGATCCGGTGGGTGAGCCGGTACTCGTTGTTCGCTTCCAGTGCGTATGCGAAGATCACGGAGAGTTTCTCGTTGCCCTGTCCGCGGAAGGGCCTCATTTCGATGCGCCAGAAATGTGGGATGCCCGCCTCCGCGTATTTGGTGTGTTTGATCCGGCGGTCCGTGGCGGTGGCGGATCTGGAGACGATCTCCACGACCAGGCGCACCCATTCCGCCCGGGCCACCTCCGCGTCTTCCTCGAAGGGAGCCCTGTCGACCACCATCAGGTCGGGAATGACGCCCGGCTTACGGTCCAGCAGCAGGCCGGTCGCCGTGACCGCCACCATTTCCCTCGGGCAGACGCTCTCCAGATAGGCCCGGAGCCGATCTCCGAGGCGCCGATGTCCGAACGACGGCGCCGGGGACACGATCAGGTTCCCGTCGATGAGCTCGTAGCGACTGCCGTCGTCACGCGAGTTGAGCTCGAACCACTCGTCGACACCGAGCTCGCCGGGGGTGCCCCGGACGCTCGTCGACGTCGCCTTCCTGTGCGGCTTGCCGGCCTTCACGGGCGCCTCCGAGGTCTGCGCGGGCATCGCCACTGCGGGGCCCACCCCTCTCAGCCGTCGGGCGAGTCTCGTTCTCGCATGCGGCTTCGGAAGCCCAGCTTAGCGATTTGTTTGACGGAGGGTTGCCGATTCGTCACTCAGGGTGCGGGAAGTGCGGGCCGTACCCGGAGGTCGGCGGAGCGCCTACCCTTGTCTTGAGATGACTGCCACCGTGGAGAGCGCCCGCACGTACGAGGTTCGTACCTACGGGTGCCAGATGAACGTGCACGACTCCGAGCGCCTGTCGGGCCTTCTCGAGGACGCCGGATACGTCCCGGTGCCCGAGGGGCGGACGGCGGACGTGGTCGTGTTCAACACCTGTGCCGTGCGGGAGAACGCCGACAACCGGCTCTACGGCAATCTCGGGCACCTGCGCCCCTCGAAGATCGGCAACCCGGGCATGCAGATCGCCGTCGGCGGCTGCCTGGCGCAGAAGGACCAGGGGGAGATCGTCCGCAGGGCGCCCTGGGTGGACGTGGTGTTCGGCACGCACAACATCGGCTCGCTGCCGGTGCTGCTGGAGCGGGCGCGCGTCCAGCAGGAGGCCCAGGTCGAGATCAAGGAGTCCCTGGAGACCTTCCCGAGCACGCTGCCGACCAAGCGGGAGTCCGCGTACGCCGCGTGGGTCTCGGTCTCGGTCGGGTGCAACAACACCTGTACGTTCTGCATCGTGCCGTCGCTGCGCGGCAAGGAGAAGGACCGCCGCCCCGGCGACGTGCTCAACGAGGTGCGGACCCTGGTCGGCCAGGGCGTGCTGGAGATCACCCTGCTCGGCCAGAACGTCAACACCTACGGGGTGGAGTTCGGCGACAGGCTCGCCTTCGGCAAGCTCCTGCGGGCCTGCGGCGACGTCGACGGCCTCGAGCGGGTCCGCTTCACCAGCCCGCACCCGGCCGCGTTCACCGACGACGTCATCGCGGCCATGGCCGAGACGCCCAACGTGATGCACCAGCTCCACATGCCCCTGCAGTCCGGCTCCGACCGGATCCTCAAGGCGATGCGCCGCTCCTACCGGGCCGAGCGCTACCTGGGCATCATCGAGCGGGTCCGCGCGGCCATGCCCGACGCGGCCATCTCCACCGACATCATCGTGGGCTTCCCCGGCGAGACCGAGGAAGACTTCCAGGGCACGCTGGACGTCGTGCGTCGGTCGCGCTTCGCCAACGCCTTCACCTTCCAGTACTCCATCCGGCCGGGCACCCCCGCCGCCACCATGGACGACCAGGTTCCCAAGGAGGTCGTGCAGGAGCGCTACGAGCGTCTCGTGGCCCTGCAGAACGAGATCTCCTGGGAGGAGAACAAGAAGCAGGTCGGCCGGACGCTCGAGGTGCTGGTCGCCGAGGGCGAGGGCCGCAAGGACGAGGCGACCAACCGACTGTCGGGGCGCGCCCCGGACAACCGCCTGGTCCACTTCACCCCCGGCGCGGAGGTCCCGCGCCCCGGCGACATGGTCCGCGTCGAGGTCACCTACGCGGCGCCCCACCACCTGGTGGCGGACGGACCGGCCTTCGAGCTGCGCCGCACCCGCGCGGGCGACGCCTGGGAGGCCAGGCAGGCCGCGCCGGCCGCCCCGGGTTCCGGGGTCATGCTCGGCATGCCCACGATCGGCCGTCCCGCCGACCCGGCCGTCCAGGAGACCTCCGGCTGCTCCGTCCGCTCCTGAGCGGCGGCCCCGGCGGGCTCCGGTCCGGATCCCGGGATCTCGCGGCCGGACCGGCGCGGGTCAGCGTCCGGTGAGCCGGTCGAGTACGGCGCGGCAGTAGGCCCGGCGGAAGTCGCCGAAGGCCGCGCAGGGGTCGGGGCGCGCGGAGGCGGGTCCGGGCGGGACCGGACGACGCCGGGCCGGAGGCCTGACCGGTGGAGTCCGGGGCATGGGCTTCGGCGCCCGTCCCACCCGGTGGCCCCGCTCCGCCGACGGCTCCGGCGCCCGATCAGCCGACCGCTCCACCGCCTGGTCGGCCGGTCGCTCCACCGCCCGGTCCGCCGGCCGTCCCGCGGGCGGGACGAGCACGGCCGGTGGGGCGGGGGGACGCACGCGGGCTCTCTCCGGCGAACCCGTGAGGCCGGGAGAGATCCGGCGGGAAACGCCGGGAGAGGCGGCGTCGGCCGGGGCCGGGACGAACGGCGGCGGGTCCGGCGCTGTTCCCGCGACGAACCGGACGCCGAACCCGGCGGCGCCGACGATCACGGCCGTGCCCGCCAGAACACACGCCCACGACAGCAACGTCGGCTTCCCGGAATATGACAAGTCGCCCTTCCTCACGGTGACGCCGAGTGATTCCTCGTTGCGGTCAGTTTGGTGCACCCGCGGGGGCCGGGGGAGGGTTTCCCGGAGAACCGGAGAACACGGCGTCCGTCCTCCGCGAGGGACCGGCGGGCCTCGCCGGGACCGAGGTCCTGGCCGGGATGTGAGGCCCTGGCCGGATCCGGCGTCCGCCCCGGGACGCGCCCCGGCGCGGACGCCCCGTGGGCCCGCCGAGGCCGGGGCGACGTTAGTCTGTCGAGGTGCTTGCCGCCGCGGCCGTGTGCCCGCATCCTCCGCTGCTGGTTCCCGAGCTGGCCGGTGCCGCCGCCCCCGAGCTCGACGAGCTCAGGGCGGCCTGCGCCGCCGCGCTGGGCGCCCTGGGCGACGCCGCGCCCGACGCGATCGTGGTGGTCGGCGGCGCCGACCGGGCCGGAGCCTACGGCGCGGACGCCGCCGGGAGCCTGGCGCCCTGGGGCGCCGGGGTCCGGGTCGGCGACGGCGAGCCGGTGCTGCCGCTCTCCCTGACGATCGGCCGCTGGCTGCTGGAGAGGGCGGGCCTGGCCGCCGCGGAGTTCCACGCCGTGCCGTTCGACGCCTCCGAGGAGACCTGTGCCGCGCTGGGCGGGCGGCTGGCGGGCGGGCCCGGCAGGGTGGCGATGCTGGTCATGGCCGACGGATCCGCCCGCCTCACCGAGAAGGCCCCGGGATATCTGGACGCCGGGGCCGAGCCGTACAACGCCGCGATCGTCGAGGCGCTGTCCAGGGCGGAGGTTCCCGCACTCGATCCGCGGGAGGCGGCGGAGCTGTGGGTCGCGGGCCGGGCGGCCCTGCGGGTCCTCGCCGGGGCGGGCGGCTCCCTCACCGGGAGGATCCTCTACGACGGCGCCCCGTACGGCGTCGGCTACTTCGTCGCCGGGCTCACATAGCCGTCCGGCACGCCGTGAGCCCGCCGGGCCCCGCCGCGCGCCCGCTCAGGTCGTGACGCGGCGGGGGACGGCGACACGTGTCAGGTCGTGGGCCAGGACGATGTCCCCGCCGAAGGACCGGCGGGCCTCGTCGAGGAAGCGGGGCTCGTCGTCGGCGACGTAGCGTTCCGAGAAGTGGGTCAGGACGAGACGGCGGACCCCGGACTCGGCGGCGACCAGGCCCGCCTGGGCGGCGGTCAGGTGACCGTACCGCTCGGCGAGCGCGGACTCGCCGGACAGGAACGTGGACTCGATCACCAGCAGGTCCACCCCGGCGGCGAGCGCGAACACGCCCTCGCACAGCCTGGTGTCCATGACGAAGGCGGCGCTCTGGCCGGGACGCGGCGCGCTGCACTCCTCCAGGGTGACCGTCGTGCCGTCGGGGGCGACCACCGTTCCGGTGCGCTGCAGCTCGCCGATCGACGGGCCCGTGATCCCCCGCTCGGCCAGCAGCGAGGGGAGCATCCGGTGACCGTCCGGCTCGTCGACGCGGTAGCCGTAGGACTCGATGGGGTGGGAGAGCGGACGGGCGGTGAGGGTCACGGGCCCGGCGTCGAGCCGGGCGTGCTCTCCCGAGACGGGATGCTCGGTGATCACCGAGGTGTCGGCGAACGCGGTCGCGTGGCGCAGGCGCCGCCAGTAGGTCTCGCCGCTCGCGGGATAGACCGCCCCGATCCGGTGGAGGACCCCGTCCCTGGCGACGCGCTGGACGATTCCGGGAACGCCCAGGCAGTGGTCGCCGTGGAAGTGGGTGACGCAGATCCAGGTGATGTCGTGGGAGCCGACGCCCGCGAGGAGCATCTGACGCTGGGTCCCCTCCCCTGGATCGAACAGAAAGCCCTGACCATCCCAGAGCAGGAGATATCCATTGTGGTTACGGTGGCGGGTGGGGACGGCGCTTGAGGTGCCGAGAACGACGAGCTCACGAAGGGACACGAGGTCGATGCTAGGTGTTCCCACCTGGCCACCACGAAAGCCGTCGCGTCACCTGTGACAAGGAGTGACCGGGCCCTGTCGTCTCACCGGCGGTCAGGAGAGAGTGCTTTCCCACTGCCGGAAGCGCTCGCGGAGTCGCCAGATCTCCTCGTCGTTGAGACCGTGATGAGCCAGTGCCCCATCGGGTATGCGGTCCAGGGCGGACAGGGCGGTCGCGAACATTACCGTGTCGAACCCCGGATCGGCATCCGTGGCCAGACGAGTCAGGTCATCGGTGCTGTAACGGCCGCTGCGCAGGACCGCATCCACGTCGACGAAGTCCCGGACCTCGGCTCTGCTGTAGAGAGCGGCCACCTTGTTTCCCACCGCGTCGTCCGGATGGAGCACGGGGCCGATCTCCAGCCTGACCGGTGGATGGGCGCGCCAGTCCACGCCCATCTCGACTTTTACGGCGTGCCCGTCACCATCGGTAATGAGCAGGCGGGCGAAACCAGGGCTCTCGAGCGTCGTCTCAGCCTTCAGTCCCGCATCACGATAGGCCGCAAGGGCGGCGGCGACCGCGGCGTCGAAGTCTCCGCCGGTCGATGTGAACAGATCCACGTCCTCGGAACGGCGGGTGAGAAAGCCGTGAGCTTGTACGGCGTAGCCACCGGCGAGTGCGAAACCGAAACGTTCCGTCGACGCCAGGCCGATCCGGGTGGCGAGCTCGTGCAGCGGTTCCATGGGCAGCCCTATGCCGCTCGCACCAGATCCCGGAAGCGGGCCTCCCACGCCTGCTTGGCCTGGACCGGCAGGTACAGGCGCGGCCATATGCGAATCAGCACCGCGCCGTTCAGATGCGCACGCAGGTCGTCAGGGTGAACAGCTTCGCGGATCACACGTTCGTACATGAGCCCGAGCTGGCTCTCGTCGGTCAGATCGTAGACATGCTGTTCGGACCAGTCCAGGTGGGTGGGAAGCTCCACGACGCCCGTGACGGGGCCCGTCAACTCGGCCAGGTCGACGGGTACGAGATACACACGGTGACTGGCGTACCGCGAGCGAGTGTTCACCTCTCCAGTCTGCCCCGCCGCCGTAGCTTTCGCACCGCGATCGGCGGCGCTCCGGGGTTTCACGTCTGGTGAGATCTAGGGGGCACCACACGGAACGGGAGGAATGCCGATCCGCAGGGAGTTCTTACTCTAAGAAAGGTTCTACCCATTGTGGTTACGGTGGCGGGTGGGGACCGCGCTTGAGGTGCCGAGGACGACGAGCTCACGAAGGGACACAGTCCATATGGTAGGAACCGTGGCGTTCGGGAGTGTTCCGACGCCGCTGGGGGACATGCTCGCCGCCGTCACGGAGGACGGGGTCGCGGGGGTCGGCTGGATCCACCGGAACGACGCGCTCCGCGAACGCCTGCTGGACAGGCTCGGGCTGGCCGAGGTCGACGATCCGGCCAGGACGGCTCCCGTGCTGGGCGAGCTGGCCGAATACTACGCGGGAAGGCTGCGGGTCTTCGGCGTCCCCGTCGACTGGCGGCTGACCTCGTCCGTGCAGCGCAGAGTGCTGGGCACGCTGTACGGAACGGTCGGCTACGGCAAGGCCGTGACCTACGGGGAACTGGCCGCGCGGAGCGGGACCGGCGTGCCCGCGCGGGCGATCGGATCCATCATGGGAGCCAACCCCATCCCGATCATCGTCCCCTGCCACCGGGTGGTCGCGGGAAACGGGCTGGGCGGGTTCAGCGGGGGAGAGGGTGTGGAGTCCAAACGGTGGCTGCTGACCCTGGAGGGCTACCTGCAGCCGACCCTCGACTGGGACTGAGCGGCCACGCCGCCGTGCCGGGCCGTACGGCGGGCAGTGGGCGCGTGGTCCCCCCGGGTTCTCGCCGGGCGGGTCCCACGTCGCCCCTGCCGGATCGCCTGTTCGACCCTTGACGCCCCGGATGGCGCCCTGCCTTCGGAAAGGCGCCTTCCGGGCCGGTCGCCGCCCTACGCGGGAGGCGTGTCCGTCCGGCCCTGCCGGTCGTCCGGGTTTCCGTACGGATCGCTCTGCCCGGAGGCGGGAGGCGTGTCGTTCTGGGTGCCGTACGTGTCGGTCTGTCCAGGGGCCTGTGACGTGTCGGTCTGACCGTCGATCTTGTCGGCCATTTCCCTGGCCTTTTCCGCGGCGGAATCGATTTGGTTGTCGTACTTGCCGCCTGTCTTTTCCTTGGCGGTCTGCGCTGCCTGGTCGATGCCCTGCTTGGCAAGCTCCTCTGCCTTGGTGCTGTGGTCGCCAAGCATGCTCTTGACCTTGTCGAAGATCGACATAGGTGAGTCCCCCGATCCGATGCCACGAAGCATCGTCATCCCATGCATACCCAGGGAGTTGACACACTTATCACCGTGTGCCAGTCACCAGTCATCGCCGTCATCGGTCCCACCGCGGCCGGAAAGTCCGATCTCGCCGTGGATCTCGCCCTCGAACTGGGGGGCGAGGTCATCAACACCGACTCCATGCAGCTTTACCGAGGAATGGACATCGGAACAGCGAAGCTCTCCCCGGCGGAGCGGCGCGGGGTCCCGCACCACCTGCTCGACATCTGGGAGGTGACCAGGACCGCGAGCGTGGCGGAGTACCAGGCGCTGGTCCGGCCGCTGATCGACGACCTGCGGGCGCGGGGGGTCGTGCCGATCCTGGCGGGCGGATCCGGGCTCTACGTGCGGGCCGCGCTCGACGACCTGGAGTTTCCCGGCACCGACCCGGAGATCCGGGCCAGGCTGGAGGCGGAACTCGAACGCGTGGGCACGGCTCCGCTGTACGAGCGGCTCCGTGAGCGCGACCCGAAGGCCGCCGACGCGATCCTTCCCGGCAACGGCCGCAGGATCGTCCGCGCGCTGGAGGTCATCGAGCTGTCCGGGCGGCCGTTCTCCGCCACGATGCCGTCGTACGAGGCGGTCTACGACAGCGTTCAGCTCGGGGTCGAGGTGCCCAGGGACGTCCTGGACGAGCGGGTCGCGGTCCGGGTCGAGCGGATGTGGGAGGCCGGGCTGGTCGAGGAGGTCAGGGAGCTGGCCGCCCGGGGACTCGCCGGCGGCCGTACGGCCAGCCGCGCGCTCGGCTACGCCCAGGTGCTGCGCTTCCTGGAGGGCGAGTGGAGCGAGGAACAGGCCAAGGAGGAGACGATCCGCGCGACCCGGAGGTTCGTCCGCCGCCAGGAGTCGTGGTTCCGCCGCGACCCCCGGGTGATCTGGCTGCCCCAGCAGGAGCCCGACCTGCTCGGCAGGGCACTGGCGAGGGTGCGCCGGTAATCGGCCCCGGGCGGGGCCGATAGGGTTGGAGCATGCGATTCGTCAAGGGGCACGGCACCGAGAACGACTTCGTGATCCTCCCCGACCCCGACGGTGAGCTGGAGCTTCCCGCCAGGCTCGTCGCCACGATGTGCGACCGCCGCGCGGGCCTCGGCGCCGACGGGGTCCTGCACGTGATGCGGACGAAGCTCAGCCCGGAGGTCGCCGACCAGGCCGATGCGGCCGAGTGGTTCATGGACTACCGCAACGCGGACGGCAGCGTCGCCGAGATGTGCGGCAACGGCGTCCGGGTCTTCGCCCGCTACCTGGTCGACGCGGGGCTGGCCGAGGCCGGTGAGTTCGGGGTGGCGACCAGAGGCGGGATCAAGCGCGTACGGCTGGAGCGGACCGGTGACGTGGCCGTGGACATGGGGCCGCCCCGGGTGTTCGGCGAGAGCGTCACGACCGTGGCGGGCCGGCGGTACTCCGGTGTCCACGTCGACATGGGCAACCCCCACCTGGCCTGCGTCATCGGAGATCCGGTCGCCCAGCTCGACCTGACCCACCAGCCGGGCTTCGATCCGGCGGTCTTCCCCGCGGGGGTGAACATCGAGCTGCTCAACCCGGTGGGGGAGCGCCGCGTGGTGATGCGGGTCTTCGAGCGCGGCTCCGGCGAGACGCGTTCCTGCGGCACCGGCGCGGTGGCCTCGGCCGTGGCGGCGGCACGCCTGGCCGGAGAGACCGTCGGCACCTGGACGGTCGAGGTGCCGGGCGGCACGGTCACCGTCACCCTCGACGGGAACACCAGCTATCTCGCGGGCCCCGCCGTGCTGATCGCCTCGGGTGAGCTGACCCTCTGAGCGACCCCGGGCCCCGGACCGGCCTTTGGACCGGTCCTCGGGCAGGCCCGTGCACCGCGTTCCGGCGGTGTTCCGACGGTGTTCAGGCGGTGTCTCGGCAGCGTCTCAGCGGTGCCTTCACGGTCGGATGTGACGAACTTCGCTGAACTGCTCGAATCGCTCTGTCCAGCGGGATAGCCGAGTCGTTTGGGGCATGGTCGCCGACCTGGCAGACTGACGTCTCATGGACGTGGACATCTGGGCCTGGGTGGGCGACACCCAGCGGCAACTGCACGAAACCGGGAACACCGGCCTGGCCATGGCGATCGGCGACGTGCCCGCACAGGCGCTGGAGGGCCGATACTCGCAGCTCGACGTGCTCGCGCCGGCCATCGCGCAGCAGGCACAGAACCTGGAGCTGCCCTGGCTTGAGTTCTACGCCCGCTACTGGCATCTGATCGGCCGCATCGGCGACCGTTCCCAGGGCGCGGTCGCCATCGCCGACGCGGAGACGCTGGTCGAGTTCGCCGGGCGCGAGGACGTCCGTGACTGCCCCGGGGCCCCCGGCGCCGTCGCCGCGCTGGCCCTCGCCCAGGCGAACACCGACGGTCCCGGTTACGCGGCGGAGCGGCTCGCGGCCCTGAGCGCCGTCGAGGTCGAGGCCGGTTCGCTGGCCTTCGCCGGGCTGGCCGAGCAGTACGTCGCCGCGCTGGTCGACGCGGGCCGCGCCGAGGAGGCGGTCACCTACGCGGAGTCCGCCGTGACGAAGCTGGGCGCCGCCGACCGTGAGGCGAGCTGGGAGCTGGGCGCGGCCTCGGCCCGCGCGCTCCTGGCGGCGGGCCGGGCGGAGGACGCGCTCACCGCGCTTGACGCCGCGACCGAGTTCAAGCCGGACGACCCCGTCGCCAAGGCGCACCGCGAGGGCGTGCTGCGCGCGCTCGTGCTCGCGACCCTGGGCAGGGCGCAGGAGTCCGTCGACGCCCTGCCCGACCTCGACGTGGTCGGCGACCACCCGCGTGTCTGGGGCGAGTGGGGGCGGGCCGTCCGCGAGCTCGCCGCGTCGGGGCGGATCACCAACACCTGGCAGCTCGGCCGGGTGCTCAAGCAGTGGATCGACTACTTCGCCATGATGGGCGCCTACCGCGCCAGGGCCGAGCTGGCGCTCGTCGCCGGTGACCTGGCGGTCAGCAGGCAGGGGGTCTGGCAGGCCCGGCTGCTGGCGGACCTCGCCGAGTCCGCCGCGGGCGAGCTCAGGAACCCCGGTGACGTCGCCGAGCGGATCGCCGCGCTGCGCGCCGCCGCCGACGCGGTCGTCGAGCCGGAGGCCCCGGGGCCCGAGGCCGAGCTGGTCGGCTCCTTCGACGCCGCCGACGGCTTCAACGCCGACCCCGAGCGCTGGGTGGCCTGGCTGACCCCGCTGTCGGGGCAGGACCTGCCCGCGACCCGCAGGCACACCACCACGCTGGGTTTCCTCGGCTATCCGGCCAGGGGCGCCGACATCTACTGGACCATGCTGGTCGAGTCGGGCGCCATCGAGACCGCGGATCCGCAGGACGTCTCCTACCTCACCGGGCTGCTGATCGAGGCCCGTCAGGACGAGCGTCTCGAGCAGATGGCGCAGCGACTGCCCGACGCCCAGCGTCACCTGGCCCTCGGCCGCCTGCACCGCGCCAGGGAGCGCTGGGAGCAGGCCGCGGCCGAGGGGGAGGCGGCGGTCGCCGCCGGCGCCGGCATCGAGGCGAGCCGGCTGTGGTCGGCCGCCGTGCAGCAGAACGGCGACAACACCAAGGGCGCCGCGATCCTGCGCGATCTCCTCGACTCCGAGGAGATCGAGCACGAGGACATCTGGCGGATGATCACCATGGCCACGGCCGCCGAGGACTGGGAGACCGTCCGCGCGGGCACCACCAAGCTGGGCATGCCGCTGCAGTCCACCGAGGGGCCGATCGAGGAGGAGATGGGCCTGGTGCGCATCATCCTGCCCGCCCCCGACGGCAGCCAGCGTTCGGTCATCAGCCTGCGGACGGGCCCGGCCACGGCCCGCCTGGCCATTCCGCAGCCTCCTGGCATGGACTACAACGCCGGTGACCTGGTCGTCTTCGAGCCGCAGCTGCTGGAGCCGATCCCGGAGAGCGCCGAGGAGCAGGAGGGTTTCATCCCGCCGTTCGCCGCGGTCAGCATGCTCCGTCCCGGTGGCTACACCAGCTGGTTCTTCGACGGCGCGGCGCCCAGCGAGGCCGACTGGACCGAGTTCAACGAGGTCATGGCCGAGCGCGGCTGGCCGATGTGGGTCTACAGCGACGAGAACTACACCGTGACGCACCCGACCTCGGGCGAGAGGCTGCCCGGCGTGTTCGGCTGGATCGCGGTTCCGCCGGAGGTCGCCCCGGTCGAGGTGGACGCCCTGCTCGACGACGCGACCGAGCGCTGGGTCCACCCGCTGGCCTGGCTCGACCTGGCCAAGGCCATCGACGTCGAGGTCGAGCGGCACGAGCGCATCGTCAAGGAGTACGGCCTGTAGGAGGTTCGCGCGGCCCCCGCGGCGTTCCCGCGGGGGCCGTACGTGCTCTTTCCGGGGGTCGTGGGCCCGTCACGGTCACGGGATGCCCTTCGAACCGTGCTCCACTGCCCCTACCCGCCGAAGGAGGGGTCGGATGCTGGAGCGGTTCCGGCTGGACGGCAAGGTCGCGATCGTCACCGGGGCCTCGTCGGGGCTCGGCGTCGCGTTCGCGCGGGGCCTGGCCGAGGCCGGGGCGGACGTCGTGGTCGGCGCGCGCCGCGAGGAGCGCCTGGAGGAGACACGCGTCCTGGTCGAGGAGACCGGCAGGCGGTGCGTGGCGCTGGCGACCGACGTGACCAGTCCGGAGGACTGCCGGGCCCTGGTGGACGCGGCGGTCACGGAGTTCGGCGCGGTGGACGTCCTGGTCAACAACGCCGGCGTCGGTACGGCGGTGCCCGCGCTGAAGGAGACCCCCGAGCAGTTCCGCCGGGTCGTGGACGTCAACCTGTACGGCACCTACTGGATGGCGCAGGCCTGTGCCCGGGTCATGAGGCCGGGCTCGTCCATCGTCAACGTCGGCAGCGTGCTGGGGGAGACCACGGCGGGCCTGCCCCAGGCCGCCTACAGCGCGTCCAAGGCCGCCGTCGCGGGGCTCACCCGTGACCTGGCCCAGCAGTGGACGGGGCGGCGTGGCATCAGGGTCAACTGCGTCGAACCGGGCTTCTTCCTCTCGGAGATGACCGAGCAGTACGCCCCGGGATACCTGGCCGGACAGCTCGAACGCCGGGTGCTGATGGGGCGTCCCGGCGATCCCGCCGAACTCGTCGCGGCGGTGATCTTTCTCGCCTCCGACGCCGGGTCCTACGTGACCGGGGCGGTGATCCCGGTGGACGGTGGGATTCTCATCACGTGAGGTAATCGTCTCACCTGAGTTAAGCATTCAGTTTCGTGGAACATGCGCGTCCGTTACGCACGCGTGCGAGAGTTTCTGTTACTTAGGTGAGCGGATGGAGGCATCTTGCAGGAGATAGACCGGCTCGGCGCGGTTATCCGTGACGAGCGTCCCTGGGGCGGCTTCGAGCGTTACACGCTCAACGAGACGTCCACGGTGAAGATCATTGAGGTGGCACCCGGCCAGCGGCTCAGCCTGCAGCGGCACGAGCACCGCGACGAGCTCTGGGTCGCCCTCGACCCGGGCGCGGTGTTCGAGATCGACGGTGAGCGCATCGAGCCCGCGGTCGGCGACCGCGTGCTCATCCGGGCGGGGCAGACCCACCGCCTCAGCTCCGCGGGCAAGGCCACCCGGATCCTGGAGATCGCCTTCGGCCACTTCGACGAGGACGACATCGAGCGGCTCGAAGACTCCTACGGGCGGGCCTGAGCCCGTCCCCTGCGGAATGGGCGGCCGTCCCCCGCGGGCGGCCCCGAATATCCCCTATGGGCGGGTCTGAGCCGTCCATGCCCTCGGCGCCCGATAAGCGGGTGCCCGGCGATCCTTCCTGGAACTCCTCCGATACCGTGCCGAATGTCCGTTAAAGGCGATGTGAGGGAGACGGGACGGCGTGGGAGACGGGCTGAGGGTCGCGGTGATCGGCGGGGGCCGGATGGGGGCGGGGATCGCCCAGGTGTTCCTGGCGGCGGGGGCGCACGTCACGGTGGGGGAGGCCGACGAGACCGCGGCCGCCGCCGCAGGGGAGCGGATCGCCAAGGGCCTGCGGATCGCCGAGGCGAAGGGGGCCTCCGGGGCGGAGGAGGCGCTGGGGCGGCTGACGACCGGGCCGGTGCCGGGTGACGCCGATCTGGTCGTGGAGGCGGTGCCCGAGGATCCGGCGCTCAAGGTCCGGGTGCTCGCCGAGGCCGAGGCGGTCGTCGGACCGGGGACCGTGCTCGCCACCAACACCAGCTCGCTGTCCATCGCGGAGCTGGCCGCCGGACTCCGGCGGCCGGAGCGGTTCGTCGGGCTGCACTTCTTCAACCCGGTCCCGGTCCAGGAACTGGTGGAGATCGTCACCGGCCCCGAGACCTCGCGGGAGGCCCTGGACCTGGCCCGCGAGTGGGTGGCCCGAATCGGCAGAACCGGTGTGGTGATCAATGACTCGCCGGGCTTCGCGACCAGCCGTCTGGGGGTGCTGGTCGGTCTGGAGGCGATCCGGATGGTCGAGGAGGGCGTCGCCTCCCCGGAGGACATCGACCAGGCGATGGTGCTCGGCTACCGCTACCCGATGGGCCCGATCAGGCTGAGCGACCTGGTGGGCCTGGACGTGCGGCTGGCCATCGCCGAGTACCTGTGCGAGCGGCTCGGCCCGCGTTTCGAGCCGCCGGAGCTGCTGCGCCGCAAGGTGGCCGCCGGGGAGCTCGGCCGCAAGAGCGGGCGCGGCTTTTATGATTGGAGCTGATATGTGGGGTAATTTGCCACTTCATAGTTTGGTGATGTTGTAAGGGGTGGCATGGTGCGGTCGGCACTGGGACGGGCCGCGGTCGCCGCGGCGATCACGCTGACGCTGGCGGGGTGTGGTCTCGCGAACCAGCCGGGTGCCGGCTCACCGGCGGGCAAGAATCCGTCCACGGCGGAGGCGCTCAAGGGACTGCAGAAACTGCAGGTCAAGGGCCGTGCTCCGATGACGGGGTTCGATCGTGACGAGTTCGGCCCCGCGTGGTCCGATGTCGACCACAACGGCTGTGACACGCGCAACGACATCCTCAAGCGCGACATGAAGGACGAGACCTTCAAATCGGGCACCCACGACTGCATCGTGCTGACCGGCACCCTCGACGACCCCTACAGCGGCAAGACCATCAAGTTCGAGCGCGGCACGAAGACCAGCTCCGCGGTACAGATCGACCACGTGGTCGCCCTGGCCGACGCCTGGCAGAAGGGGGCGCAGCAGTGGTCGGCGGGCAAGCGCAAGGAACTCGCCAACGACCCGCTGAACCTGCTGGCCGTCGACGGCCCGTTGAACAGCCAGAAAGGCGCCGGTGACGCGGCGACCTGGTTGCCGCCGCGCCGCGCGTACTGGTGCCCCTACGTCTCGCGTCAGATCGAGGTGAAGGTCAAGTACGACCTGTGGGTCACCTCCGCGGAGAAGGACGCGATGCAGAACGCCCTCAAGTCCTGCTGACGGCCGTCCACGCCGGCGCCCCCGGGCCGGCCGCGACCGGCGGCCGGCGTTCCCGGCGGCGGCCACTCGCGGCCGTCCGGTTCCACGGTGGCCCGGTTCGCCGCCGTGCTCATCCCACCCCAACCGTGACGCGGCGGTAATAGGATCCGCCTTCGACGAAGCGGCGTAAAGCGGGCGTAAAGGATGAAGCGATGAACGCGAAGAGGCCAGAGGTCAGGCGGAGACTGCTGCGGGTGTATCTGCTGGCGGTGCCCGTGCTGGTGGTGCTCGGCCTGGTCCTCGGTGGATGCTCGCGGGTGAGCACCCAGCCGGACGAGGTGGTCCTGCACTACGCGGGCGGTCTCTTCGAGGCCATCAAGTTCGAGAAGTGCATCAACCCCTCGAGCGGGGCCACGTTGCTCGGCCCCGGCGACACCTCCTACTCCTACCCGTTCGGCCAGCGGACCTTCGACTTCTCCGAGGCGAAGGACGCCGAGTCCAAGCCGCTGTCCGTCGTCTCCAAGGACAACGTGGAGATGACCGTGTCCGGGGTGGCGACGTTCACGCTGAACACCGACTGCAAGACGCTGCAGCGCTTCCACGAGAAGATCGGGCTGAAGTTCCGCGCCTACTACGAGGACGGCCAGTCCGAGGGGTGGAGGCGGATGCTCAACATCTACATGCGGGTGCCGCTGGACCGGGCGATGGACGCCGCGTCGCAGGAGTTCGAGTGGCGGGGCCTGTTCAACGATCCCAAGGTCAAGCAGGCGTGGGAGGCCAGGGTCGGTGAGCTGGCCCGGCAGTTCATCGAGGAGACGGGCGGGGCCGACTACTTCTGCAACCAGAACTACACCGGCAGCGGCGAGTGCGGGGACATCGCCCTGACCATCCAGAAGCCCGAGCCGCCCGAGGCGCTGGTGAACGCCCTCGCCGCGGAGCAGGCGGCCAAGGCCGAGAACGTCGCCCAGGCCCAGCGCAACGCCAAGGTCCGCACGGAACTGGAGTCCATCAAGGACCTCGTCAGGGTTCTGGGCCCGCAGGGCGCCGTGCTCTGGCAGGCCATCCAGCAGGGCCAGGTCTCGGTGGTGCCGGTCCCGCAGGGCAGCAACCTCAACATCACCCCGCCGAGCCGCCAGTAGGACCTGGTCATGGGGCGCTCGTCCGCCGTCGAGGCCGGAGGGGGAGCGGAGCAAGGGGGCGGGGTGTGGTGTCGTGTGCGCGTTCCCGGCGGGGGAGGGCGGGGAGCGAGCGGGTCACAGGCCCAGTTCGGAGCCGAAGTCGCGGGCGATCCTCCGCATGCCGTCCGCGAGTTCCTCCCGGTCGAGCGCCTCGATCCGCTCGGCTGGACCGGAGATCGACATCGCGGCGATCGTCCGCCTGCCGTCACGCACCCCCACGGCCATGCAGTGCACCCCGATCTCCTCCTCGCCCAGGTCCATGGCGTACCCCTGCTCCCGCACCCGTTTCAGCTCGGCCAGCATGCCGGGCAGGTCGTTGATCGTGTTGGCGGTCCGGCCGGGCATGCCGGTCCGCTCGACCAGCGACGCCACCTCGTCGTCCGTCCGGTCGGCCATGAGGATCTTGCCCACCGCCGTGCTGTGCGGTAGCACCCTCCTGCCGACCTCGGCGAACATCCGCAGCCGCCGGGGTGACGGCACCTGGGCGACGTAGACGACGAAGTCGCCCTCCAGCACCGCCAGGTTGGCCGTCTCGCCGGACAGTTCGACCATCCTCGCCAGGTACGGCTGCGCCCACGTGGCCACCATGCGCTCGGCCACCCCGCCCAGCCGTACCAGCGCGCCGCCCAGCGCGTAACGACGGTCGGACTCCTGACGCACGTACCCCCGGGCCAGCAGCGTGCGCAGCAGCCGGTGGATGGTCCCGTACGGCAGGCCGGTCCCGGCCGCGATCTCCGACAGCCCGGCCTCGCCGCCCCGCTCGGCCAGCGCCTCCAGCACGTCCAGCGCCCGGTCGACCGACTGCACCGTACCGCCCGCGCCGGCGCCGCCCGTGCCGTTGCCGCCCGGTTCCTCCGTGCTCACGCCACCCGTGCTCACGCCATCGGTGCCGCCCATGTTTCCACCACCCGTTTCGCCCGTTGCCGTACCGTCCCCGCCACCCGTGCCCGCGCCGCCCGTCTCACGGCACCCTCGCCAGGCCGCGCAGTGAGGCGTCCAGCACCTGGGCGATGTGCGCCACGGGAATCGGCTCCGCCCCCCGGCGGCGGATGGCCGAGGTGATCTGCATGGCGCAGCCGGGGTTGGCCGACACCAGCAGATCGGCGCCGGTGGCCAGCACCCGCTCCGCCTTGCGCTCTCCGAGGTCGCGGGCGGCCTCGGGCTGGAGAAGATTGTAGGTGCCCGCCGAACCACAGCAGATGGACGATTCGGCGATCTCCCTCAGTTCGAGGCCGGGGATGCCGGCCAGCAGCCGGCGGGGCTCCGACCTGATCCCCTGGGCGTGGGCCAGATGGCAGGCGTCATGGTAGGCCACCGTGAGCGGCAGCGGATGCCGTTCGGCCACCGGCCCGAGCTCGGCGAGATACTCCGACAGATCGACGGTCCTGATGGCCCGCGCCCGCCGCGCCCATTCGCCGTCGAGAAGATCGGCGTACTCCTTCATGGTCGATCCGCAGCCCGCGGCGTTTACCACGATCGTGTCCACGCCCGCCCGTTCGAAGACGGCGACCGTCCGCCTGGCGAACCGTCCGGCCTGTTCCCCCCGCCCCGAGTGCAGCGACAGCGCCCCGCAGCAGCCCTGCGACGGCGGGATCACCACGTCGCAGCCCTCCATCGCCAGCACCCGGGCCGTGGCGGTGTTGACCTGAGGGAAGAACTCACCCTGTACGCACCCGGTGAGCATCCCGACCGTGGCCCTGCGCCTGCCCCGCGCCGTCACCCTGCGCGGCAGGCGCACCCGGGCGGGGACCGGCGGAGCGAGGTCGGCCATCGCGGCCAGGGACGGGTTGACCCGCTCCAGTCTCGGCGCGATCCGGCGGCGCAGCCCGGCGCTGAGCCGCAGCGGCAGCCGCATCGCCCGGAGCCGGCGGGGGTAGGGGAACAGCTGGAAGATCAGGGCCCGCAGCGCCCGCTCGTCCGGCCGCCTGACGTGCGTCCGCTCGACCTCGGCCCGTGTCTGCTCGATGAGCCTGTCGTACCTCACCCCGGAGGGGCAGGCCGTCACACACGCCATGCACCCCAGGCAGGCGTCGAAGTGCCCGGCCATCTCCGGCGTCAGCGGCGTGCCCTCGACGTGCTGTTTCATCAGGTGTATCCGGCCGCGCGGGGAGTCCATCTCCTCGCCCCACAGCACGTAGGTCGGACAGGTAGGCAGGCAGAACCCGCAGTGCACGCAGTCGCCGATCAGCTCGGGATCCATCTCAGATTCCTCCAACGAACCGGCCGGGGGACATCCTCCGGTCCGGGTCGAACCGTTCCTTGACCCGCCGCATCAGCGGCAGCGCGCCCACCGGGCCCCAGCGGTCCACCCCGCGCGCCGTCTCGTACGGCGCGGCGAGCACGGTCAGCCCGCCGCCGATGCGGCCCAGCTCGTCCCGCACGGACGACACGAAGCCCGCGAACGCCGCCTGGCCGGTGTCCGGGGGCAGGGCGGCCCAGAGAACTCCCGACGCCGCCGATCCGCGTACCCGCGCGGGCGCCCCGCCGTTCGCGACCGCCCGCAGCGCGCCGCCCACGCCCGAGGGCGGGACCCGCAACTCCAGCAGCACGTCCTCGCCGGGCAGGGTGTTCCACCAGCCGGGGGCGTCGCCGGAGATCCGCGCGGCTCCGTGCGCGCGGGCCAGGTCCAGTACGGCCCGCGCCCGCTCCCCGGCGGCCGTCCCCTCCACGAGTACGGCCACGGTCGGGCCGCCCCGCGCCCGGTCCACCTCGACGGCGCTCGGCTCGGCCTGGGAGGCCGCCAGTTCGGCGACGAGTGTCTCCAGGGCGGACGACGCGGACGGCTCGACGACGATCCAGCGGCGCTCGGGCGGGATCGGGTGCAGGCGGAAGACCGCCTCGGTGATGATCCCGAGCGTGCCGTAGGAGCCGCAGAGGAGTTTGCCCAGGTCGTAGCCCGCGACGTTCTTGACGACCTGGCCGCCCGATCTGGCGATCGTGCCGTCCGCCAGCACGACGGTGACGCCGATCAGCAGGTCGCGGGCGGTGCCGTACCTGAACCTGCGGGGGCCGGCGATCGCGGTGGCGAGCGTGCCGCCGACGGTGCCCGCGGGGAGCGGGCTGTCCAGGGCGAGCTCCTGCCGGCCGTGGAGCGAGGAGCCGCGGAACGCGGAGCCGTGGAACGAGGCCAGGGAGCCGATGGGGAGTCCGGCGCCGACCCGGGCCACTAGGTCGCCCCGCGAGTGCTCGACGGTGCTCCCGCCGTCGAGGGTGAGGCGGCGGGTGTCGACCAGCAGGTCGCACCGCTCGGGCGGGTTCCCCCAGCCCAGCTTCGTACCGCCTCCGGCGGGCACCACGGCGAGGTCGTGCTCGGCCGAGACCCGCATCAGCGCGGCGACCTCCCCGGTGCTCTCGGGCAGCGCGACCCACCGGGGCGCCACCCCGGCCACGGTGTCGCCGGGCCCGGCCCGCCGGATCGTCACTCCCGTCTCGCGCAGGGCGTCCATCAGAACTGCTCCGCCTGTCCCGACTCGACCAGCGGGTGCACGCCCTTGCGGACCCCCGGGACCTCTCCGCACAGGCGCGGGGTGGGGAAGACCTTGCCCGGGTTCGCCAGGCCGCGCGGGTCGAAGGCGCAACGCACGAGTTGCATGGTGTCGAGGTCGTCTTTGGAGAACATTTTGGTCATATACCGCGACTTGTCGACGCCGATGCCGTGTTCGCCGGTGATGGAGCCGCCGTGCTCGATGCAGAGGTCGAGAATCCTGCCGGAGACCAGCTCGGCCCGCTCGCCCGCGCCCGGCTCCCCGTCGTCGAACAGCACCAGCGGGTGCAGGTTGCCGTCCCCGGCGTGGAAGACGTTGGCCACCCGGATGCCGTGCTCCCGCGACAGCCGGTCGATGCCCGCCAGCACCTCGGGCAGCGCGGTCCTGGGCACGACCCCGTCCTGCACGATGTAGGCGGGGCTGATCCGGCCGACCGCGGCGAAGGCCGACTTGCGGCCCTTCCAGATCGCCGCTCGCTCCGCCGGGTCCGCGGCGGTCCGCAGCTCGAACGCGCCGCTCTCCCGGCAGATCCGCGACACCTCGCCGAACTGGTGCGCGACCTCCGCCTCCGGGCCGTCGAGCTCCACGATGAGCACCGCCCCGGCGCCCTCTGGATAGGCGCAGGCCACCGCGGCCTCGGCCGCCTCGATCGCCAGGGCGTCCATCATCTCGATCGCCGCGGGCAGGATGCCGCTCCCGATGACGGCCGAAACCGCCTGGCCGCCCCGCTCGGTGCCGTCGAAGGCCGCGAGCAGGGTCGTCACGGACTGCGGGGTCCGCGTCAGCCGTACGGTGACCTTGGTGGCGATGCCGAGCGTGCCCTCCGAGCCGACGAAGGCGCCCAGCAGGTCGTAGCCGGGATCGGTGTCCGACAGCTCCACGATGTCGCCGTCCGGGGTGACGATCTCCAGCGCGAGCACGTGATTGACCGTGAAACCGTACTTCAGGCAGTGCGCGCCGCCGGAGTTCTCCGCGACGTTGCCGCCGATGGAGCAGACCTGCTGGCTGGAGGGGTCGGGCGCGTAGTAGTAGCCCTGGTCGCGGACCGCCTCGGTGATGGCCAGGTTGGTGACCCCCGGCTCGACCACGGCCCGCCGGTTCGCCAGGTCGACCGAGAGGATCCGCCGCATCCTCGAGGTGACGATCAGCACCCCGTCGGTCCTCGGCAGCGCTCCGCCGGACAGTCCCGTTCCCGCGCCCCTGGCCACGAACGGCACGCCGTGCTCGGCGCAGACCCGCACCACGGCCGCGACCTGCTCGGCGGTCTCCGGCAGCACGACGACCCCGGGGGTGGCGCGGTGGTGGGTCAGTCCGTCGCACTCGTAGGTGCGCAGCCGTACCGGATCGGTGATCACCGATCCGGGGCCGAGGAACTCCCGGAACCGCCGGACCGGTTCGTCGAGCGTGTTCTCCGGCATCGCTCCTCCTCCTGTGAGCCTTCCCGGTGCCTTTTCCCAATGCCCGGTTCCTACGGGCCGACGCCCGTTCTCTCCGGCCGATGTCCGGTTCCTCCGGCCGTCGCCGCCGCCTCGTCCGGGAGCCCGCCCGTCCGGGGGCCCGAAGGTCCCCGGACGGGCGCCGTTTCACGGCACGCCGGTCAGGGCATGCGGGCGTAGGCGGGCAACGTGAGGAACTCCGCGAAGTCGTCGTCGAGGGCGACCTCCTTGAACAGGGCGGTGGCCTGGGCGTAGCGGTCCTCGTCGAAGCCCGGCTCGGCCTTGATCTTGGCGAGCTCCTCGTCGATGATCCGCTCGACGAGCTCCTTGGTGACCACGGCGCCGGTGTCGGACAGCTCGATGTCGTTGTGGATCCACTGCCAGATCTGGGAGCGGGAGATCTCCGCGGTCGCGGCGTCCTCCATCAGGTTGTGGATCGCCACCGCGCCCAGCCCGCCCATCCAGGCCGCGAGGTAGCGCAGGGCCACGTCCACGTTGTTGCGCAGGCCCGCCTCGGTGATGGAGCCCGGGGTCTTGGAGACCGACAGCAGGTCGGCCGCGGAGACGGAGACGTCCTCGCGCAGGCGGTCGAGCTGGTTCGGCCGGTCGCCGAGGACGCCGTCGAAGACCTCGCGGCAGACCGGGACCAGGTCGGGATGGGCCACCCACGAGCCGTCGAACCCGTCTCCCGACTCGCGGGTCTTGTCGGCGGTGACCTTCTCCAGGGCGACCTTGTTGACCTCGGGGTCGCGGCGGGAGGGGATGAACGCGGCCATGCCGCCGATGGCGTGGGCTCCCCGCTTGTGGCAGGTGCGGACCAGGAGCTCGGTGTAGGCCCGCATGAAGGGCGCGGTCATGGTCACCACGTTGCGCTCGGGAAGCAGGAACTCCCTGCCCCGGGTACGGAACTTCTTGATCACGCTGAACAGGTAGTCCCAGCGGCCCGCGTTGAGGCCCGCCGAGTGCTCGCGCAGCTCGTAGAGGATCTCCTCCATCTCGAACGCCGCCGGGTAGGTCTCGATCAGCACGGTCGCGCGGATCGTGCCCTGCGGGATGCCGAGCAGTTCCTGGGCCCTGACGAAGACGTCGTTCCAGAGGCGGGCCTCCAGGTGCGACTCCAGCTTCGGCAGGTAGAAGTAGGGTCCCTTGCCCTTGGCGAGCTGCCGCCGCGCCGAGTGGAAGAAGTAGAGGCCGAAGTCGACGATCGAGCCGGAGAACGGGACGCCGTCGAGGGTGAGGTGCTTCTCGTCCAGGTGCCAGCCGCGCGGCCGGACCACGACGGTGGCGAGCTCCTCGTCGGGCTTGAGCGCGTAGCTCTTGTCCCCGGCGGAGAAGTCGATCGTCCGATCCAGCGCGTCGCGCAGGTTGAGCTGGCCGTTGACGGTGTTCTCCCAGGTGGGAGCGTTGGCGTCCTCGAAGTCCGCCAGCCAGACCTTGGCCCCCGAGTTCAGCGCGTTGATCGTCATCTTCCGGTCGACGGGACCGGTGATCTCCACGCGGCGGTCCTCCAGACCGGGCGCGGGCGGGGCGACCCGCCACTCGGACTCGCGGATGTGCGCGGTCTCGGGCAGGAAGTCGAGGGTGCCGCCCGCCGACAGCTCCGCCTGGCGGTCCTGGCGTGCCTGGAGCAGTTCGAGACGCCGGGGACCGAACTCACGCTGGAGCGTGGCCGTGAAGGCCAGCGCCTCCGGCGTGAGGATCTCGTCGAACCGATCCAGTGAGGGGCCGCTGATCTCAAGGCCGTCCATGAGCTTCCTTTCCACATCATGGAAAACTTCTTCTGAATTATGGAATTTACGCTACTTCAAGGTCACTTGCCGGTCAAAAACAGGGGTCCCCTAAGGGGTCTGGTCGGGGGCTTCCCCGATGGATGGGGACGCCACGCTCGGCGACAGTTGAGATGGCTCCGCCGCAGCGGGAGCCGGAGGACCGTTCGCGGGAGGGAAGCGAGAGGGCTTCCTGGAAATCGAGGATTGGGCTCATGAAGAAGAACGTGATCGTCGCGGGGGCGCTCCTGGGCTCTGTCCTCGTGCTGTCCGGTTGCCGGGTCGACGTGGGTCTGGGAAACCAGAAACAGACCGTCACCTCCTACAACGTCAAAGAAGGGGTGAAGGCGCTGGAGGCCTACACGGAGTCCGGGGACATCGTGATCAACGAGTCCGACCGGTCGGGCATCCGGGTGACCGAGACGCTCCACTGGAGCGGCAACAGCGACGACAAGCCCAAGACCGAGCACCCCGTCGACGGCGACACGCTCACGCTGCGTCACGAGTGCTCCAGCTCGAACTGCGCGGTCGACTACAAGGTCGAGATCCCCAGGGGGCTGAAGGCCACGCTGGAGTCCAGCGCGGGCAACATCACGCTGCGCACGCTGACCGGTGAGGTGAACGCCACCGCCACCTCCGGCGACATCGAGGCGAGTTCCCTGGGGGCCAAGCGGCTGGTCGCGACCACCGGATCCGGCGACGTCGAGCTGAGGTTCGCCGTCGTGCCCGAGCACGTCGAGATCGAGACCGGTTCGGGCGACGCCACCCTGCGGCTGCCCAAGGCGAGTTACAACGTGACGGCCGAGACCGGTTCGGGCGACAGGACCGTCAAGGTCCCCAACGACCCGGCCTCCTCCAACAGCATCCTGATGCGGACCGGTGCGGGCAACGCCAACGTCCTGCCCGCCTGACGACGTACGGCGAAGCCCGCGGTCATCCGGCGCGGCCAGGCCGCCGTCTCCGACGAACGGGCCGATAACCGGGTGAAGCTCCGACGTTCACGTGGCACCATCATGGGGAAGAGACCTGGGGTGTTCAGGCGTTCTCGTAAGAGATGACGCACATGAACCACGCACCTGAATGGAGCAACGACATAGACACTCGTGAGCCGCTGGAGATCGACCGTTTCGACGACCTGCCCGAGATCGGTGAGATGGAGCTGGCCGAGCGCCAGGCGCTGCGCCGGGTCGTGGGGCTCTCAACGGAGCTCGAGGACGTCACCGAGGTCGAATACCGCCAGCTGCGGCTTGAGCGGGTCGTCCTGGTCGGCGTCTGGACCTCGGGTACGGTGATCGACGCGGAGAACTCGCTCCTCGAACTGAAGCTGCTGGCCGAGACCGCGGGATCGGAAGTCCTCGAAGGGGTGATCCAGCGCCGTCAGAAGCCCGACACGGCGACCTACATCGGTTCGGGCAAGGCGCAGGAGCTCGCCGACATCGTCTCCGCCACCGGCGCCGACACCGTGGTGTGCGACGGTGAGCTGAGCCCCGGTCAGCTGCGCCAGCTCGAGGAGGTCGTCAAGGTCAAGGTCATCGACCGGACCATGCTGATCCTCGACATCTTCGCCCAGCACGCCAAGAGCCGCGAGGGCAAGGCGCAGGTCGAGCTCGCCCAGCTCAACTACCTGCTGCCGCGCCTGCGAGGCTGGGGTGGCAACCTGTCCCGTCAGGTCGGCGGTCGCGCCGCGGGCGGCGTCGGCATCGGCGGCCGAGGCCCCGGTGAGACCAAGATCGAGCTGGACCGCAGGCGGATCCGTGAGCGGATGGCCAAGCTGCGCCGCCAGATCGCGGAGATGACGACCGCGCGGGAGACCAAGCGGGCGCGGCGCCTGCAGCGCGAGGTGCCCGCGGTGGCCATCGCCGGATACACCAACGCGGGCAAGTCCTCGCTGCTGAACCGGCTCACCGGCGCGGGCGTGCTGGTCGAGGACGCCCTGTTCGCCACGCTGGACCCGACCGTCCGCAGGGCGCACACGCCGGAGGGCAGGCTGTTCACACTGGCCGACACCGTCGGCTTCGTCCGGCACCTGCCGCACCAGCTCGTCGAGGCGTTCCGCTCCACGCTGGAGGAGGTCGGCGACGCCGACCTGATCCTGCACGTGGTCGACGGTTCGCACCCCGACCCGGAGTCCCAGCTCGCCGCCGTGCGAGAGGTGATCGGCGACATCGAGGGCGCCCGGGACATCCCGGAGATCGTCGTCATCAACAAGGCCGACGTCGCCGACCCGGTGGTGCTGGCCCAGCTGATCGCCAGGGAGAAGCACACCGTCGTGGTCTCGGCCCGCACCGGCGCCGGGATCCGCGAGTTGATGGCGCTGATCGAGCGGGAGCTGCCCCGCTTCGACCAGGAGGTCAGGCTGCTGGTGCCGTACCAGCGCGGTGACCTGATCTCCAGGGCCCACAAGGAGGGCGAGGTCCTCGGCCTCGAGCACACCGGAGACGGCACGATCCTGCACGCCAGGGTTCTGCCCGGCCTCTTCGCCGAGCTGGAGAGGACCGCCAAGCCGGTCGAGACCGTCTGACCCCTCGGAGTTCGCCGGCGGCACCCCGTTCACGCCCCCGTCCACCGCGCCCCAGGCGCGGCGGACGGGCACGGCGAGGGCGGGGTACCGCCGTTTCCGCAGGAGGTGGCGTCGTCTCCGGAGGCGGCCGGCGTTCGCGGAGACCGGGCACCGGCGAACGAGACGGCCGGACCGAGGGTCAGCGGGCCGTCCTGCGGCGGAAGACCACGAGCGCCACGTCGTCCTCGCGGGCGCCGAACTGCTTGATCAACCGGTCGGAGAAGAGCTCCAGATCCTCCTCGACCGTGTTCGCCAGGTGCCGTACGATCTCCAGGCTCTCGTCGAGCAGCTTGTCGCGGTCCTCGATGAGCCCGTCGGTGAACATCAGCACGGCCCCCTCCTCGGGGACGGTCAGCCGGTCCACCCGGTAGGTCTCCTCGGCCACCCCCAGCAGCAGATTGCCCAGGCGGTCGTAGCGGGCCTCGCCGTCGCCGATGAGCAGCAGCGGGATGTGACCCGCGTTGGCGACCTCCATCTCCCCGGTGGCCGGGTCGATGAGCGTCAGGCACACGGTGGCGGTCATGCCGGGGTGGTAGCGCCGCAGCACGTCGTTGAGCAGGGCCATGGACGCGCCCAGATTCACCGTGCCGATGAGGGAGGCGCGCAGCGCGTGGCGGAGCTCCGCCATGACCGTCGCGGCCAGCAGGGAGTGGCCCTGGACGTCCCCGATGGCGACGAGCACCCGCTCACCCACCCGCAGCACCTCGTAGAAGTCGCCGCCGACCTCGATGTTGTCGACCGAAGGCTGGTACCGCCAGCTGATCTCCAGTCCCGGGGTGTCCGGGATCCGCGCGGGCAGCAGGCTGCGCTGCAGGGTGAGGGCGATCGCGTGCTCCTCGGCGTAGGCGCGCAGCGCGTCCAGGGCCAGCGCCAGGGCCTGGCCGAGCTGGCGAAGGACGTTGGACTCGTCCGCGTCGAGCGGTGGCACCGCCTCGACCCCGAGATAGACGGGCGGCCTGCCGACCTTGGTACGGCAGAGCACGGCCCAGACGTCGCCGCTGGCGATCGTGTCGGGCAGCAGTTTCAGCCAGTCGCCGGCGGGAACCATGAAGATCTTGGTCCCGGCCGCGTTGCCCAGCGACATCGCGCTCAGCGTGCGCAGCGTGTCCGGCGCGGCGGTCTTGGGACTGGCGACGTTCTCCGGAGGCATGGCGGTGTATCGGCGCGTCCGGCCGTCCGGCGGGAGCGCCAGCGAGCCCGCGTGCCTGCCGAGGACCCGGGAGGTGCCCTCGACGGCCGTGATGAGGAGCTCGTCGAAGGTGCCGGCGGAGTTCATCGCAAGGGTGACCTCGGTGAGGGCGGCCAGCCGTTCGGCCATCCGCTCCGCCCGCTGCCGCGCGCGGTAGTAGCGCAGCGTGGCCTCGACCGTCGCGGCGAACTCGTCCGGCTCGACGGGCTCCGCCAGGTAGGCGTCGGCCCCGCGTTCCAGCCCGTGGGCCCGGTCGGCGGGAGTGATCGCGGCTCCGGAGATCTGGACGACCGGAATCGAGGCGGTCGCCGGATCGGCCTTGATCTGCTCGCAGACCTCGTAGCCGCTGATGTCGGGCAGCCGCACGTCGAGGACGACCAGGTCCGGCCGCAGATCCCTGACCTTGGCGAGCGCCTCGAGGCCACCGGTCGCCTGTGTCACCTGATGCCCCGCGCGCCGCAGCCAGCTGGACAGGATGTAGAGCTTGGTCGGAGTGTCGTCCACGACCAGCACGGTCGCCGGTCTCTCGCTCATCGCCCACCGTCCTCCGGGCCGTCCTGCCCCAGGGCGGCCCGTATCGCCCGCAGCAGGCCGTCCCTTCGCAACCCCTGCTTGGGGACGACCGTGCGCGCCTCCTGGGGGTACTGGTGGGAGCCCGCGACGGTGACCACGATCACGGGTACCTCGCGCAGCCGTTCGTCGGCGGCCATCCGCTGCAGCAGGGCGGCTCCGTCGAGCCGGGGCATCAGCAGGTCGACGAGCGCGAGATCCGGCGGGTTCTGCGCCATCGCCTCCAGCGCGGCCAGGCCGTCCGACGCCTCGTCGATGTGGACGGCGACTCCGGAGAGCATCCGCTGCACGGTCGCACGGAACTCCCCGTCGTCGTCGGCGACGAGCACCCGGTCGATCACCGGCATCCTGCCGTTCCGGTTCGGCAGCCTGACGGTGGCCGTGGTCCCCTCGCCGGGCGCGCCGGTCAGCCTGATCGTGCCGCCCATCGCCTCGACCAGCCTGCGGGCGTACGGCAGGCCGAGCCCCGTGCCCTTGGCCCGCACCTGCAACGGCCCCGGAACCTGGTAGAACTCCTCGAAGACGCGTTCCTGATGCTCCTCGGGAACGCCGATCCCGGTGTCCGACACCCGGAAGACGACCTCGTGGGTGGCGGCGTCGAGGCTCACGTCGAGACCGACCTCGCCCTCCTCGGTGAACTTCAACGCGTTGGCCAGCAGGTTGCGCAGCACGCGGGTGAGCATCACCTCGTCCGCGAGCATTTCCACCACGTCGTCCGCGATCCGTACCGTGAGGGAGACCCGGCTCCCGGTGGTGGGGTGCAGCGTCATGCGCAGCCGTTCGGCCAGGGCGACCAGATCCACCGGGGCCGGCTGCGGGTCCAGCCGGCCCGCCTGGGCCTTGGCCATGTCGAGCAGCTCGCTCACCAGGTTGAGGAGCGTCTCCGCGGAGGAGCCGATGAGCTGGATCTGGTGGAGCTGCTCGTCGGCCAGCGGTTCCCCGCCCGGGCCGACCAGGAGACGGACCAGGCCGATGATCGAGTTGAGCGGGGTGCGCAGCTCGTGACTGACCGTGGCCCAGAAGCGATCCTTGGCGGCACTGGCCTCCCTGAGCTGCGCGGACTTCTCATCCAGCTCCGCGTACAGGGCCACGACGCCGCGGTTGGTCTCCTCCAGTTCCTCCGACAGCTGGTTGTACAGGGCGAGCACGCCCTGGTTGGTCTCCTGCAGCTCGGCGTTGAGCTGCATGACCTCCTCCAGGGTCGCGGCGAGCTCGCGGTTCTGCTGGCGCAGTTCGTCGAGGGCGGTCGCCGGGGTCAGTTCCGCCAGCTTGGCACGTATTTCCGCCACCGAGGGTCTCGGGCGGCCCGCAGGGAGCCGTTTGAGCATGCTTATCGTCCCCCTGGTGGGATCCAGCTCGATCGTGTCGACGAGACGCCCCGCGAGCGTCACGCCGTCAGCCGATCGGAGAGCCGACTGGAAACCGGCCTTCGCCGGGAGGTCGAGGGTGACGAGCAGACGGTCGTGTCCCAGCAGGAAGACGGCCGACGCCTCCGTACTCGCGCCGAGCACCTCACGTCCGATCTCGCTCAGCGCGGTGGCCATGCGGATCTGGTCCTGGGCCTCCAGGCCGACCGCCTCGGCCACCTCGCGGCCTAGCTTGCGCATGGCGAACACATCCCGCTCGTCCCGGACGTGCATCCGGATCAACTCGTCGCCGTTCACGTTCCCGGCCTCGCGGTGCGTGTTCCCGGACTCGGCTCTCATATGCCCGGTTCCGCGATCGGTGTGGCCGTTCTCGTGTTTCATGCGTCCGGCCTCACGACGAGGACGCAGGCGTCGTCCCTGCGGGTGCCCGCCTCCCGCAGCAGCGTGGTGGCGATGACGGAGGGGGTACGGGTGAGGAGGCCGGGATAGGCGTTGACGTCCCAGCGCTCGGACAGCCCGTCGGAGTGGAGCACGATCACGCTGTGCGGCGGCACGGCGTACTCGTACTGGCGCAGGGTCCTGGCCTGGTGGCCCGCTATGCCGGGCACCGAGATCATCCCCTGCCTGCCGGTCTGGTCGGTGATCCACGCCGAGACGTTGCCGAGGCCCGCGAAGCTCACCGTGCCCGCCGTCCGGTCGACCCGTGTCACGGCGACCGCACCGCCCCTGGTCTGGCCGAGCCCCGTGTGAATCCGCTCCAGGAGGCGGACCGGCGGGAGATCGGCGTGCTCCAGGAACAGCCGTACCGCCTCCTGCGAGGCGTGGGCCGCCGCGCTGCCGTGCCCGAGCCCGTCGCAGAGCACGAAGGTCACCGTGGTGCCGGCGTCGACCGCCGCGAACGCGTCGCCGCAGACACGTTCCTCGCCGATCGGGCGCGTCACGCCGCTCACCCGGCACCGAGGCCGGGGGGCGTCACGCGCGGTGAAGTACATGCCGAGCACCGTGCCCCGGCCGGGCATGGAGTGAACCTCGTATCCGCTGGCCATCCGCGCGATGCCGCCCAGGCCGATGCCGAGGGTCCCCGCCGTGGAGTAGCCGTCGCGCAGCGCGCGCGAGACGTCGCGCATGCCCGGCCCCCGGTCGACGGCGATGACCTCGATCGCCGACGCCAGCTCCGGATGGGGGCGGATCAGCATGCTCCCCTCGGTCGCGTGCTTGACGAGGTTGGAGGCGGCCTCGCTCACCGCGACCGCCACCCGCCCCGTGTCCTCCTCGTCGAACCCCCGGCTCTCGGCGAGCACGACGGCGGTACGGCGCAGCGAGCCGATCGCGCTCGCGTCCTCGGCCCTCACCCACGTGTCGTTCTGGGAGCCGATCACCTCGCCCATTTCGTCACCGTGATCAGTGTTCCCTCTCCCGGGGCCGACTTCAGGTCGAACTCGTCGACCAGCCGCCGGGAGCCGCTGAGCCCGAGACCGAGGCCGCCGCCGGTGGTCCATCCGTCGGTGAGCGCCTGCTCGATGTCGGGGATGCCGGGACCGTCGTCGCTGAAGGTCAGGCGCAGCCCCTTGCGCACGCCGTTGTGCACGATCTCTATGCGGACCTGCCCGCCGCCCGCGTAGACCAGCGCGTTGCGGGCCAGCTCGCTGGCCGCGGTCACGACCTTGGTCTGGTCGACGAGGGAGAGGCCCACGTCAACGGCGACGGTCCTGACGTGCTGGCGGACCAGGACGACGTCGCTGTTGCCGCTGATGGGTACCTCGGCCGGGGTGGTCACCGGCCGGCCACGGTGATCTGCGAACCCTCGAGGTGGTTCAGCAGCGCCACGCCCTTTTCGAGGTTGAGCGCGGTACGCACGCCGCCGAGGGAGAGACCGAGCTCCACGAGGGTGATCGCCACGGCGGGCCGCATGCCGACGACCACCGTCTCGGCGTCGAGCATCCGGGAGATCGCCGCGATGGTGGCCAGCATGCGGCCGATGAACGAGTCGACGATCTCGACCGCGGTGATGTCGATGATCACACCTCGCGCGCCCGTCGCGACCACCCGGTCCGCCAGGTCCTCCTGGAGCGCGAGGACGCTCTGGTCCTGGAGGTCGATCTGGATGGAGACGATAAGGATGTCTCCGAGCTTGAGGATGGGGACACGGTCCATCAGCCCTCCTCGGTCCTCACGGCGACATGGGTCTTCCTGCTGACGAACTCGACGCCGCTCTTCCGCAGCGCGTGCGCGAGGGCGTCGGCGAGGGACGCCTTGGTCACGATGTCGCCGAACTCGATGCCGAGGGTGACGATGGTGTGGGCGATCTGCGGGCGGATGCCGGAGATCACACACTCCGCGCCCATCAGCCGCGCCGCGACCACGGTCTTGAGCAGGTGCTGGGCGACCTGGGTGTCCACCGCCGGCACGCCGGTGATGTCGATGACCGCGTGCTCGGAACCGGTGTCCACCAGCGTCTGCAGCAGCTTCTCCATCACCACCTGGGTCCTGGCCGAGTCGAGCGTGCCGACCAGCGGCACCGCGACGATGCCCTCCCAGAGCTTGACCACCGGGGTGGACAGCTCCAGGAGCTGCTCCGCCTGGTCGATGATCACTTTCTCCCTCGCGGCCGCGTAGTTCTCGATGGTCAGCAGTCCCAGATCATCGATGACCTGAGAGAACCAGATGAAACCTCGCAGGGACTCCGGGGAGCCGTCGGTTTCGACGCTCTCGTAGAGCGCCTCCTTCAGCCCGAACACCACGATGGCGGTCTCGGAGGGCGTGAATCCCTGACGGGCGCGGTTGCGGGAGAGTTCGGCGAGCAGCCCGCGCAGGTCGCTGGAGTCCTCGTCTCCTCCGAGCGACCGCCGGAGCGCCTGGTAGATCTCCCGGAGCTGACCGGTCAGGCTGGCGCGGTCGACGGTGCCGCTCGAGGGGGATCCGGCTATCTCCAGCCAACGTTTGAAGACGCGATCCTCGTTCTCCTGGAGGAGCTCTTCGATACGACGCCGACCGGCGTCTGCGGAGACGGACAAGGTGACTCCCATACGTGCGGCTGAGGTTGGCCCGCACGAAAGGCTACAGGGTATGTCCTGCTTGGAGCCTGTTTCGAGAGTGCGTGACGGGTGTCACCCGGCAGGGGGAAACCCCTATTGCGAAGGGGTTGTGAATACGCGCGCTCACCCAAAGGGCCTTTCGCCCGTCCTGGAAGGTGGGGGAAATCACCGTCTTCGGACGTGCGGTCCGTGATCTGCCCCATTCGTTTATCAGCCTATGGTGATCACGTGTCGCGTTTCAATCGAAGGGCTTGCGGTGACGGGGATCCGTGGGATGCACTGAGGGTTCGGGAAAACCGTACAAAAGCCCCAAAAGCGACAGTGGTCGGCCGGGGCTTGGATTGCTACCATAAGGCAAATCCAACGAGAAGTTGGGTTACAAGTTGTTCTGGCGACCGTTGTTGCAGGTGAGCAAGAAGTGGCTTGAGCTGTGCAAACGTGCCCAGGTCGCACGAGGCTGTGGAGCCGGTGGGTCAGATGTGGTTACGGCGAAGCGGCGTTCTTCCCAATTAGCCTGTACAGCGAGCTCACTTGTGAAATAACGTAACTGAACTGAAATCGCCTGATCATGATCTCGGCGATACTGTCGCCGCACAACGATATGCGGATGAGAGCAGGAGATCCCCCAATGTCGTCCGGACTCGCAGCGAACCCGGTGGGCGTGGCAGCCCGCGTCGGTCAGGGTGGTTCGCCGTGCCCGGAACCGGTCTCCCTCCCGACATCTTTCCCTGCGTGCAAGGCGGTGATGCGGTGACGGTCCGCCTCCTGACCGGCCGACTCTGGACCGGTAACGACGTATGCAGCAACGCCGCGATCCTGGTGCACAACGACCGGATCGCCTGGGTCGGGCGAGCGGCGGACCTGCCGCAGAGCGTGCCGGGAGTGGTCGACGACATCGTCGACGTCGACCACGTCGAGAACCTCGGTGGCGCGCTGGTCACGCCCGGCCTGATCGACGCCCACACCCATCCGGTCTACGCGGGCAACCGCTACGCCGAGATGGCCATGCGCTCCGGCGGATCGACCCAGTCGGCGATCACCGCCGCCGGTGGCGGCATCGGCTCGACCGTCACGGTGACCCGCGGCACCGATCCGTGGACGCTGTGCAACGGCGTCCGTGAGCGTCTGCGCGAGTGGCTGCTCAGCGGTACCACGACGGTCGAGGCGAAGACCGGCTACCACCTCACGCGCGACGGCGAGCTGGCCGACGTGCGGCTGCTGCGCGAGCTCGAGAAAGAGCCGATGATGCCGCGCGTGCACGTCACCTTCCTCGCCGCGCACGTCGTACCGCCCGAATACTTCGGCCGCCAGCGCGACTACGTCGAGGCCGTCGGAGCGTGGTGCGCCGACGCGGCCGCGGCGGGAGCCGACAGCGTCGACGTCTACTGCGACGACGGTCACTTCACCACCGACGAGGCCCGCTGGGTTCTGGCCTCGGGGCGCAACGTCGGCCTGCTGCCGCGTGTGCACGCCGGAGCCAACAGCCGTCGCGGTGCCGTGCAACTCGCCGCCGAACTCGGCTGCGCCTCCGCCGACCTGCTCCACCACACCTCCGACGAGGACATCGCCATCCTGGCCCGCTACGGCGTCCCCGCCGTGGTCTGCCCGGGAACCGCGCTCCAGAGCGGCAGCCTGCCCCAGGTCCGGCGCATGCTCGCCCAGGGGGTCACCGTGGCACTCGGCAGCGACCACAATCCCGGTCACTGCGGGATCACCTCGATGTCCCTGGTCGTCAGCCTCGCGGTGGCCGCCTTCGGCATGAGCGTCGGCGACGCGCTCCGCGCCGCGACGCTCGGTGGCGCCACCGTCCTCGGCGTTCCCGACCGGGGCGTCCTCGCCCCCGGCCGCCTGGCCGACATCGTCCAGTGGGACGCCGACCACGAAGGGGCCTTCGCCTGGGCGTTCGGCCTCAAGCCCCGCCGTGTCTGGCGAGGCGGCACCCCCGTCCAGTAATCCCTCCGGCCACTTCGTCCCGGCGCGTTGGACAGGCAAACGGACTGTCCTACGGTGGACACATGACGACGCGACGTCAATGCTCGGTCGCCGACGCCCTCGGCGTGGTCGGTGAGAAACACTCGTTGCTGGTGCTCCGAGAGGTCTTCTTCGGCGTCCGGCGTTTCGACGCCATGGTCCGTAACATCGGGGCCCCGCGAGACATCCTGGCCGCGCGGCTGCGCCATCTCGTCGAGGCGGGGGTCCTGGAGAAGGTGCCGTACAGCGAGCGACCGCCGCGCTTCGAGTACCACCTCACCGACGCCGGACAGGATCTGCGGCCGGTACTGCTGGCGCTGATGAAATGGGGAGACCGCTACCTGGCGGACCGGCCGCCCATCGTGTGGGAACACTCCTGCGGAGCCGACCTCGATCCCGTCATCGTCTGCCGCGCCTGCGGGCAGGAACCGGCCGCCGGGTCTCTCACCCCCCACTTCAGGGATCCCGGATGGACCCTCGCGGGCCTGCCGGGGGACTGAGGCCCCGAGGCACGATCCCGCCCCGGCGGAACGCACAGGACGGCCCCTCGCGATGGAGGCGGTCCCTCGCGACGGAGACCGGTCCGCCTCCGGGACCCCACGGGAAGCGCGGGGCGACTCCCCCCGGCTCAGAAGAGCCGGCTGGCTCCTGTGCCACGAAGCCCGACGCGCGACGGGAACGGGCATCGCTCACCGAGCAGTGGACACCAAGACCGGCACAAGTCGCCTCCAAAGGGCGCTCGGCAAGCTTCTTCCAGACACCGAGGCAACGATCCTTTGGGAGGAAACATGTCGAGACGGACCCGGACGGTCACATGCTTGGCAGCGGCAGCCGTCATCGCCGGCACGACCGCCATCGGACCCGCCGCTCACGCGGATCTGGAGCCGGGCGAAATGGCAGGACTTTACCTCTATGACGACTCGTGGTTCGAGGGAGAGCGCCGCGTCTACACGTACACGAACGAGAGCATCGGCTTCTCCGACCGGGCGAGCGCGCTCGAGAACAACGACTGGTCCGCGTGGGTCGTCTACGACGACAGGAACTTCCAGGACCGTCGCTACTGCATTCGCGGCTGGGAGACGGTGAACGTCCTTGGAGCGCCGCAGTGGAAGTTCAACGACAAGATCTCATCGGTGAAGCGCCTGAACAGCCGCAGCTGCGCCGGGTACCCGACCTTCTACTAGAGCCCGTACGGAGCCCGGACCTTCGGGCGGGCCCGAGGCCGCGAACCCGCAGGACGGGCTCCTCACGGGCGGAACCGCGGCGTCACCGCGTCCAACCGCCGAGGGTCCGGGATCGGGCCCCGCTCGCCCAAGGGCGGGTGGGGCCCGGGAAACCTCCTCGGTCACGGAAAACGGAGACGTTGTCCACAGCCTGATCGCGGTGCCGCCGAGTTATCCCCAGAGCCGGATTCGGCGGGCGGGAGCGCTGTGACATCGTCATAACGTCCTGGGCGTGCGGACCACAGATCAGGCCACCGAGCGATTCCGAGCCGAGTCACGGCTGCGGCTGCTGACGGCGTTCGACGTTCCGGGCATCTCCTCATCCCCACCACGTCCGGTTCATCCCGACCGTCTCGTCCATCCGGCCGACCCCGGGCTCCTGATCCCCGAGTCCGTTGCGGTGGTTCCAGCCCATCTCGCCGACGCGACCGGCCTCTTCTCTCCCGACAATGGGGACACTCCGCCTTTTCGCGATAACAAGGGTGTTTCGCCCCTTCCTGGCAGCGGGGATGCTTCTCGCCATTCCGTCGGTCCGAGTGTTTCCTCTCACGCCACCGCTCCGGGAAGCCCTGCTCGATCCGCCGGTTCCCCGGCTTCCCCGGGCCGAGGCGCCCGATCCGACCGGGACGTTCACGACGGTCGTCCTCCTCCCGGCGACCTCACGCGGCCCGACGCCCCTTCGAGCCGGATCCGCTCCGTTCCGATTCCGCCCTCCTTCGAGGCTCTCCGTACGGTCGTCGCCGCTCAGGGCCCCGTGCTGGGGTTGAGCCGTTCCGGAGTGCGCGCACTGTTCCTTGTCGCCGTCATCGCGGCCGTCGTGGCGGGTTTCTGTCTCTGGCGGTCCCAGCCGGAGGCCGAACCACTCGCCCCGCCCACGCCGATCTCCGGCCCGCTCCCGCAGGTGCCTTCGGCACCGTCTTCGGCATCGTCTTCGGCACCGTCTTCGGCGTTGTCCTCGGGGCCGTCGCCGAGGCCCGCGGCCGCCGGTGAGGTCGTCCTCGAAGTCACCGTCCACGTCACCGGAAAGGTCCGCCGCCCCGGCGTGGTCACCCTGCCCCACGGTTCCCGCGTCACCGACGCGCTCCGGGCCGCGGGGGGTGTGCGCGAGGGGGCCACGGCGGGCGGCCTCAACCTCGCCCGCAAACTCGTCGACGGTGAGCAGATCGTCGTCGGCGCCCGCGGTCCCATGGCCGGAGCCGCACCCGCCCCCGTCGATCCCGCGACGACCGTCGTCGACCTCAACACCGCCACCCCGCAGCAGCTCGAACAGTTGCCGGGCGTCGGAGAGGTGCTCGCCCGTCGCATCACCGAGTATCGCGACGGTCACGGAGGTTTCCGAAACATCGAGCAACTACGCGAGATCAGCGGCATAGGCGAACGAAAGTACGCCGAGATGAAGGACAGGGTCCGCGTATGATCCGGCGCACGCTCCCGTCGCAGATCCGGCGCCTGCTCCGGTCGCTGATCCGGGAACCTGCCCCGATCAGCGCCACGAGCCGTTCCAGAGGCTCGGGCGCCGGCCGTACCGGCTCCGCGACCGGCGCGGCGCCCGCGGTGCCCGCAGCGCCGGCCCAAGGCGATGGTCACCTCCGGCCGGGCCCGCGTGCGCACGCGCTTCACCTGGTCCTGCCGGCCCTGGCCTCCTGGGGCACCGCTCTTGTCCTGCTGGGATGTCCCTCCTGGGTGGGGGCCTTGGCGGCGGTGATCACCGCAGCAGGTGCTCTCCTCACGGTGGTGGCGACCCGCGCCGAGGGGATGGCGGGCTGGCGAAACGCGGCACTCGCGGTGCTGGTGTGCGTGGCAGCCGTGGCCTGCACGGTGGCCGTTCACGTGCATGTCGCCGGCACCGGTCCGGTGGCCGATCTGGTGGGCGGGCGGGCTTCGGCGGAGATGGAGGCGGTGATAACGGACGACCCTCGAGAGGTGGTTCAGCGCGGTGGGCTCTTCCGGAGAAAGAGCTTCGTGGTCCCCGCACGGATCGAGATGGTCGAGCCGATGACAGGCAAGGAAGGAACCGCGGCGACGAGCACAGGAGCGGGCGTGACGAGCACAGGGGCGGGTGTGGAGACGGGGGCGGAGCCGACGACGGAACCGAGACCGGGTGCTGGGGGATCGGCGGTGGGGCCGGGGCCGAGAGCGGGGGTGGTGGGGTGGGGGTCGGGATCGGGTGCTGTGGGGGCTTCGACGGTGAGGGCGGAGTCGGAGTCGGGATCGGGTTCGGCGGTGGGGCCGGGGAGTCCGGCGGTGGTGGGCAGGGTGGCGGTGCGGGCTCCGGTGGTGCTTCTCACCTCCGGAGAGGAGTGGCGGTCACTGCTCCCCAGCCAGCGGATAGCCGTTCGCGGACGGTTCGGTCCGGCCGATCCGGGAGAACTACTCGCCGGGGTGGTGCTGGTCCGGGGTCCGCCACGAGTCCTGAGCGGGCCGTCATGGGTGCAGCGGGTGGCGGGGATGTTCCGTTCGGGACTGCGCGAGGCGGCGGCCGTGCTGCCACCGGCTCAGCGCGGTCTGTTGCCGGGACTGGTCGTCGGTGACGTGTCCCGCATGGACGAGCAGGTCAGGGCTGATTTCAAACAGGCCGGCCTCAGTCATTTAACCGCGGTTTCCGGTGCGAACCTGGCGATCGTGGCCGGGGCGGCCGTCGCGCTGGCCCGGATCCTGGGGCTGCCCTTGGCGCTCCGGGGCGTGTTGGCGCTGCTCGCGATGCTCTCCTTCGCGATCGTCGCGCGCCCGTCGCCCAGTGTGCTGCGCGCCCTGCTCATGGGAGGCGTCGCCGCCGTGGCGCTCGGCACCGGCCGCTCACGTGACGGGGTCGCGGCCTTGTCGGCGACCGTGCTGGGGCTGGTCCTCTTCGATCCCGCTCTCGCCCGGTCGTACGGCTTCGCCCTGTCGGTCTGCGCCACCGGCGGCATCCTGGTTCTCGCCCCGCGCTGGCGGGATCGGCTCTCGGCACGGCTGCCCCGCTGGGCCGCGGAGGCGATCGCGGTGCCCGCGGCGGCTCAGGTCGCGGTGACCCCCGTGCTGGTCCTGATGGCCGGGCAGCTCGCTCCGGTGGCGATCCCCGCCAACCTGCTCGCGGGCCCCGCCGTCGCGCCCGCCACCCTGCTCGGATTCCTCGGGGCGCTGGTCGCGCCACTGAACATGGAGATCGCGCGTTCGCTGCTCCGTCCGGCGGGTCTCGCCGTCGGCTGGATCATCGAGGTGGCGGAGCGCGCCGCCGAGTTCCCGCTGGCGGTGCTCCCGTGGCCCGGCGGCCTCGCCGGGGTGCTCCTGCTGGTCATGGCCGCTCCGCTCGCCTTTCTAATACTGCGGCACCGGTGGTCGCGGCGGATGGCCGTGGCCGTGCTGGCCGGGGTGACGGTCGTCGTGGTGGTGGCCGGGTCGACCGTGGTCCGCCGGCCTCCGGAAGGCTGGCTGCTGGTCGCGTGCGACGTCGGTCAGGGAGACGGACTGCTGGTCGCCGCGGGGCCCGGTCGCGCCGTGGTGGTGGACACCGGGCCCGATCCGGTGCGGATGGACCGGTGCTTGAAGTCCATGGGGGTCCGGGAAGTGCCGCTGGTGATCCTCACCCATCCGCATTTCGATCATGTCGGGGGCCTCGACGGGGTTCTCCGCGGGCGCGCGGTGGGAGCGGTCGTGGTCACTCCGCGCAGGGTCGCCGAGAGCGAGAGCGTCCGGCTGACCAGCGATCTCGCCCGTCGCGGAATCGCGGAGTGGGCGGCTCAGCCGGGGGCGAGCTGGCGTTTCGGTCCCTCCGAGCTCACGGTCCTCGCGCCGTGGGCCGAGCCGTCCGCGCCAGGTGGGGGCGAGGGCACGGTCGTCAACAACGCGAGTGTCGTGCTCCATGTGCGCTGGGCGGCCGGAACGGCGCTGCTCAGCGGGGACATCGAGACCGAGGCGCAGGCCGAACTGCTCAGACGGGGCATGCCACAGGCGGACATCCTCAAAGTTCCCCATCACGGATCGGCGAGATACGATCCCGCCTTCCTCGCGGCGACCGCCGCCCGCGCCGCACTGATCAGCGTGGGGACGGACAACGACTACGGCCATCCGGCCCCGTCCACCCTGGCCGGGCTACGCCGTCTGGGCATGCGGATCTACCGGACCGACCTCTCGGGCACCCTCGCGGTGATCGCCCATGAGGGAGGACTGGCGGTCGTCTCAAAGAAGTGATCTCCAAAGGCGACGTCCGGGTGGCGTCTGGCCTCCCGTCCGGGGATGTCGCGGGCGACGTCCGGGCTCCTGATCCGGTGGCGTTTCGGGTGGTGTCTGGCCTTTCGGGTTTTCTGCGGGAGGTTTCCGGCTCAGGGGGAAGGCTTTTCGGCTCCGGAAATCGGGGAAGCGGTCTGGGGGTGCCGTTCCGCTCGGTAAGGTGCGGCAAATGATCAAGTTTCGGGTGGCTCGTCCGGTACGGCTGGCCGTCGTGGCGGCGTTGCTGCTGGGAGGAGCCGCCGCCGGAGTGAGCGGCTTCGCCGAGACCATCGGCCGGTCGTCCATGTCGAGTGACTCTTTGATCTTGTCGCTCTGCGACGATCTCGATTCCGAGGACACGCAAGTACAGAGACCCGCCCCCGAGGAGTCACAGACGGCCATCCCCGAGGAGGAAGGGAGCGCGGAATGCGAGCCCGGCGTTCAGGACGACGAGCCGGTCGCCGCGGAGCAACTGTTCAAGGAGATCGAGACACTCGTACCGGCGGCCACCCATGTCGCCCGGACGCCGGATCCCGCGCTCTCCGCCCGGGTCGACCGGGCATGGGAGCGCATCGAACACTGGCTGGGCGCGCACGCGGTCGCCACGCTGCGCAAGCTCGGGCCTCCCGCGCGACCGGAGGACATCGCACAGTGGGAGAACTCCCGGCGACACACGCTGCCCGATGCCCTGTATGCCTCCTATCTGCGCCACAACGGGACCGAGGGACTCGGCACCGCGCTCCGGGTGTCCCCGTCCTACGGCTTTCTCAGCCTGCAGGACACCTACTTCAGCGAAGAAGAGGACGATCCTGGGACGCCCACGATGGAGGAAAGCCCCGAGGCGGCCGACCCCGAACGCGGGAAGCGGCGCGCCGGTCTGCTGGTGATCGGCGGCGGCATGTGGACCGGGAAGGAGCTGTTCGTCGAGCCCCGGACCGGCCGAGTCGGCGAGTGGACCTGGAACGGGAAGATGCGCTACGACGGCCCCATGGACTGGCCGTCCTATCCCGCCCTGCTGGAAGGCCTCGCCGGTTCGCTGGAGAACGGTACGGCACTGCGCGACTGGTACCCCGTCGTCACCTCGGGATGCGAGCTGCGCTGGGCCGAGGAGCCCGCGATCTCATCGCCCGCCCGTTGCGCGGGCAAGGTTCGGCCGAGGCCGGTCCCGACGTCCACCGCCGAGCCGACGCGGGTCTCGACGTCCACCGCCGAGCCGACGCCGGATGACTCCACGCAGGAGCAGCCTCCCCGGGGCGTGTGCAAGCCCGCGCGTCGCACTCCGGTCGTCCACGCCCCGGATCCGGCGGTCACCGCCCAGGTCGACGCCGTCTGGCGGCGCATCGAACGCTGGCTGGCCCGCAGGGCCCCCGCGACCTACAGGCTTCTTCGTGGACCGGCCGATCCTCGGAGCATCGCGAAGGTGGAGGCGGCCATGAGGACGCGCTTCCCCGACGACCTGCGCGCCTCTCTGCTCCGCCACGACGGCGGGGGCTCCTGGGGATTCGGGCCTGCCCCGTTCTACGAGCTCATGTCGGCCGAGGGCATCTACGCGGACTGGAAGATGATGTGCGGCACCTACCTCGGCGAGTACGAGGAACTGGCGGGTCCCTGGTGGAACGGTGACCTGATCGGGTTCGCCGACGCCCACGACGGCGGGAACCTGTTCCTCAACACCCGCACCGGCGAGACCGGCGAGTACTTCGCCGAAGAGGGGCCCACCTTCGAGGGCGACGTCGCCTGGCCCTCCTATCTCATGCTGCTCAGGGTGACGGCCAGGTCCCTGGAGACCGGAAAGCCCATTCGGGGCTGGCGTCCCGTCGTCGTGAAGGGGGAACTGGAGTGGGAGAACGTGGAACGCCCCTTCAGACCGGGAGCCCACTGAGACGGCCGGGGTCCTGTGCCGAGCCGTGCCGCCGCCTGCCTCCCGGTGGCCCTGGACGTCTCCCGGTGGTCTCGGGACCTTTCCGCGGCCCGCCGTACGCCGACCGGCATGCGTCCTTCGGTGACCCGTGGCCGGGACGGGGCGTTCAGGCGACCCGGGAGGAGGCTCTCCGGTGGCCGACGAGCACGGTGAGGGTGACGAGCACGATCAGCAGGAGGGCGATGGCGGGCAGGGGCACCGAGGTGAGAGGAGTGAGGAGCACCAGGAGAGCGATGACCGGGAAGTCGATGTTCGCCATCCGGCCGTGACGGTGCGGCCGTACGTGCACCAGCCAGACACTGAGCAGGAACACCGCGACCGGTACCGCCACGGCCGCTGCCGCGACGAACGGGCCGATGCGGGTATGGCCGGTGTCGTAGTCGATGACGACCGAGAGCCCGGCGCCGATCGCGGCCGCCGAGGAGAAGACGAAGTAGTGGCCGTAGCCCCACGGGAAAGCGGCCCGGTTGGAGGTCAGGATGCGGTGGGCGGGCTGGGCGAAGTAGAGCCACCACATCGAAAAAACGATCACCATGCCACTCAGGGAGGTCGACAGCAGCTCCGCCGTGCCGATTCCCCGCCCCAGGCCCTCCTGGATCGCGACCGTCGAGGCCAGGACGGACTCTCCCAGCACGATGAGGGTGAGCAGGCCGTACCGTTCGGCGATGTGGTGGGGGTGCCAGCTGGTCGGCCGGCCGTGCTCGGCCCACAGCGGAACGAGCAGCTCGGCCACCACCAGGACGAGGAATCCGGCCAGCCCCGCCGAGTGGGGGAGCGCCAGCCGGGCGATCCAGCCGACCTGGACCACCGTGACGCCGATCGCGTACCGCACCGCGCACGCCCGCCCCTCGGGATCCTCCACGGCGGCCCGCAGCCACAGGGCCACCAGCCCCAGCCGCATGATCACGTATCCCAGCGTCACCAGGCCGAAGTCCTCGTGCTCGAAGGCGCGGGGGATCCCGGCCGCCAGGACGAGCACGCCCGCGATCTGGACGAAGACCAGCAGACGGTACAGCACGTCGTCGGTGTCGTAGGCCGAGGCGAACCAGGTGAAGTTCATCCAGGCCCACCAGATGGCGAAGAAGGCCATGGCGTACCCCAGGACACCCGAGGCGAAGTGCGCCGCCGACAGCGCGTGGTGCAGACCGGCCGCCGCCTGGGCGACGGCGACGACGAAACACAGGTCGAACAGCAACTCCAGGGGTGTCGCCACCCGGTGCCCCTCATGGCGGCCGCGGCTCACCATCGTCCTGTGCCAGACCGGTCGCGTGGCCCCTTCGGCGAACGTCGGCGTGTTGTTCATGGGCGCTCCAGACCTCTCGCTTTCCCACGGAGACAAACATCGCACACCGGCCGGGGAAGCCTTCGCATGCGCGGGTGTGACGGGTGTGAGAGGTCCGAGAGGTCCCGTCCCGCGCGCCGCCCGCGGCGGCCCCGGTGCTGGGCACCGCGTGCTGGAGGGCGGTGCTGGGCACCACGTGCTGGAGGGCGGTGTCGGGCTCGCGGTCGGAAGGCGGCGGTGGGCCCGCGGCGGAAGCCCGGAACCGTCGCCCGCGTCTGCCGGAATGCGGACACCGGGCCGTCAGGTGTCCTCACGTGCCTTCACGCCCGTCCGATCGCCGCCGGACCGGCACGCCGACGTGCCGACGACATGGGCGGCATGGGCGGCATGGGCGGCGGAGGCGGGGCAGCGCAGGCGGGGATGGTGGAGGTGGAGGTAGAACGGCGGAGGCGGGAATGTCGGTGTGCTGCCCGAGGGGGCGGCCGGGCCGAGCACCGCTCATCGGCGCCGGTTCGCTCTGTTTCGCCGCTCGCCGTACCGGCGCCTGGGCGTCGCGAACGCGGTGGAGGCGTGGTGGCCGTGCTGTGGATGGAGGTGGAGACGGAGACGTGGTGCGGTGGTTGAGAGGTTCCGGGGCGGGGACGTGGTGCGGTGACTTAGGGGTTCCGGGGCGGGGATGCGGTGTGGTGTTGAGGGGCTCCGGGGCGGGGCGCGGTGTGGTGGCTGAGGGGTTCTAGGGCGGGGACGTGGTGTGGTGGTTGAGAGGTTTCGGGGTGGGGGTGCGGTGTGGTGGTTGGGGGACGCCGGGCGGGCGTCGCCTGCCGGTGCCGGTTCGCTCCGCCTCGCCGCTCGCCGCTCGCCGTGTTGGCGAGCGGACGGTCACGAAGGCGGCGAAGGTGAGCGGTCGCCGTGTTAGACGGAGGCGGGGGTGACGGTCTCGGCCGGGTGGTGGAACTCGGTGTCCACGTCGGCGGCGTAGACGGAACGACCGCAGGGGGCGCAGCGGTACATGATGGGTCCCTCGTCGAGGGCCGTGCCGCAGCGAGGGCAGGTGTGCCGGCAGACGGTGGCGTTCATCGGGTTTTCATCTCCTCTTGTCATCCCGAGTGTGCCGTAAGTCGCCTGCAGATGAATTGCGAATCGCTTGTCGATTGCGATCGGGCCGTCGGTCCGTGGCATGCTGCTGAGCATGGTGGCGACCAATCCAGCACCGGTGACCCTGATAGTCGGCGACGAGGAGTTGCTGGCGGACCGAGCGGTGGGCGAGGTGATCGCCGCGGCGCGCGCGGCCGACTCGGGGGCCGAGGTGCACGACCTGGTCGGAGGGAAGGTCGAGCAGGGGGAGCTGACCCGGCTGACCTCGCCGTCGTTGTTCGGCGACCGGTCGGTGGTGGTGATCCGCTCGGCCCAGGACCTCGTCAAGGACGTCATCGGTGAGGTCGTCTCCTACACCGCGGACCCGTCCGAGGACACCGTGCTGGTCCTGGTCCATCCCGGTGGGGTCAAGGGCAAGGCGCTCGTCGACGGGGTCAAGAAGGCCGGTGCCCACGTGATCACCGTCACCAAGGTGACCAAACCGGCCGAACGGCTCGCGTTCATCAAGGCCGAGCTGAAGCGGGCCGGGCGCACCATCGGCGGTGACGCGGCGGCCGCCCTGCTCGACGCGGTGGGCAACGACCTCAGGGAGCTCGCCGCCGCCTGCAGTCAGCTCGCCTTCGACACGCCGGGCAAGACCATCGACGAGGCCGCGGTCACCCGTTACCACCGGGGACGGGCCGAGGTCAGCGGGTTCACCGTGGCGGACTCCGCCGTCGAGGGCCGCCTGGGCGACGCTCTGGAGCAGCTTCGCTGGGCACTCGCCACGGGTACGGCCCCCGTCCTGCTGGTGAGCGCGATCGCCGGTGGCCTGCGCTCGCTGGCCAAGGTGGGCGGCGCCCCCCGTAATCTGCGCGGCGGTCAGCTGGCCAGCCACCTCGGCATGCCGCCCTGGAAGATCGAGCGGGTCCAGCGTCAGCTGAACGGGTGGGGCCCCGACGGCATCGCCCGTGCGATCCAGGCGGCCGCCGCGGCCGACGAGCAGGTCAAGGGCGGGGGCGCCGATCCCGCCTACGCTCTGGAGCACATGATCCAGACCGTGGTCGCCAGCCGGACGGGGCGTTAGGAGCCCGTCTCGCTGTTCTCGCGCACGCGCGGCCGGGGCGCTGGAGGCGCCGCCGTACGGCGCTGGGCGCGTGCGGGCAGGGAGAGCTGGCCGGCGGCGGCCGCGGTGAGGGCCAGCACGAAGCCGATGAGCTGGAGCGGGCTCAGCGACTGGCCGAGAACGATCCAGCCCACCAGTGCCGCGGTGAGCGGGCTGAGGACGCCGAGCAGGGAGACCTGCAGGGCGGCCAGGCGGTTGATGCCGCGAAACCACAGGCTGTAGGCGGCGGCCGTGCCGACGAGGCCCAGCCAGAGGTAGCCGCCGACGGCCGCGCCGTCCAGTGCGGGCGGTGGTCCCTCGAGGGCGAGGGCCACCGGGGCGATCATGAGGCCGCCCGCGGTGAGCTGCCAGCCGGTGAGGGCCAGGTCGCCCACTCCGGCGGGCTTTCCCCACAGGCGGGTGAGGACGATTCCGGTGGCCATGCCTGCCGAGGCGATGACGCCCGAGACGACACCGAGCATGTCCAGGGCCGCGTTGGCCCTCAGCACCACGAGGGAGACGCCGGCCGCCGCCACCACCCCCGCGGCGACGCGGTGGACCGGGACGTTCTCGCGGAGCACGGTGCGGGTGAGCAGGGCGACGATGATCGGCTGGACGGAGCCGAGGACCGCGGCGACGCCGCCCGGCAGCCGGTAGGCGGTCAGGAAGAGAAGGGGGAAGAACATGCCGATGTTCAGTGCGCCCAGCACCGAGGCCCGCCACCACCAGCTCCCGTGGGGCAGTGTGCGGGTCGCGGCGATCAGGAGCAGCCCGGCGGGAAGCGCGCGCAGCAGGGCGGTGAGCAGCGGGCGATCGGGCGGGAGGAACTCGGTGGTCACGATGTAGGTGGTGCCCCAGACCACGGGGGCGAGAGCGGTCGTCGCGACGAGGACGGCGCGTGGTGCGGGCATGGGGGACTCTTCTCCTGTCTCTTGCTCTCCAAGAATACTTAGCATTAATTAACTTATCACTAAGTTATTTAGTCACAAGATACGCTGGTGCCATGAAAGAGGACCCGGTCGACAGGATCGTGGCGCAGTGGCGGCGGGAGCGACCCGACCTGGACTCATCGCCGATGGCGATCTTCGGGAGGATCTACCGGATCTCCCGGATCATGAGCGACCGGGTGGCGGCGATCTATCGGGCGTACGGCATCGGCCGGGGCGAGTTCGACGTGCTCGCCACCCTCCGCCGCGCGGGCGCGCCGTACACGCTGTCGCCGAAGGAGATGACCGCCACCCTCATGCTGACCTCGGGCGGCATGACGGGGCGGCTGGACCGGCTGGAACGCGCTGGTCTGGTGACCCGCGCACCCGACCCCGATGACCGCAGGGCGTTGCGCATCGGCCTGACCCCCAAAGGGCTCGAGGTCATCGACAAGGCGGTCGTGGCGGGGTTGCGGCCGCAGCACGAGGCGCTGGCCGTGCTGCCGGAAGACGACCGTAAGCGTTTCAGCGGGTTGCTGCGGGACCTGCTCGGCGAGTTGGAGCGTGGCGAGCCGGAGTGCGCGAACGACGGAGGGAGACAGCGGGAGCACGTGCCGGGTTCACGTGAGTGAGCGCGTGCTCTCCGGGCCGTGCCGGGCCTCAGGTCATGCCGGGCCGTCTCGGTGTCGTGCCGGGCTGTCCCGGCCGGAACGCTCGCCCGGGGTGACTCCGGGGCCGCTCGTCTGAGACGGCGCCGGAACCGCTCACCTTGGGAGAACGCCAGAACGCCGCACCCCCACAGGGGAGTGCGGCGTCCGGAAGAACCTGGCTTACTTGGCGGCGGACAGGGCGGCGACGCGCTGGGCGATCGCCGACTTGCGGTTCGCGGCCTGGTTCTTGTGGATCACGCCCTTGCTGGCAGCCTTGTCCAGCTGGCGGGAGGCGGCGCGCATGAGAACGGCGGCCTCCTCGACGTTGCCCTGGTCGGCGGCCTCGCGGAACTTGCGGACGGCCGTCTTCAGGGAAGACTTGACAGCCTTGTTGCGCAGCCGGGCCTTCTCGTTCTGCCGGTTGCGCTTGATCTGGGACTTGATGTTCGCCACGAAGAAGCCTCGGTGAATGTCGTTGGAGTGGGGCGCGCGGGCAGAGAGGGCGCGCCACACGCAGTTGAATAGGCTACCAACCACCCGGGCGATCGCTCAAATCGACAGCCTGGGCAGAGGGATGCTCGGACAGCGTACCGTGCCCTTGTCGCGTGCGGAACCACGCACCGCCGACGGCTCCGGAATCCGGCGGCTCCCCGCGGTCCGGAGTCCCGTGGCCTCCGGGGCCTCGAAGGGCGGGACGGGGCTCTCAGGGGCGGGATGCGTCTCAGGGATGGAACCAGGCGCGGTCGTACTCGGCCCAGTCCTCCTCCGTGGCGGCGAAGTCGACGTAGAGCGCCAGCCCGAACCGCTCACGTCGTGTCCCGTGTGAGGTCAGCGCGAGCCGGGCGCCCTGGGCGGCGGTCGCGACGCTCTCCGCCCCGTCGCTCCACGACACACCGTGGTCGTGGTAGGCGGGAGCGCCGATCAGCACGGTCTTCTCCTCCGGCACGAGCTCCAGTGCCAGGGCGGCCTGCCGTACGACATGGCCGCCGTAGAGCAGTTCGGAGGGGAGGTAGGAGTCGTAGGTCATGATCGCCACCTGGTCGGTGAGGCCGGTGACCGCCTGGAAGTAGGCCGGCGACCAGTACTTGTCGTGGCCTATCACCATGCGCAGGGCCGGGCGGGTGAGCGGGAACGGCTCGATCTGGGGGGTCGAGACGGACAGCAGGCCCCCGCCGACGATCGGGCGCGTCCGGGTCAGCAGGTCCAGGAAGTCGGCGTCGTCGTTCCCGACCGGCTCGAAGTCGTAGTGCACGCCGTCGAAGCCCACCGCCATGACGGCGCGGGCGCCGTCCAGCACGCGCTGCCGGGTGGCCGGGTCGCCGAGGTTCAGCCGGCCGCCGTTGACCTTCTGCCCGAGCCAGGCCGACACCCGGATCTTCGGCAGTTCGGCGCGCAGCCGCTTCAGGAAGTCACCGGCCTTGGGATATTTCGCCGGGGGAAGCGTGCCGTCGAAGTCGAACGGGCCCGAGTGGACGTAAAGGTCCTTGATGCCGGTCTTGCGCAGCCGTACGGCCAGGGCCTTCACGTCGTCGGCGTTCTTGCGGCCGTCCACCCACGCGTGGCCGAGCCACAGGGCGTCGTGTCCGCCGCTCTTCGCCCACGCGGCGGGTGTCCCGGTAAACTGGATCGTAAGGGTGGCCGCGGCCACCCCCGGCAGCACAAGGAGCAGGGCCGCGACCGCTACGAAAAACCGCAGGCCGCGCCGTGCTCTGGTCCGGGTAATCACCCGGACATGTCACCATGGAGAACGGCTGGTATGCCAGTCGTAGATCGTCATCAATCCCGTCGAAACGGACCACGGTGCGTAATCAGCCTGGCCAGACCGATCCCGCGGTGATCCGCAACTTCTGCATCATCGCGCACATCGACCATGGTAAGTCGACGCTTGCCGACCGCATGCTGCAGATCACCGGCGTGGTCGACGACCGTTCCATGCGCGCCCAGTATCTCGACCGGATGGACATCGAGCGCGAGCGTGGCATCACGATCAAGTCGCAGGCGGTCCGCCTGCCGTGGCGGGTGAACGACGCCGACTACGTCCTCAACATGATCGACACCCCCGGGCACGTGGACTTCACCTACGAGGTCTCCCGCTCGCTCCAGGCGTGCGAGGGCGCGATCCTGCTGGTCGACGCCGCGCAGGGGATTGAGGCGCAGACCCTGGCCAACCTCTACCTGGCCATGAACAACGACATGACGATCATCCCGGTGCTCAACAAGATCGACCTTCCGGCCGCACAACCGGAGAAGTACGCCGCGGAGATCGCCCACCTCATCGGCTGCGAGCCCGAGGACGTCCTGAAGGTCTCCGGCAAGACCGGCGTCGGCGTCCGGGAACTGCTCGACCACGTGGTCGCCAGCATCCCCGCCCCGGTCGGCGAGGCCGACGCCCCCGCCCGCGCGCTGATCTTCGACTCCGTCTACGACACCTACCGCGGTGTGGTCACCTACGTCCGGGTCATGGACGGTCACCTGGGCAAGCGCGAGCGCATCCTGATGATGTCCACCGGCGCGGCCCACGAGACCCTGGAGATCGGGGTCATCTCTCCCGAACCCAAGATCGCCGACAAGGGGCTGGGCGTCGGCGAGGTGGGCTACCTGATCACCGGCGTGAAGGACGTGCGCCAGTCGCGGGTCGGTGACACCGTCACCTCCGGCGCCCGGTCCGCCACCGAGCCGCTCAGCGGCTACGAGCACCCCAAGCCGATGGTCTTCTCCGGCCTCTACCCCATCGACGGAGACGACTACCCCGAGCTCCGCGAGGCGCTGGACAAGCTCCAGCTCAACGACGCCGCCCTGGTCTACGAGCCGGAGACCTCCGCGGCCCTCGGCTTCGGCTTCCGCTGCGGCTTCCTCGGGCTGCTCCACATGGAGATCGTCCGGGAGCGCCTCGAGCGCGAGTTCAACCTCTCGCTCATCTCCACCGCGCCCAACGTCGTCTACCAGGTGATCATGGAGGACGGCAAGGAGGTCACCGTCACCAATCCCTCCGAGTTCCCCACGGGCAAGGTCGACAAGGTCTTCGAGCCGATGGTGAAGGCGACCGTGCTGGTCCCCTCCGAGTTCATCGGCGCCATCATGGAGCTCTGCCAGAACCGCCGGGGCAACCTTCAGGGCATGGACTACCTGTCGGAGGACCGCGTCGAGATCCGCTACACCATGCCGCTCGGCGAGATCATCTTCGACTTCTTCGACCAGCTCAAGTCCCGCACGCGCGGCTACGCCTCGCTCGACTACGAGCCCGCGGGCGAGCAGGAGTCCGACCTGGTCAAGGTCGACATCCTGCTCCAGGGCGAGGCCGTGGACGCCTTCAGCGCCATCGTCCACAAGGACAAGGCCTACGCCTACGGTGTCGAGATGGCCAAGAAGCTCCGCGAGCTCATCCCGAGGCAGCAGTTCGAGGTGCCGATCCAGGCCGCGATCGGCGCCAGGGTCATCGCCAGGGAGAACATCCGCGCCATCCGCAAGGACGTTCTCGCCAAGTGCTACGGCGGTGACATCTCCCGTAAGCGCAAGCTGCTGGAGAAGCAGAAGGAAGGCAAGAAGCGGATGAAGATGGTCGGCCGCGTCGAGGTCCCCCAGGAGGCCTTCGTCGCCGCGCTGTCCACCGAGTCCTCCGCGGACAAGACGAAGAAGTAACCGTGAAGGTCCCCTGTCCCGGCGGGACAGGGGACCTTCACGTGGTGCGGGTGGTGCGGGCGGGGTCGCGGACAACCCAGGATCCGCGGCCCCACCCGGTCTAAAGGGGCGCTCAGCGCAGGATGCTGTAGAGCGCCGAGGTCAGCGAGCCCTTGGCGTCGTCCTGGTCGATGGACCACATCATGGAGCCGCCGAGACCCTTGAGGCGGATGTAGGCGGCCTTCTCGCGCACCGTCGTCGGGTCGTCGTAGGACCAGAACTCGTTGCCGTCGTAGAGCCAGTTGGCGCCGGTCCGCACGTCGCGGTAGCGCTTGCCGGGCTTGTTGACCAGGTTCTTGTAGTCGTCGGTGCCCGCGGCCCAGGTGCCCTGGGCGGGTCCGGTGGCGGGCTTGTACAGGCCGTCGCCGCCCCCGGTGACCCCGGTCCAGCCCTGGCCGTACGCCGGGATGCCGACCACGATCTTCTGCGCGGAGGCGCCGCGCGTCAGATAGTCGCGGACGGTCTGGTCCACGCTGTACTTCACCGTGTTGGGGTCACGCCGGTCGGTGAACAGGTTGCCGTTGTGGCCGGTGGCGCTGTCCCACGAACCGCGCAGGTCGTAGCCCTGGATGGTGGCGAAGTCGAGGTTCTTGAAGACGTCCCGGACCTCGAAGCCCGCGTCGATCTTCGGTCCTCCCGCGGGGAGGAAGGCCGTCAGCTCGCTCCGCCGGTCGAACCGGTTGAGCTGGCGGCGCAGCTCGGTGGTGAACAGGGTGAAGTTGCGCTTGTCCTCGGGCCTGACGACGTTGCCCTCGTTGGCCTCGGTCCCCGGCCACTCCCAGTCCAGGTCGATGCCGTCGAACACACCCGCACCGGTGCCGGGCGCGGTGCCGGGCAGGTTGCCCTTGAGCCACAGGTCCACGCAGGAGGCCGCCAGCTTGGCGCGGCCCTCGGCGGTGAACACCGCGTCCGAGAAGTACTTCGAGCCGCTCCAGCCGCCGAGGGAGATCAGCGCCTTGAGGCCGGGGTGCTTGGCCTTGAGCTTCTTGAGCTGGTTCAGGTTGCCGTTCAGGGCCTGGCCCTCGGCGTCGGCGACGCCGTCCACGCTCTGCTCGGCGGGCACCGGGCGCTGCCAGTCGGCCCAGGCATCGGTGGAGATGCACTCGCCGCCGGCGCTGACGGCGCCGAAGGCGTAGTTGATGTGGGTCAGTTTGGCCGCGGCACCACTGGTCTCGACGTCCTTGAGGTGATAGTTACGACCGTAGATGCCCCACTGGACGAAGTAGGCGACCCGCTTGAAGCGGTCACCGTGGTCCGGGCGGGACTGGGCCTGGGCCGGCACCTGTACGGCCAGCGTCGTGAGACCGGCGGCCAGGGCCGCGGCGAGCGTGTTCCGGAGGAGTCTCTGCACGGGCTTCTCCACGTTGCCTTGGGGGGGACAACTTATAGGAAACTTTCCTTTAAGTTTTCCCGGATCGTAGACCTGGGTGATCTACCCGTCAACGGTCTGCCGGGGATTGGTCGTCCAAGTGCAGGCCGCCGCGGTGCGGGTCGTGGTCCGGGCTGTGGTCCGGGCTGTGGTCCGGGCATCACGCCGGGAGCGGCAGACTTGGAGTCGTGCCATCCACACTTCCCGACGGCGAGCCCGTACCCCCCTCGGGCAGCCTCCCCGGCAGCGCCCTCCACGGCCTGGGGGAGCGGCCCTTCGGTTTCTACGTCCATGTGCCCTTCTGCGCCACCCGCTGCGGCTACTGCGACTTCAACACCTACACCGCCTCCGAGCTGGGTCCGGGAGCATCGCAGAAGGACTACGCCGAGACCGCGGCCGAAGAGGTACGGCGGGCGCGGGCCGTCCTCGGCGACGTGGACCTGCCGGTCGAGACCGTGTTCTTCGGCGGTGGCACGCCGACCCTGCTGCCGGCCGCGGACCTGGTCCGGATCCTGGGTGTGATCGGGGAGGAGTTCGGTCTCGCCCCCGGCGCGGAGGTGACGACCGAGGCCAACCCCGAGTCGGTCGACCGGGCCTACCTGGAGGAGCTGCGCGGCGGCGGGTTCACCCGGATGAGCTTCGGCATGCAGAGCGCCGACGAACACGTGCTGCGCGTGCTGGAGCGCCGCCACACCCCCGGCCGGCCCGCGGGTGCCGTACGGGAGGCACGCGAGGCGGGCTTCGACCACGTCAACCTGGATCTCATCTACAGCACGCCGGGGGAGAGCGACGACGACTGGCGCGCCTCGCTGGCCGCGGCGATCGAGGCGGGTCCCGACCACGTGTCCGCCTACTCGCTGATCGTGGAGGACGGCACCAGGCTGGCCGCCAGGATCCGGCGCGGGGAGCTGCCGATGCCGGACGACGACGTGGCCGCCGACCGCTACCTCATCGCCGACGCCATGCTCACCGAGGCCGGGTTCGAGTGGTACGAGGTGTCGAACTGGGCGGCCTCGGAGTCGGGGCGCTGTCGGCACAACCTCCTCTACTGGACCGGCGGCGACTGGTGGGGGGTCGGCCCCGGCGCGCACAGCCACGTCGGCGGCACCCGGTGGTGGAACGTCAAGCACCCGGCGGCCTACGCCGGGCGCCTGGCCTCCGGTGTCTCACCCGCGCACGCGCGCGAGGTGCTGACCGCCGAGGACAGGGCGGTGGAACGGCTGATGCTGGAGCTCAGGCTCGCCCAGGGGTTCCCGCTGAAGGAGATCCGGCGGCCGCCGGTGGTGGCCAGGGCGCTGGCGGACGGCCTGCTGGAGGTGGAGCCCTTCAAGACGGGCCGCGCGGTGCTGACGCTGCGTGGACGCCTGCTGGCCGACGCCCTGGTGCGCGACCTGACCTGAGACGCGCGGCGGGGGAGCGCCGTCGCCGGAGCGGGCGGCCCGTTCGGGCGTCGGAGGGTCCGGGCGTCGGAGGGCGGGCGGCACCGTGGCGGGTGGCACCGTGGCGGGCGGCACCGTGAGGAGGTCGCCGGACGGCGGAGCCAGGGGCGTTCACCGGCACGGCCGCGAAGACGAGGAGGGCCCGCTCCGGGAAGGTGTTTTCCGGAGCGGGCCCTCCCCACGCGCCGGAAGGCGGGCCGAAGCGGGGCCGAAAGCCCCACGCGCCGGAGGGCGGGGGCCGAAGCAGGGCCGAAAGGCGGCCGAAGGTGTGCGTCAGCTCACGAAGCGGATGTTCATCGGGTAGCGGTAGTTCTCACCGCGATAGGCCGCGATGGCGGCCATGATCATGAAGATGAGCGATCCGATCCAGACCACCAGTATCAGCAGGAAGCCGATCAGCACGAAGGCCAGCACCCAGGAGACCATGTAGGCGATCATCAGGGTGAGCTGGAAGTTGAGCGCCTCCGCCGCCTGGGAGCGCACGTAGGGGGACTCGTCCTTCTTGGCGAGGTAGAGCACCAGCGGGCCGATGAAGGAGGTCAGCAGCCCCAGCAGGTGGGCGAGCATGGCCATGGTGGTGTCGTCGGTGCCGGGGCGCGGGCCGTACGTTCCCTGGTATCCGTAGCCGCCGTACGCGCCGGCGCCGGCGTACGGATCCTGATAGCCGTAGGCGCCCGGGCCGTACGGCTGGGCGGGCGGCGGGGGGTAGTAGCCCGGCCCCTGGGCCTGCCCCGGCTGGGTGTAGCCGGGCTGCGGGTGGCCCGGCTGGGTGTAGCCGGGCTGCGGGTGGCCCGGCTGGGTGTAGCCGGGCTGCGTGTGACCGGGCTGGGGGTGGCCGGGCTGGGGGTGGCCGGACTGCGGCGGGCTCGTATACCCGCCCGGATGTCCGCTGTGGTCGCCACCCGCGGCCTCGTGCCGCGGATCCTCGGAACTGTCGCTCATGGCCCCTCCTGACGGGGTACGGGGATCAGCCATCCTGGCTGGGAACGGTCACGAAGTCGATCAACTCTTCGACCGGGCCGAGAAGGTCCGGCTCCAGGTCCGCGTAGGTGGTGACCGATCCGAGAACACGGCGCCACGCGTCGGCGGGTTCCAGGTCCCAGCCCAGCGCGGCGATGACGCCTTCCTTCCAGGGTACGCCGCGCGGCACCGCGGGCCAGGCGGGAATCCTCAGCGCCGAGGGCTTGACCGCCTGCCAGACGTCCACGAACGGGTGTCCGACGATCAGCACGTGGGGCGAGGAGACCTGGGCGGCGATCCTGCTCTCCTTGGAACCGGGGACCAGGTGGTCGACGAGCACGCCCAGGCGGCGCTCCGGGCCCGGCTCGAACTCCTCGACGATCGAGGGCAGATGGTCGACGCCTTCGAGATATTCCACGACGACGCCCTCGACGCGCAGGTCGTGACCCCAGACCTTCTCCACGAGCGCGGCGTCGTGCACGCCCTCCACGTAGATGCGGCTCTCCCTGGCGACCCGGGCCCGCAGGTTCTCGACCGTGATGGAGCCCGACGCGCTGCGCCTGGGCTCCCGTGGCCCGGCGGCGGGCCGTACCAGCGTCACCACCTCGCCGTCGAGGAGGAACGCGGCGGGCTCCAGCGGGAACAGCCGCCGCCGCCCGAACCGGTCCTCCAGCGTGACGGCCTCCTTGTCGCAGGCGACCACGGCGCCGCAGAAGCCGCCGTCCGCGTCCTCGACCACCAGGTCGAGCTCGGCGGGGACCTGTGGGATCTTCCCCTTGAGAGGGCGCCGCCAGTTTCCCGCAAGCACGTCACGCTCGTACATCACCGACCGTCAACCGCCTCTCGCCAGGGATCAAATGGACGGTAGCAAAAGCCTCCGACGACCGCCGCGCACTCGGGCCGCCGTTCCGCGTGGTTTCGCTCCGCCGTCCGCCGTCCGCCGTCCGCCGTCCGCCGTCCGCCGTCCGCCGTACGGCTCCGCTCCGTCATCCGCCCCGCGGCCCCCGGGCCGTCACCCGCCGTACGGTCCCGGGTGTCCCCACTGACCGGCCGCCGCGGCCGCCTGGCGCCTGCGGGCGCCGCTCCGCTTGACCAGCACGACGATCGTCACGATGACGGCCAGCAGGAAGCCGATGCTCGGCACGCCGATCAGTATGAGCGTGCCGCCGACCACGGAGGTCGCGACGATCTCCTTGCCCACGCCGAACTTGGCGTCCGTGGCCTCGCCCGACGTGGTGCACGTCAGCGGGTAGTCGCCCGCCTTGTCCACCCCGATCCGCAGGGCCAGCTCCCACAGGACGCCGTCCCTGGTCACGGTCTGCTGTATGCCGGGCTGCTGGAGGCGGACCGTCCCCGGGTCGCCCTCGAGCTCGCAGTTGAACTGGGTGCCCTTGGCGGCGGAGACGTAGATGGCGGGCTTGTCGGCCGGGTCGATGCTGACCGTCGTCTTCTGGCCCGAGCCGAACGACGTGGCGGGCGCGGCCTCGGTGACCGCGCTGAAGATGCCGCCCGCGAAGCCGCCGATGCCGATGATCACGCTCAGCACGAACAGCAGCCACACACCGACGATCCAGCCGATGCCGGGCTTGACCTTCACCTTCGGCGGCGGGCCCTGCGGAGCTCCGTAGCCGGAGGGCGGGTAACCGTAGGAAGGAGGGGCGCCCTGGTACTGCCCGCCGCCCTGGTAGGGCTGCGTGGGCTGGCCGTAGGGCTGCTGGGGGGCGCCGTAGCCGGGGACGCGTGCGGTGGCGTCACCCGAAGGGGATCCGAAATCATTGGACATATACCGAATTGTGGGGCTTGACGCTTGGATGGCGATAGCAGATGACTTGACACTGGCTTGTTCCTCGTCATCCTGGTGCCGTGTTATCGCACCCCGGAGGCGGGAGCCGTACACTTGGCACTCGGGAACACAGAGTGCCAGACCTGACGTTTTCCCGTCCGAGCGCAGGTAGGGAGGTGAGCACGTTGGTTGACGACCGCAAGCTGGCGGTCCTACGCGCCATCGTCGAGGACTACGTGTCCACCAACGAGCCGGTGGGTTCCAAGGCTCTCGTGGAACGCCACAACCTGGGTGTGTCGCCCGCGACCATCCGTAACGACATGGCGGTGCTGGAGGAGCAGGGTTACATCGCCCAGCCCCACACCAGCGCGGGCCGAGTGCCCACGGACAAGGGCTACCGGCTGTTCGTCGACCGCCTCTCACAGGTGAAGCCGTTGTCGGGCGCCGAGAAGAGGGCCATCGAGACCTTCCTCGCGGGCGCAGTCGACGTCGACGACGTCGTGATGCGCACGGTGCGCCTGCTGGCCCAGCTGACCCGGCAGGTCGCCGTGGTCCAGTACCCCACGCTGGGCGACTCCAAGGTCCGCCACGTCGAGCTGGTCCCGCTCAGCGAGCGTCGGCTGATGTTCGTGCTCATCACCAACACCGGGCGGGTCGAGCAGCGCGTGGTCGAGCTGCCCGACGTGATCGACGAGAACCGCGTGGCACATCTGCGCGCGATCCTCAACGCCTGCCTGGACGGCTGCGGGCTGGCCGGTGTCCCCGACAAGGTCGCGGACCTGCCGGACCGCCTTCCGGCGGAGGACCGGCCGCTCGCGGCCACGATCCTGTCGGTGCTGCTGGAGTCCCTGGTGGACCGGCACGATGAGAAGATCGTTTTTGCCGGGGCCGCCAACCTCGCGGGGGCCGACTTCACCGTCGGGCTCCGCGACGTGCTGGAGGCCCTGGAGGAGCAGGTGGTGCTCATGCGCCTGCTCGGTGAGACCTCGGACCTGTCGGCGCTGACGGTGCGGATCGGCTCGGAGAATCCCTATACGGGTCTTCAGGGCACGTCGATCGTCGTCGCCGGATACGGTTCGGGGGACAGGCAATTGGCCCGGCTCGGTGTGCTGGGGCCGACACGTATGGACTACCCGGTCACGATGGGCGCGGTGCGCGCGGTGGCACGCTACGTCAGCCAGATCCTGGCTGCATCCTAAGAGGGCAACTAAGTGGCTACGAAGAGCGACTACTACGGCACCCTAGGGGTGCGGCGCGACGCCAGCGCGGAGGAGATCAAGAAGGCCTACCGCCGCCTGGCCAGAGAACTGCATCCCGACGTGAACCCCGATCCTGAGACCCAGGAGCGGTTCAAGGACGTCACGCAGGCCTACGAGGTGCTGTCCGACCCCAACAAGCGCCAGATGTACGACATGGGCGCCGACCCGTTCTCCTCGGGCGGCGCGGGCGCGGGGGGCTTCGGCGCGGGCTTCCCGTTCAGCGACATCATGGACGCCTTCTTCGGCGCGGCCGGCGGCGGCGGGGGCCGGGGTCCCCGCTCACGTGCCCGCCGGGGCCGCAACGCCACCATCAGGGTGGAGCTCGACCTGCGGGAGTCGGCCTTCGGCACCACCCGCGAGCTGGTCGTCGACACCGCGGTGCTCTGTGAGGTCTGCACCGGCTCGGGCGCGGCGCCCGGCACCCACCCCGACACCTGCGACGTCTGTCACGGCCGGGGCGAGGTCTCCCAGGTCACCAGGTCCTTCCTCGGGCAGGTCATGACCTCCCGCCCCTGCCCCCAGTGCGGCGGGTTCGGCTCGATCATCCGCAACCCCTGCCAGGAGTGCTCCGGCGACGGGCGGGTCCGCACCCGGCGGACCATCAAGGTCCGCATCCCGGCGGGTGTCGAGGACGGTACCCACATCCAGCTCGCCGGCGAGGGTGAGATCGGCCCGGGAGGAGGCCCGCCCGGCGACCTGTTCCTGGAGATCGTCGAGCGCCCCCACGAGATCTTCGAACGGCGCGGCGACGACCTGCACTGCACCGTGCAGATCCCGATGAGCGCGGCCGCGCTCGGCACGTCCCTGAGCATGGAGACGCTCGACGGCACCGAGGATCTGGACGTCCGCCCGGGCACCCAGTCGGGCCAGACCATCCCCCTGTACGGCCGGGGCATCCAGCGCCTCAACGAGACCGGCAGGGGCGACCTGCTGATCCACGTCAACGTCGAGACGCCCAACCGCCTCGACCCGGCGCAGGAGGAGCTTCTGCGCGAGCTGGCCAGGCTCCGCGGCGAGGAGCGCCCGCCGGGCAAGTTCGCGCCGGGGCAGCAGGGCTTCTTCTCCCGCCTGAGAGACGCCTTCAATGGCCGCTGACCCGGCTTCGGCGGTCACCGTCCCGGTGACCGCCGGCGGGACCGGCCCTGGGGCACGCCCGTGCCCGCGCACCGGGACGCGTCCGCACGCGGGGCCGGGTTCACACGGCGGGCCGCGTTCGCACACCGCCGAGGGCCGATGACGGTCCCGGTCTTCCTGGCCGAGCCGGACGACCTGGCCCGGCCGGAGTTCACCTTCGGCGGTCCCGAGGGGCGTCACGCGGCGGCCGTACGGCGGCTGCGCGCCGGAGAGCGGCTCGACCTCACCGACGGCGCGGGGACCGTGGCCGAGTGCGTGGTCCGGGACGCGGGCAAGGACTCGCTCCGCGTCGAGGTGCTGCGCCGCTACGACGTGCCCCCGCCGCGTCCCCGCCTGGTCGTCGTGCAGGGGCTGCCCAAGGGAGATCGGGGCGAGCTGGCCGTGGAGATGATGACGGAGGCCGGGGTCGACGTGATCGTGCCCTGGGCCGCCGTCCGGTGCGTCACCCAGTGGAAGGGCGAGCGGGCGGCCAAGGCGCTGGCCCGCTGGCGTTCCACGGCCCGTGAGGCGGGCAAGCAGTCCCGCCGCTTCCACCTGCCCGAGGTGACCGAGCCCGCGACGACCTCGGGCGTCGCCGCGCTGCTGTCGGCGGCGGCGCTCGGCATCGTGCTCCACGAGGAGGCCGCCTCGCCCCTGTCGTCTCTCGGCCTGCCGGACGACGGCGACATCGTCGTGGTGGTCGGGCCCGAGGGGGGTGTCGCCGAGGAGGAGATCGCCGCCTTCCGGGCGGCGGGGGCCGTGCCCGCGCTCCTCGGACCGACGGTGCTGCGCACCTCGACGGCGGGGGTCGCCGCCGCGGCGGTGCTTCAGGCGCGCACCGGCCGCTGGTGAGCCCCCGGGGCCTCGCCTGCCGTGTTCACGCTCTGCCGTGTGCACGCCCTGACGAGGACGCGCGCAGCAGGTCCCGGCGCGGGTGCCCGGGAACGTTCACCGGGCTGAGCGCCGCTCACCGGCGCCGATCCGGTCTGTCCCGCCGCTCACCGCACCGGCGCCCGGTCGGTCATGATCGGGGTGGAGGCGGACGGTCGTGGTGTCCGGTGCCGGTCCGCTCCGTACCGGTGCCAGGAAGGTCACGGGCACGGTGGAGGCGGACGGCCGCCGTGCCCCGGTTCCGGTGACTAGGGAGTCGTGGGAGCCGGGGTCGGCGGCTCCGCCGGCACGGGGGTCCGCTGGTCGACGGTCGTCGGGCAGTCGTTGACGGCACACGGAGTGTCCGAGGGGCCGCCCGTCTCCGCCGGTGTGGGAGCGGGTGTCTCCGTCTCCTCGCATCCCCTGGCCAGTCCCTCGGGCTCGACCGTGGTGCCGTTGGAGGGCGGCGTGGCGCAGGTGGGCGACGGTGACGGCTTCGGGCTCCGGGACGGTTTCGGCGACGGCTTCGGGCTCTGCGACGCGCTCCTGGAGGTGGTCGGCTCCGGCGCGGGCGAGGTGACGTCCGGCCTGGCGGAGACCGGGGGCTGCACGTCGTTCCGCTGGGGTCCCCGGGAGGTGGCCGCCATCTCCGGGGTGTTCGACACGGTGTACTTGACCTCGCCGCTGCGCACCTGCTCGGTCATCTCGTTACGGAGCTGCGGGACCACCATCACGATGGTGGCCGCGACGAGAACCGCTCCCGCGACAGAGGCTCCGGCGCGCCACCACATCAGCCCGCGGAGCCCCCGTCGTTCTATGCGGGCGCGGATGATCTCCAGTCCGTCTGGGGAGGGAACGACCGAGTTCGCCTCCGCGCTCAGGGCACGGCGGAGCAGCTCGCCGTACTCGTCGGGGGAGTCGGTCATGACAGTTGCTCCAGTGAGGTTCGTAGGGCGGCCATCCCGCGAGCCGTGTGGCTCTTGACCGCGCCTTTGCTGATGCCCATCGCGTGGGCGATCTGCGCTTCGGACAGGTCTCCGTAGTAGCGCAGGACCAGGGCCTCCCGCTGCCGGGCCGGCAGGCCGCGGAGCGCCTCGATGACGGCGGACCTCTCCAGCTCGCCGATCGCGCCGTTCTCGGCGCTGGGCGCGTCGGGCAGTCCCTTGGGCGCGTACTTCTCCACGACCGCCCGGTGCCGGAGCACGGAGCGCGAACGGTTGACGACCGATTGGCGCAGGTAAGCGAGTGCCTTGTCGGTGTCACGCAGGCGACGCCAGGCGCCGTGAATGGCGACGAACGCATCCTGCACGACCTCCTCCGCGGTTGCCATGTCGCGGACGAGCAACACTGCGAGACGCACAAGAGACCGATAGTGCGCGCTGTAGAGCGCGGTAACGGCCATGTCGGCGTCCCAGCCGACGGGCACCGCTCCCAGCGACCTGTCGGCCACGAGGGTCTCGGTGGTCACATCAGTGGGACGCTCGGCCTTCCCAGAGGGTTTACGCTCTTCCGGTTCATTAGGGGGCATGACCCAGTCGTGTTCCTCGCGAGGCGGCCATATCGTGCGAATCGCATGGTCTGTCGTTTGTTGAAGTTTTGCACACTCACCTTATCGGGGTGGATCTTTGTTTGCGGACCATGCACCATCACCGATTGACAACGGCGCACGGGGATCCCGGGGGGATAGGGTGCCTGCATGGTGAGCGAAGCCGACTGCCTGTTCTGCAAGATCGCGGCGGGGGAGATTCCCGCGAAGATCGTCCACGAGACCGAGCGCACCCTCGCCTTCAGGGACGTCAATCCCCAGGCGCCGACCCACGTGCTCGTGATCCCCAAGGGCCACTATCCGAACGCGGCCGCGCTGGCCGCCGCCGATGACGGGCTCGCCGACGAGGTGTTCAAGGCGGCGCACGCGGTGGCCGAGCAGGAGGGCATCGCCGAGCCGGGATACCGCCTGGTGTTCAACACCGGTCCCGGAGCCGGCCAGACCGTCTTCCACGTGCACGGACACGTGCTCGGCGGACGTGGTCTGACCTGGCCGCCCGGCTAGAAAAGGAAGGGCACGATCGCCGCGATCGCGGATACCATGGCGTAGAAGTCTGAAGCCGATATCTGGAGGCGAACAGGCCGAAAGGCCCGCCCATGTCCGAGACAAACGATTCCAGCAGAACATCACAGCCCAGGTCGAAGGGTCCCAGCCGGACTCAGGCAAAGGTGGTGATTCCGGACGACCATTCGATGGTGAGCCTGCTGGGCTCGCGCGACGAGCTGCTGCGAGTCGTCGAGGGCGCCTTCCGAGCCGACATCCACGTCCGGGGCAACGAGATCACGATCACCGGCAGCCCCGAGGAGAGCAGCACCGTGGTGCGCCTGTTCGAGGAGCTGGTCGAGCTCGTCCGCGGAGGCGCCGAGCTCACGCCGGACGCGGTCGAGCGCAGCATCGCCATGCTGCGGATGAGCTCCGACCGCCCGGCCGAGGTGCTCTCCCTCGACATCATCTCCGCGCGGGGCCGGACGATCCGCCCGAAGACCGTGAACCAGAAGCGCTACGTCGACGCGATCGACAGGCACACCATCGTCTTCGGCATCGGGCCCGCGGGCACCGGCAAGACCTACCTGGCGATGGCCAAGGCGGTCAGGGCCCTGCAGGAGAAGAAGGTCAACCGGATCATTCTCACCCGCCCGGCGGTCGAGGCGGGTGAGCGTCTCGGCTTCCTGCCCGGCACGCTCTACGAGAAGATCGACCCCTACCTGCGGCCCCTCTACGACGCGCTGCACGACATGCTCGACCCCGACTCGATCCCCCGGCTGATGGCCGCGGGCACGATCGAGGTCGCGCCGCTGGCCTACATGCGCGGCCGTACGCTCAACGACGCCTACATCATCCTCGACGAGGCGCAGAACACCTCGCCGGAGCAGATGAAGATGTTCCTGACGCGCCTGGGCTTCAACTCGAAGATCGTCGTCACGGGCGACGTGACCCAGGTGGACCTGCCCGGTGGCACGCAGAGCGGCCTCAAGGTGGTCCAGGAGATCCTCGACGGCATCCCCGACATTCACTTCAGCCGTCTGACCAGCGCCGACGTGGTGCGCCACCGGCTGGTCAGCGACATCGTGGACGCGTACGGGCGCTACGACGAGATACAGCGGCAGGCCGAGCCGCAGGCGATCAAGGGCGTGGTCAAGCGCCATCGGGGAAGAACGGTGAGCGACCGATGAGCATCGAGGTCAACAACGAGTCCGGCGTCGAGATCGACGAGGGGCTCATCGTCGCGCTGGCCGGGCACGTGCTGGAGCGGATGGACATCAACCCGCTCGCCGAGCTGTCCATCCTCGTCGTGGACGAGGAGGCCATGTCGGTGCTGCACGAGCAGTGGATGGGGGAGCCGGGCCCGACCGACGTGCTCGCCTTCCCGATGGACGAGCTGCGCCCCGGCCCCGGAAGCGGGGCCAGGCAGGAGGGCGACGCCCCCACCGATCCGGCGCTCCTGGGCGACGTGGTGCTGTGCCCGCAGGTGGCCGTCAAGCAGGCGGTCGAGGCGGGGCACAGCACCGAGGCGGAGCTGGAGCTGCTGTGCACGCACGGCATCCTGCACCTGCTCGGCTACGATCACGCCGAGCCCGAGGAGCACAAGGAGATGTTCGGCCTGCAGGGTGAGCTTCTCGAATCGTGGCGGGAGGTGCGCCCCCAGCGGTGAACCTCGCCAACGGGTGGTTGTTCTCAGCCGTCGTCCTCGTCGTGGTCGGCGGCCTGATAGCCAGCGCGGAGACGGCCCTGACCCGCATCTCGCGGGTGAGGGCCGAGGAGTTCGTCCGCGAAGGGCGCCGGGGCGCGGTGCGTCTGCAGACGATCGTCGCCGATCCGCCGCGCTACCTCAATCTGCTTCTCCTGCTCCGGCTGAGCTGTGAGCTGGTCGCCACGGTGATCGCCACGCTCCTCTTCATCGACTGGCTCGGCGACGAGGGCGGGGCCTACGCCGCGGCCGCGGCCGTCATGATCGTGATCAGCTACGTGATCGTCGGGGTCTCCCCGCGCACGCTGGGACGCCAGCACGCCGAGCCGATCGCCCTCGCCAGCGCCCCCCTCGTGTACGGCCTGACCAGGATCTTCGGCCCGCTGCCCAAGCTGCTCATCCTGCTGGGCAACGCCGTGACCCCGGGAAAGGGGTTCAGGGAGGGGCCGTTCACCTCGGAGGCCGAGCTGCGCGACCTGGTCGACCTGGCCGAGGAACGCAGGGTCATCGAGCCCGACGAGCGGGAGATGATTCACTCGGTCTTCGAGCTCGGCGACACCCTGGTCCGCGAGGTCATGGTGCCCCGCACCGACATGGTGTTCATCGAGCGCGGCAAGACCATGAACCAGGCCCTGTCGCTCGCCCTGCGCAGCGGTTTCTCCCGCATCCCCGTGGTGGGGGAGAACGAGGACGACGTCATCGGCATCGCCTACCTCAAGGACATCGTGCGCCGGACGCAGGAGACGGGGGGCGACAGCCGTACCGAGCAGGTCGAGACGATCATGCGCCCGGCCACCTACGTGCCGGAGAGCAAGCCGATCGACCAGCTCCTGCGCGAGATGCAGGCCCGCCAGATCCACCAGGCCATCGTCATCGACGAGTACGGCGGGACGGCTGGCCTGGTCACGATCGAGGACATCCTCGAGGAGATCGTGGGCGAGATCACCGACGAGTACGACCAGGAGGTTCCCCGGGTCGAGTCGCTGGACGACGGTTCGATCCGGGTGACCGCCAGGCTTCCCGTGGGCGACCTGGCGGACCTGTTCCACATCGAGCTGGAGGTCGACGACGTGGAGACCGTCGGAGGCCTGCTGGCCCACGCGCTCGGCCGGGTGCCGATCGCCGGCTCCGAGGCCGTCGTCGAGGGGCTCAGCCTGACGGCGGAGAGCCTCGCCGGGCGCCGTAACCGGATCGGCACGGTCCTGGTCCGCCGCATCGCCCCCGCCGAGCCCGACTCGGTCGGTGCCTCGGCCGGACACGACTGACCCGGTCCCACACCTCGTCCACTCCGTCGCGGAGATGGTCCCCGCCCCGTCGCGGTGCGTCGCGGTGCGTCGCGGCGGGGCGGGGCGGGGCACTCGTCCGTCCTGTCTTCGCCGGACCGGCGACCGGGTTCGGCGACCGATCCGGTGACCTCTCTCAAGCGGATCGCAAGCGTTCTGCAAGCGGCGCCTGCCACTCTCATCTCACGGCACCCGGTCGCGCGGGGGCCGATGGGGGTTCTCGACGCCGGGAGGGGTTCGCGGCGCGAGGAGTCTCCGGGGGGAAGAGTGCGTGAGGCGGTCGCCGGACGGCCCCACGTCTCTCGCTGAAGGGTGTTCTCGACCGCATGGGGGGGTTGAGGGCACCCTTAGGCGTTTCTCGATGATTGCCGCTTTTGGCGACGGGGAAGAAAGCGGATCGGCGGGGACAAGACACCTCGCACGTGACATCGGGGGATGAGTCATGACGCGGGGGATTCGTGTGGCGATCACGGCTGCCGTCTGCGGGATGCTGGCAGCGGGACCGGTGGCGTGCGGCGGTACGGCCGACCCCGGCGGAGAAAGGGCGAGCGCGGAACTGGCGCGGCTGCGAGGACTGCTGCGCGAGGAGGCGTCGGAACTGCCGGACGGCTTCTCCGCCCGGTCCCGCGACGGGTGGGTTCCGCCGTTCAAGGCGGCCGACAACGACTGCCAGCTCCTCTTCGACACGGCCGGAGGCATGCCCTCCCAGCGGGGCCGGGGGACGTGGGTGGCCGTGACCTACCCGGGGGACAGGGTGGGCGAGCTGGCCGGGGTCAGCCTGGCGTCCTACACTCCCGAGGACGCCAGGCTCCGCTTCACCCGGCTCACCCAGGCGCTGAACGGGTGCCGGATCGCGAGGACCTCCCTGGCGGGCAGGAGCACCTCCCTCAGGGTGTCCGGCCTGAACCTGGACGCGGCCGGTGCCGACGTGCAGGCCAGGCGGCTGCACGGGAGGCTCAACGGCTATCCCTACGAGATCCACATGGTCTTCGCCCTCGCCGGGCACACCCTGGTCTCGCTGGTGCACGCCGGGGTCGCGGGCGTCGACGCGGAGCGCACCGGGCAGATCGCCCGATCGCTGATCGGCCGGGCGGCTCTCTGAAGGGGCCGTGTTCGCGCTGGATCCCACCGGCTGAATACCCTTGTGCCGTGAGCGAGACGACCCTCGATCCCGAGGACAACAAGATCATCGTGCTGGCCCGTTCCGCCCGCGCCCGTAACGGCGCCGCCGAGGGGGCGGCCGTGCGCGACGAGACCGGCCGGACCTACTCGGCGACCAACGTGGCGCTGCCGTCGCTGACGCTGTCGGCGCTGCAGGTCGCCGTGGCGATGGCCGTGTCCAGTGGAGCCGAGTCCCTGGAGGCGGCGGCGCTGGTCACGGCGGGAGACGGCCCGGCCGAGGCCGACGTGCGGGCCGTGCACGATCTGGGCGGGCAGAGGCTGCTCGTGGCCGGGCCCGATGGGACGTTGCGTCAGAGCTGAGCCCGGCATCGGGGACAATGGTTGGCGTGAGTTCCTCAGCTGCTGATTTCCGTGCCGGTTTCGCCTGCTTCGTCGGCAGGCCCAATGTCGGCAAATCCACGCTGATGAACGCGTTGGTCGGCACGAAGGTGGCGATCACCTCGTCCAAGCCCCAGACCACCCGCAGGGCCATCCGCGGCATCGTCCACCGCCCGGACGCCCAGCTCGTCATCGTCGACACCCCGGGCCTGCACCGGCCCCGTACCCTGCTGGGCGAGCGGCTGGACAGCCTGGTGCTGTCCACCCTCACCGAGGTCGACGTGATCGGCTTCTGCGTGCCCGCGAACGAACCGGTCGGCAAGGGCGACCGGTTCATCGCCGAGAAGCTCGCCGCGGTCAAGAAGACCCCGGTCGTCGCCGTGGTGACCAAGTGCGACCTGGCGACCCGCGAGCAGATCGCGGCACAGCTGCTCGCGGTCTCCCAGCTCGCGGAGTTCACGGACATCGTCCCGGTCTCCGCGGAGTCGGGGGAGCGGCTCGACGTGGTCGCCGACGTGCTGATCGACCGGCTTCCCGAGAGCCCGCCGCTGTACGAAGGGGGGCAGCTCACCGACGAGCCCGAGCAGGTGCTGGTGGGCGAGCTGATCCGCGAGGCGGCGCTGGAGGGCGTCCGGGACGAGCTGCCGCACTCGATCGCGGTCGTCGTCGACGAGATGCTGCCCCGGGAGGGCCGTGACGACCTGCTCGACATCTACGCGCACATGTTCGTCGAGCGTCCATCGCAGAAGGCCATCGTGATCGGGCACAAGGGCACCCGCCTCAAGGAGGTCGGCAGCCAGGCTCGCAGGCAGATCGAGGCGCTGCTCGGCACCCGGGTCTATCTCGACCTGCGCATCAGCGTCGCCAAGGACTGGCAGCGCGACCCCAAGCAGCTGCGCCGGCTGGGCTTCTACGACTGAGCGGGCCGGGGGCGTCGCCTCTCCGCGCCAGGACGCCGGGAGCGCGGGACGGCGTGAGGCGGCCCTGGTGGGACACGCCGCCCGGCGGCTTCCGGTTGCCCACCACGCCGTTGCCGTAGGTGAGGCACGGTTGCGCGTTCCCGTTGCAGTCGTCCGAGTGGTCCGTTTTCGCATTGGAGACCACTTCCCGGTCGGTGAGTCGTCGGCCACCGTGCAGTCATCAGCTCCCTCCCGGGGTTTTGCCGCGTGTCCGATACGGCGCGACGTGCAGATGTTCGAATGCGGGGTCCATGGGCCGGAGGGGAAATTCAAAGAACGCGCCGGGGAGGCGGTGACCTGCGCTGACGGCTCAGATCGGCAGGGGGTGGGCGGGTTTCCGTGTGCTTGGAATGCGGCTGGTGGGATGGTTTTGGTGAGCCTTATCGATATTTGCGGTTGTCGTTGTTAAATGTCCGGAAAGATGCTTCGGGGCTCCTGTGGGGAAATCGGAGCGCCTCCGTTTGATCTCGTCTTGGTGAAGACATTCCCGTTTGCGGGGACCCCGGCGTAGCCTTCGGGCAAAGAGGAGGTCAGGGGCGCTGTGACCGAAGAACCCGAGGGCGGGGAGACGCAGGCCGAGGACCAGCGGCCTGACGCGGAGGAGCGTGGGCCGCAGCCCGATCAGCCGGAGCCCGACCCGCCGTCGGCTGACCCGCCGTTCGGGCGGGGACGGTCCCGGCGCGTGAGACGACTCCGGCTCTCCGCGTGGATCGCCCTGGTCCTGGCGGCCGTCGTGGTCGTCACGTCGGTCCTGTGGGTCAACGGGCCGCCGACCGAGGACGAGCTGCGGGAGCAGGCTGGGCTGTTCGGCAAGGAAACGCTCAGGATCGGCGTCAAGGACGACACTCCGGGCGTCGCACTCCGGGACCGGAAGTCCGGCGTTTTCACGGGGTTCGACATCGAGATCGCCTACATGATCGCCACCTATCTGGGCTACACGCGGGAAAAGGTCGTCTTCGTGCCCATCGAGACGGAGGACAGGGCGCGCATGGGGGCCTCGGACCCCGATGGCAAGGTCGACCTGGTGGTCGCGACCTTCAGCTCGACGGAGGCCCGGAGGAAAGACCCCTCCGTCGGCCTCTCGACGCCCTATTTCAGCACCGAGCAGTCCGTGGTGACCAGGTCCGGCCACCCGAAGGTCACCTCCCTGGAGCAGCTCGCGGGCAAGAAGGTCTGCACGCTCGGCACCTCGACCTCGGAGGCCGAGCTGGAGAAGGCGACGAAGGCGATCGTCACCGGCGTGAACCGGATCAGCGAGTGCATAGACGGTCTGAAGAACGGCGACTACGACGCGGTGACGACCGACGCGGCCCTCCTGGCCGGATTCGTCGTCGAATCGCGCAAGGACCCAGACAAGCGCAAGTGGCTCGTGCACCACGACATCGCCCTGGAGAAGAACGAGATGTGGGCGGTGAACGCGGGACCGAACAAGGCGTTGCGCACCCTGGTCGAGATCGCGCTCTACCAGTCGTACGCCGACCCGAAGAACCAGAGGTGGGAGCGGGCCTTCGACCGCTACATCCGCCCGATGATGTCGGTCGGCAGCGGCGTGGCCCAGACTGACCAGCCGTGCGTGCCGCCCCCGCAGGTGCGCAGGTGGCCGTGGCAGCGGGCCCTCTCCGTCGACAACTGCCTCTCCCCGTGAAGCGTGCCCGGCGCGTCAAGGCCGCGCCGCGCAACCAGGAGTGGCTGCTCACGCTCCTGCCGGTGTTCCCCCTCGTCCTGCTGGTGGTGCGGCTGTGGTACGCCAGCAGGCAGGACACCCAGACGCTGCTCCTGCTCCTGCAGAGCATCAGCCCGCTCGGCCTGCTCAGCGTCGCCCTGCTGACGGCCCTGTGGGTCGTGCCCGCCCTCGTCCTGGTCTGCAAGGTGCTCGGCACCCTCTACTGGATCAGCGCGCGCCGCTCCTCCTGGCTGGTGCGAGCCGCCGAACGGCTCCCCGGCTGGGTGGTGATCCTGGCCGTCCTGGTCGGCCTGTTCTCCTGGCAGCTGCGCTTCCTGCCGACACTGATGATGCTGGCGCTGGCCGCCGGGGGACTGATGGTCAGGGACCGTTTCCCCCACCACGAGGAGCTGCGCACCGCGTTCTGCTATGCGCTGCCCACGATGGTCGCGATCCTTGCCTACGTGGCGCTGTGGCCCGCCGTCGCCGCCGCGCTGGCCGCGTACGACGTGGCGACCGTGCTTCTCCTGACACTCCCGCCGGGAACGGCGATCCTGCTGACCGGTCCGGTCCCCGAGGCTCCCGCCAGGATGCTCACCCACGGCATCGCCGTCGCGCTCGCGGTTTTCGCGCCGTTCCTGGTTGGTGTGTCCGTGATGCGCGCGCCGATCCTGCCGCTGACCGCCCTGCAGGTGGAGGAGAACGGGTCGCCCCGGGTGCTCGTCGGCTATCTGGTCGCGAGCGACGACCAGATGTTCACCGTTCTGGGGCGTGACGGCGCCGTGAGCTTCATCTCGAACGGCATGCTCCAGTCCAGGGTGCTGTGCCCGGACCCCGGCGAGGTGCCCCGGACCCCGGTGAACCTGCACGGCTGGTACGTCGAGCAGAACGTGGCCTCCTGGCTCGCGCCGACCCGTCCGGTGCTGGCGCCCGACCCACGCTGCCGGGGGCGGTCCGTCAGTGATCCGGAGACCAGGGGGGGAGCACCCGGACGGCATGAGGGGGCGGGGCAGGGAGGCGCTACGGGAGGGCGGCAGGGAAGGTGACGGAGGTGAGACGGCACGGGAGGGCGGCCGGGGACGTGAGGCGGTGCCGCGCCGGCCGTCTCCGGAAAGCCGTCAGAGCCGTAGCTGCCAGTGGTGCCACCGGTCGAGGGGCCGGAACCCCATGAGCTCGTTGATCGCCACCATGTGCGTGTTGGAGTCGGCGTTCCTGGTGACGACGTACCGGATCGAGGGGTCGCGCTCCTGGAACCAGGAGGTGTTCTCGATCTTCATCAGCAGGCCGAGCCGGTGGCCCCGGTGGGCCGCGAGCACCGTGGTGTCCCCCTGGTGGCTCCAGCCTCGCGGTTCCTCGGCGTCGACGTGGATCTGGGTGTAGCCGGCGGGTTCGCCGGTCTCCACGTGCCGCGCGATCGTCGTGTACGCCAGCAGTCCGGCGTCCCGGATGGCCTCCTCCGAGGCGACATAGCGGTCGGCGTCCCACCGCACCCCCTCGATCTCGAGGCCGTCCTGCGGGGCGTCGTTCATCCCCTCCATCAGCCGGACCATGTCGGGGACCAGCTCCGGGGGCGTCGGGCCCGTCCAGCGCTCCAGCCGGTAGTCCCGGGCCCGCCGTACGGCCTCCGCCCGCGCCCCGGCGAGGGCGGGCCGGTCGGCGGCGTGCAGATCCAGCGCCGCGCGGGTGTCGACCATCCCGAGCTTCGCCCCGGCGGCCTCGGCGAACGCGGAGACGGCCACCTCGGCGGGGCCGGTGATGCGGATCGTCCGGCGCCCGTGCTCGCGAGCCCGCCGCCCGGCGTGCGCCAGCAGCGCCGACCCCGTCCCGCGCCGCCGATGGCCGGGGTGGACCACGAAGAAACGCAGGCTGCAGCCGTGGACGTTGTCTCTGGTCGGGAGGTGGAGGGAGTAGCCGCCGAGGACGTGGCCCGCCTCCTCGGCGACCCACGCCTCCATGAGGTTGTCCGCCCAGCCGCGCTCCACCATCACGGTGAAGCGCCGCAGGCCGAGCCAGAAGCCGGGCCTGCTCTCCTCGGAGGCGAGGTGGGCCGCGTGCCACTGCGCCAGCCGGTCACCGGGGTCGGTGAAGTCGATCCGCTCGATTCGCATGCCCCAAGGAGAACCCGGAGAGGCCCCGTACGGCGAGTGTTTTACCGTGGCCGACCACCGTGTCGACCACCGTGTCGACCACCGTGCCGACCATTGTGCCGATCACCGTGCCGATCATCGTGGCCGTCCGCTACTGGCGGTACTCCTCGACCTCCGGGATCGGGCGCGGTGCTGCCGAGTCGGGGTCCTCTCCGAACTCCCTGCGCGCCCTGCGCTGTCTGAGCAGGTCCCAGGCCTGGTCGAGGGCCTCCTCCAGCTCCTTGATCCGGTTGTTCTCCTCGTGTGAGGAGATCGATCCGGAGGCCAGCCGCTGGCGAAGACCGTGCTCCTCGGCGATCAGCTCGTGGATGTGGGTGAGAATGTCGCCATCCTTCATTTCGTCCCCCTGTCATCGGCGGTAGCGCCACTGTAACCCGTGACGGAAGGTGGGGATCGACCGCTCAGGTGGGGAGAGAGACCGGTCCGAACCGCCCGGGCGGGCGGGTGCGGGCGGGTTCCCTCCGGGCCTCTGGAGGGGCCCTGGAGCCGCGACTGCCCCGTGATCCGCGGCGTTTCGCGATGTGAGACCGATTCTCGGGCATTCGGAGCCGTCTGCTAACGTGCTAGGCATGCTGCGCGTGCTGCTTCTTAGCTGCCGCGACGAGGGCCTGTAAGAGGTCGGCCCCCTCGTCGCGGAGCTAGCCATGCGTGTCGGCCGCGATTGTTTTCCCGATCGAGGAGCCTTTCATGTATCCGCAGCAGCAGCCCAGCCCCATGCCCTTCAAGCGCTACGAATCCTTCGCCCCGGTGCGTCTGGACGATCGCACCTGGCCCGGCCAGGTCATCGACCGGGCTCCCCGGTGGTGCGCGGTCGACCTGCGCGACGGCAACCAGGCGCTGATCGACCCGATGGACTCCCACCGCAAGCTCAAGATGTTCGAGCTGCTGGTGCGGTTGGGCTACAAGGAGATCGAGGTAGGGTTCCCGGCCGCGTCGCAGACCGACTTCGACTTCGTCCGGCAGATCATCGAGGAGGACCGGATCCCCGATGACGTGGTGATCCAGGTCCTGACCCAGGCCAGGGCCGAGCTGATCGAGCGGACCTTCGAGTCGCTGCGCGGCGCCAAGCAGGCCATCGTCCACCTGTACAACTCCACCTCGACGCTGCAGCGCCGGGTCGTCTTCGGCCAGGACCGGGAGGGCATCACCGCGATCGCGGTCGAGGGCGCCAAACTGTGCAAGAAGCTGGCCGCCGAGATGGAGGGCACGGAGATCTACTTCCAGTACTCCCCGGAGTCCTTCACCGGGACCGAGCTGGAGTACGCCGTGGAGGTCTGCGACGCCGTCAACGACGTCTGGCAGCCGACCCCCGACCGCAAGGTCATCGTCAACCTGCCCGCCACGGTCGAGATGGCCACGCCCAACGTCTACGCCGACCAGATCGAGTGGATGCACCGCAACCTGGCCTACCGCGACTCGATCATCCTGTCCCTGCACCCGCACAACGACCGGGGCACCGCCGTGGCCGCCGCTGAACTGGGCTACATGGCCGGGGCCGACCGCATCGAGGGCTGCCTGTTCGGCAACGGGGAGCGCACCGGCAACGTGTGCCTGGTCACGCTGGGCATGAACCTGTTCTCCCAGGGCATCGACCCGGAGGTCGACTTCTCCGACATCGACGAGATCCGCCGGGTCACCGAGTACTGCAACCAGCTGCCCGTCCACCCGCGTCACCCCTGGGGCGGCGAGCTGGTCTACACGGCCTTCTCCGGCTCCCACCAGGACGCCATCAAGAAGGGCCTGGAGCACCTGGAGCGCGACGCGACCGCCGCGGGCGTCCCGGTGGACGACTTCACCTGGGCGGTGCCGTACCTCCCGATCGACCCCAAGGACATCGGCCGCACCTACGAGGCGGTCATCCGGGTCAACAGCCAGTCGGGCAAGGGCGGGGTCGCCTACATCATGAAGGCCGACCACCACCTGGACCTGCCGCGCCGCCTGCAGATCGAGTTCTCCCGCGTCGTCCAGGCCCGCACCGACGAGCTCGGCGGCGAGGTGAGCCCGGGTCAGATGTGGGAGGTCTTCACCGACGAGTACCTCCCGAACCCGGCGAGCCCGTGGGGGCGCCTGGGCCTGCTGGCCCACCGCACCGTCTCCCGGGGGGACGACAAGGACGCCATCGGCGCCGACCTGCGCGTCGACGGTGAGATCCGCGAGATCGAGGGTGTCGGCAACGGCCCCATCTCCGCCTTCTGCGACGCCCTGGCCGGGATCGGCGTCCAGGTCCGCGTCCTGGACTACGCCGAGCACGCGATGAGCGCGGGCACCGACGCCAAGGCCGCCTCCTACATCGAGTGCGAGGTGGCGGGACAGTCGCTGTGGGGCGTCGGCATCGACGCCAACACCACGACCGCCTCCCTGAAGGCCATCATCTCCGCCGTCAACCGCGCCACCCGCTAGGTACGGCTCCGCCGTCCCCGCCACCCGCGGGGGCGGTCAGGCGCGGCCCGGTACGACCTGCCGGCAGCGCGCCCGACGACCCGCCCACAAGACGGACATGTCCCGCACCCGACCGCGCCCGTCGCGAAACCACGCGAGGCGCGGTCGAGTCATGTCCGGAGCCGGTCCGTTCCCCCGAAGGACCCTTCGAAGGGCGACGGAGAAATCTTGAAGGGCGACGGGGAAAACGGCTGGGCGCGGGACCCGCACCGCCCGGGACGGCGTGAGCGGGGCGGCGCGGACACGGGGGTGCCCACCGGGGGCTACGTCTCCCGCGTACACGCGGGTGTGCTCCCCGGCGGCTGTGTCCCCGGCGTGGATCCGGCGTGCTCCACGATCTCGGTTTCGGCCCAGCGTGCCCACTCGCTCAGCAGGGCGCTGCCCCGCAGCCCCCACTCCAGGGCGATCATGCCGTACACCGACAGGGCGTCCTTTCCCTGCCCCACGACCTCCTTCAGCCTGCTCAGCTGTTCTTGCTCCCGCTCCGCGTTCTCCGCCAGTCCCCGCATGTAGGCGCGTGCCTGTTCGGGGCTGAGCTGGTTGAGGAAGAAGACGCGCAGGAGCATCTCGCTGCGCCTGGGGTGGGAGGGGGAGGGCTCCGTCAGCCAGCGGCGGAGTTCGGTGAGCCCGGCCTCGGTGATGGCGTACTCCTTGCGGCCGCGCGGCCCTTCGGCGGTCACCTCGATGAGCCCCGCGTCGGCCAGGCGGCCCAGTTCCGCGTAGAGCTGGCTCTGCGTGGCGGTCCACACGTTGGCCAGTGAGACATCGAAGGTCTTCAGAAGGTCGTAGCCGCTCGCCGGTCCGTCGCTGAGCAGCCCCAGCATCGCGTGTTTGAGGCTCATGCAGCACATCCTATATTCCTCTGTTGACATGTCTAGCTAGGAGGGTCTACCTTCGACATGTCTACACAGGAACGTCAAGCGCTGAAGAGGGCCAGTCATGATCCGCAGTCTCCTCGGGTTCCTCCCCTGGATCGTCTACGCCGTCATCGCCACCGGTGACAACTGGCGCTACGGCGCGCTCGCCGGACTGGTGATAGCGCTCGGTGTGGTCGCCGTCGACCGTCGCACGGGCAAGGAATGGGACCAGATGGTGATCGAGTCCAGCGCGGTGGTGTTCTTCGCCGTGATCGCCGTGATCTCCTTCGTGGACCCCGACTCCCCGCTCACGCCGTACGGCCCGGCCCTCGTCAACGCCTGGCTGGCGGTCACCGCCTGGGGATCGCTGGCCATCCGCAAGCCCTTCACCCTCGGCATCGCCCGGAGCATGGCGCCGGAGACGGTCTGGCGGACCCCGCAGTTCTACCGGGTCAACGCCATCATCACCTCGGTGTGGGGCGCCGCCTTCACGATCGCCGCCGTCTCGCTGGCCCTGCTGCTGTACGTCGCCCCGCACGCCACCGCCGCCGTCATCACGATCAAGATCGTCACCTTCGTGCTGCCCGCGATCTTCACCGCCCGCTACCCCAAGATCGCCGCCGCCCGCTTCCGGGCACAGGTCGCCGCCGAGGACGCCTGACCGCCCGTGACACCGCCCGGCCGTCGGCCGGGCGATCTCCTCTCGTCTTCCGCCGAATCCCGCAGGATTCACCGACCCATTGGAGCACCCAGTGACCACCGCCCCGGAAACCTCCGAGCCCTCCGCGGTCCCGGCCTACCTCGCCGGCGACCTCGCCCCCGTCCCCGACGAGATCGGCGCGGTCGACCTGCCGGTCACCGGAACCCTGCCGCCCGAGCTGACCGGGCGCTACTTCCGCAACGGCCCCAACCCGCTGCCCGGCCAGGACCCCGGCCACTGGTTCGCCGGGCCCGGGATGATCCACGGCCTGCGCCTGCGCGACGGCCGCGCCGAGTGGTACCGCAACCGCTGGGTGCGCACCCGCTCCTTCACCGAGGGCGCCCGCCTCGTCAACGACGGGGGTGAGCTCGACCGGACCGCCGTCAGCGCCAACACCTCGATCATCCGGCACGCCGACCGGATCCTCGCGCTCGTCGAGAGCGGTTTCCCCTACGAGATGACACCCGAGCTGGACACGGTCGGGCCGTGCGACTTCGGCGGCCGGCTGACCACCGCGATGACCGCGCACCCCAAGCGGGACCCGGCCACCGGCGAACTGCACTTCTTCGGCTACGGCTTCTTCGCCCCCTACCTGACCTACCACCGCCTGTCCGCGGCCGGAGAGCTGGTGGAGAGCCGGGTCGTGGACGTCCCCGGGCCGACGATGATCCACGACTTCGCGATCACCGAGAACCACGTCGTCTGGCTCGACCTGCCGGCCGTCTTCGACATGAACATGGTCGGCAGCGGCTTGCCGTTCCGCTGGGACGACGCCTACGGCGCCAGGCTCGGCGTGATGGACCGCGCGGGGCGGACGACCTGGTTCGACGTCGACCCGTGCTACGTCTTCCACGTCGGCAACGCCTGCGAGGACGCCTCGGGGCGCGTGGTGCTCGACGCGGTCCGCTACTCCCGGGAGTCCTTCACCGCCATCTGGGGCTCCATCAGCGGTAGCGCCAACCCCGCAGCCGAGACCGGGGGAGCGGTGCTGCACCGCTGGGTGCTCGACCCGGCGACCGGCACGGTCACGGAGGAGCAGCGCGACGACCGCGCGGTCGAGTTCCCCACGTTCAACGACGACCTGCTGGGCCGGGCCGGCCGCCTGCTGTACACCGTCTCCAAAGACGCGATCGTGAAGTACGACACCGAGACCGGCACCGGACAGGTCAAGGACGTCGGCGGACGGCCCGGCGAGGCGATCTTCGTGCCCGCGGCCGGTTCCGGGGCCGAGGACGACGGCTGGCTGCTGTCGATCGTCACCGACCACTCGGGCGACGGCTCCCAGCTGCTCGTCCTGGACGCCGCCACCCTGGACTTCACCGCCTCGGTCCGGCTTCCCCGCCGCGTCCCGGCCGGTTTCCACGGCACCTGGCTGCCCGACCTCTGAGCCGGGAACCACTCCTCGTCGCCGGTGTGATCGCTTCTCGGCGGTGAGGCGCGAAACGAACGACGTCCACGTCGCCCACGGGCTCCGCTGAACCCGACGGGGCCGACGGGGCCTACGGGGGCCGGGGGGAGCGGGACGAGGAGCCCGCTCCCCCCGTCGGACGTCCGGCCGGGGGCGCCCGCGTCGCACGCGGGCGCCCCCGGGCATTCGCTCTAAGGTGATGTGGCTCGATCAGCGGGGATGGTGTTAGGCTCCGGCTGAGCCCCGTATGGGCCTACGCATGGAGGTAGCGGCTACTCAGCCATTACAGAGGTCGGCACGTTCCGTCTCTCGCAGCCCGTCGATCCCTGTCCTGGGATTGCTGCGCCCATCTTCACTGCGTAAGCATGCGGGGTGTTTCTGTGTCGACTTCCGGTGGCGTGGCCCTTCTCCGTGAGCAATCGACACGGAAAGGCAGTACATGAGCGAAGAACAGGCCGAGGCCTGGGAAGCATCGGCCAACACCTGGGTGGGCCTCGACGTCAACGAGTTCCAGCGGCAGGTCATCGCCGAGTTTCGTGCGAACAGCGGGAAGATGAGCGGCATGTTCGAGGGCTGGGCACTGGCCGTGCTGACGACCGTCGGAGCCAAGAGCGGCCTGCGCCGGGAGAGCATCCTGGGGTACCTCGAATTCGCCGGAAAAGGGATCGTCGTCGCCTCCTCGAACGGCTCCGACAAGCATCCCGCGTGGTATCACAACATCCGCAAGAACCCGATCGTGACGGTCGAGACGGGTACCGACACCTATCAGGCGATCGCCGCCATCCCGCAGGCCCAGGAGCGTGACAAGCTCTTCGACCGCGTGATCGCCGAGGCGCCGGGGTACGCCGACCACCAGGCCAAGACGACCCGGGAGATCCCGGTCGTGGTACTGCATCGGATCGGCCCCAAGCCCGGCGAGGAGCGGGTCAGGGGCCTGGGCGACTGGATCGTCGAGGTGCACGACTGGTTGCGCAAGGAGCTCGAAACGCTCCGTACCCAGGTGGATCAGGTGGCCGAGGGCGGCGCAGACACGATCGAGCGGACTCGGCCGGACCTCGCCCAGCAGATGCGCGCCCACTGCCTCAACTTCTGCGGGGCGCTGAAGAGGCATCACGGCGGCGAAGACATGGCCGTGTTCCCGATGCTGGCCGAGCAGTTCCCCGCACTCGCTCCGGCGCTGGCGCAGCTCGGCGAGGAGCACAAGGTGGTGGCGCGGCTGCAGGAGGACATCCAGCGGCTCGTCGACGGCTTCGTACCCGGTGAGACCGACCCCGTGCGGTTGCGCGCCGACCTGGAGCGGCTGGCGAACCAGCTGGAGTCCCACTTCGGATACGAGGAGGAGACGATCGTGACGGCGCTCAACGCCACGGCCCTGGCTCCCGACCTCGGCTGATCGTCCACCGGCACCCCCGGGCCGATCCCTTCCTCGGCCCGGGGGTGCCCACTGCGCGCCGGGCACCGGGTAGCCGGGCACCGGGTACCGGCATGCCGCGGCCCGGAAATCCCGGTTCCGTCCTCCCCCGATGACAGGCGTTGAGTTGTCCTCGAGCGGGGGTCGCCCAACCGTGGGGAGGGGGCGAAACCCGAAAATCCAGATCTCAGCCAGGAACGGGTCCTAGTGGTCGTGGCCGCAGGAGAGGCGGGCCTTCTCCAGTTCGTCGGGGTGGTTCCACCAGAAGTCCGCGGTGTTCGGGTGGACGGGGACCCGGGCCCTGACCCTGCTCCTGAGGCCGTCCCTGACCGCCGGGGCGGTGGACGCGGGCTGGTCGGTGGTCGTGGAGGACGGGTACGGCGCGAGCAACCGCTCGACCGTGTGGTGTCTCCCGCCGACGACGACGGCGGTGACGTTCGCGGCGTCCTCGATCCGGGACAGCGGGTCGCCGTCGACGATGGCCAGATCGGCGTACATGCCCTTGCCGATCCTGCCCAGCGGCAGGCCGAGGTAGGCCCCCGGCGTGCTGGTCGCGGTGGTCAGCGTCTCCAGCGGGGTCAGGCCGTACCTGACCATGGCCCGCAGGTTCATGTGCAGGCTGACCGCGAGGTGGTCGATCGGCGCGTCGGTGCCGGCGGTGACGACGCCCCCGCCGCGGATCATCGCCGTGAGCTGCGCGACCTGGCCGGCCAGGTTCGCCCGGGCCGCCGTCTGGTCGGTGGCCCGCGCGGCCTCGACGGACGCCTTCAGCTTCGCCATCCGCCAGTTCGGGTAGAGCCGGCGGACCCGCTCGTCGGTGACCAGCGAGGTGTCCTCCCGGTAGAGGGTGACGGAGCCGAACAGGGTGGGGGTCCGGGCCATCTTCGAGGCGTTGAACATGGAGATGACGTCCGAGTAGGCGGAGCCGACATTGGTGACGGTACGGGAGTAGCCGAACCTGTTGGTCGCGCCGACGTGCTCGGTGCCGTCCCCGCCCATCGCGATCGCCGGATAGTGGTAGTGGGACGTCACCGGTTTGCCGTTGCGGTGGGCCCAGGCGATGACCTCCCGGTGCCAGACGACGGGCAGCCGCACGTAGCACTTCAGCAGGTCGTAGTCGAGACGGGCGGCCCGTTCGAGTTCGAGCCGCAGCTGCAGGGGGGAGAACGTCGGGCGCATGAAGTTGTAGTAGATGCGCGGCCCGTCGACGGCCTCACCGGTGCCCAGGTAACGCGGCGCGAGCCGGGCACCCGACTGGACCGACTCCCGCTCCTCGACCATGTGGTACGCCGGGGAGCCGGGGGAGCGGGTCGTCGTGACACCGAGCGCGAGCCACAGCGGCCCCTGCCGGGACCCGTAGGCGTAGCCCTGCATCTCGCGGTGGTGGTGGATGTCGATCAGGCCCGGCATGACGAACCTGTCCCGGGCGTCGACGACGGTACCGGGCCGCCCGTCCCGGTGCGGCTCGATCGCGGTGATGCGCTGGCCGCGCACGATGATGTCGACGTCGCGGGCCACGGTCGCGGAGACGCCGTCCCACATGCGGCCGGCGTGGACGACGATCTGGTCGGCGCCGGGGTCGTTGCGCCAGGACAGCCGGACCGGGACGGTCCGGACGGACCCGCCGTCGACGCGGACGGTCTTCAGCCGCCCGCCGTTGAGGTAGAGCAGGGTGGCGGAGTCGCCGGCCCAGACCGGGGCGTCGGACAGCTCCCGGGTGACCTGGCGGGCGGGGCCCGTGGGCCGTCCGGTCCCGTCGACCGGCAGGACCCACACGAGCGACTCCATGGCGAAGGCGAGCATGCTGCCGTCCGGCGACCACACGGGACCGTCGTCGCCGCGGGTCTGCAGGGACCGGTGCGGAGCCGGGTCGACGTAGGTGCCGGCGCCCGTCGCCCGGTCGACGAGGAGGATCTTGGACAGGCCCTCGCGGTAACGCCGCGAGTACGGCACGATCGCCGCCAGCGCGATCGTCCTGCCGTCCGGTGACCAGGTCGGCCTGCCCGGTTCGAAGGTCGCGTCGAAGACCTTCTGGACCTCTCCGGTGGCGACGTCCGCGACCCACAGCGCGCCGTCCTGGTCCAGGTAGGCGATCTCCTTGCCGTCCGGTGACCACCGGACCGACAGAGCGGCGGAGTCCGACAGATGGGTCAGCTGCCGATCGGTGCCGGTGGCGAGGTCGCGGACCCAGACGTTGAGGGTGCCGGTGCGGTCGGTGACGAACGCCAGCCGCCGCCCGTCCGGGGAGAAGTCGGGGTCGGCCTTCCACCACCGGTCGCGGAACAGCGGGACCGGTTCGTGCCCGATGCGCATCAGGTAGATGTCGTTGAGGGCGCGGAAGGCGACGGTGGAGCCGTCCGGGGAGACGACCGGGCTTCCGATGCCGTTGACCGGGAACGAACCGGGCGCGTCGAACACGCGGACGCTCTTGGTGTACTTCGGGGTCCTCGTGGTGAGCGCGGCGGTGAAGCCGACCGTTCCGGAGGAGGTGGAGCCGAGGCGGCGGGTCCGGACGGTGCCCGCGGAGGTGTAGAAGTAACGCCCGTCCGGGGTGAAGGCGGCCCTGAAGGGGAAGACCTCCTCGCCGGTGACGAGCGTTCCGGAGGTGCAGGCCAGCTCGTTGGCGCCGTCGTGGAAGAGGTGGTAGGCGATGTCGGCCCCGTTCGGCGTCCAGGACGGCTGGTGGATGACCTGACCGGCGGGAACGGTGACCACGGTGCTGCGGGCGCCCGTGGTCACGTCCACGACGTCCACCCTGGTGTCGGCGACGACGAACGCGATCTTCCTCCCGTCGGGGGACCAGGCCGGTTCGTACTCCTCGGCGGAGGTGTCGGTCAGCGCGCGCGTCGCGCCGGTGGCGACGTCGAGCAGGTGGACGCCGTAGCTTCCACCGGCGTCCGACGAGTAGGCGATGGTGCGCCCGTCCGGGCTGTAGCGGGGCTCGCGGTGGTCGAACGGCCCCGTGGTCAGCTGCTTGATCGCCGACCCGTCGGGGCGGATCGTCCACAGGTTGAAGCAACCGTCACGGTAGGACTGGAACACGATGGTGGACCCGTCCGGGGACCAGTCGGGCTGGGCGATGTCGTACAGGTCGCCGGTGAGCCGGCGGGCGGTGCCGCCGGAGGAGGAACAGACCCACAGGACACCGAGCATGTCGAGCGCGAGTGTGCGGCCGTCGGGGGAGACCGCGACGGCGAAGTCGGTCCCGGAGGTGACGGAGGTGGTGTCGTCGTCGGTTCCGTCGGCTTGGGCCCGCGTGGCGGTGGCGGGGACGAGTGCGGCGGCGAGAGCCGCTCCGGCACCGGCCAGGACCGTTCGACGAGAGGGGAGGGGGATATCGGGGGAGGTGGAGCTCATCGCGACTTTTCTCCTACGTTGCACGTTTCGAGCGGAACGCAATGACCTCTTGAATCATGACCTCGAAACCGGCGTACCGCAGGGCCGATCGGCACTCCGTGCGGTGAGCGGCCACCGATCGCCGCCCAGCGCCGGAAGGAGCGTGTCGAACGGCGGCACCCGGCTGTCCGGCCTCTGAGCCGGGAGTCGTTCGGTCGCCGCCGGTGTGACCGTCTCTCCGATGGAAGACCTGCCAGGCCTTCACCATCATGATCACAGGTCGGAGAAAAGATCGACTCCCGAATAACTACGGCTAACTTTTAGTTTCGTGTCGTCGTATTGCATGGAACTAAAAGTAGGTTGTAGCTATGCGTTGCGAGGATGGATGTATGCCGACCGATCGGGATCAATGGCCCCGAAGCGTACGCCGTGACAGGCTCTGGGAGCTCGCCGCAGCTCAGAGGGGATATTTCACCGCCGCGCAGGCTGTCCAGGTGGGATACTCCCACCAGGCCCAGCGCTTCCACGCCCAGCGAGGAAACTGGAGGCGCGTCGATCGAGGGCTCTACCGGCTGCGCGAGTTCTCCGTGCTGCCGGGCGAAGAGCATGACTCTCACGTCCGCTGGTGGCTCTGGAGCAAGGGACAGGCGGTGGTTTCGCACGTCAGCGCGCTGGCCGTACACGATCTCGGCGTCGCGAACCCGGCGGAGATCCACCTGACGGTCGCCCCCGGGTTCCGGCGGCGAGACGAGAGGGTCGTACTGCACCGTGCCGAGCTTCGGCCAGAGGAGGTTGAGGGTCGTGAGGGCTTCAGAGTCACCACACCTCTTCGGGCGATCGTCGAATCCGCTGCCGACGCGGTGGACCAAGACATGATCGACTCCGCTGTCGCCGAACTACTGGATCGTGGAGAGGCCACTCGCGGCCAGCTCGCCCAAGCCGCTCAACGCCTGGGGAGTCGTGCGGAGCTGAGTGTCGAGCGCGCACTGAGAGCGAAGGGGACATGACCCGGTACGGCAGTGCCGTCTCCATGCGTCAAGCTCTTGAGGCCAGGCTCAGGGATCAGGCCGACACGAGTGGTACCGACCTCGGCAGGCTCCGTCGCAGGGTTCTCTTCGAGCGAGTGATGGCTCGCCTGTCCGCGCTCCGGCCCGGACGCTGGGTTCTCAAAGGGGGCGCGGCGATGGAGTTTCGGTTGCTGGACCGTGCCAGGAGCACCAAGGATCTCGACCTGGCGATCCGATCGGGTGATCTTGACGGTGATACTTTGCGCGAGGAACTGATCGAGACGCTCGGTCCGGATCTCGACGGGGACAACTTCGTCTTCCGGGTCGCCCCGCCTTCCGGACTGCAGTCGGACGGTGCGGGGCGTCCGGCTTACCGGTTCGGCGTCGAGGCGCGGCTCGCGGGTAAGCAGTTCGCCGCCTTCCGGCTGGATGCCGTACTGCGTCCCGAGGAAATCGCCGAAACCCACCAGATCAGGTTGCCCGGAGCGCTTTCCTTCGCTGAAGTGCCCGTTCGTAGTGTCGAGGCGGTGCATCCGCGTCAGCACTTCGCGGAGAAGCTGCACGCGCTGACCAAGAGCTACGGGGACCGGCCGAACACGCGGGTGAAGGATCTCGTCGATCTGGTCCTGCTGATCGAGGCCGGACTGGTTCCCGGTGGAGAACTCGTCGAAGTCTGCCGGCATGTTTTCACGGTGAGAGACGAACACGATCTCCCCGGAGAGATCGTCGCTCCGCCGCCGCGCTGGGAGGAGGAATATCCCGTTCTGGCGCGGGGGCTGACCGCTGCTCCGGCTGATTTGGCGGTTGCCCTCACGATCGTGCGCGATTTCTGGAGGCGATCTGTCGCGGCCTACGAGGAGGGGTCTGCTGGAGGGGCGGAGAGCCCTCCTCGTGGCAGCGGACACGTTGCCTAGTCGAAGTCGCCGTTCTTGATGCCGTCGACGAAGGTGTGCCATTTGGCGGGGGTGAGGATCAGTGCGGGGGCGGTGGGGTTCTTGCTGTCCCGGACGCCTCGGCGTCCGCCGGGCAGTCTGGCGACCTCAACGCAGTTTCCGCCGTCGGGGCCCGACAGGGTGGATTTACGCCATACGGCTGTGTCGAGTTCTGTGAACGACTCGTCCATCCGGGGTCCTTTCCCTGGTCAGCCGTCGAATTCGCCGTTCTTCACGCCCGTGACGAAGGTGTTCCAGGCGGTGGAAGTGAAGATCAGTGCCGGTCCGGAGATGTTCTTGCTGTCGCGGACGCCTCGGTTACCGCTGGACAGCATGGCGACTTCGACGCAGTCGCCGCCGTCGCTTCCGGACAGGGTGGACTTGCGCCACGTGGCCGTGTCGATTTCTCGCATCAGCTCATCCATTTCTGTGCCGCTTCCTTGATCAGCTCTAGTGATTCGCGCTGTGATGCCGCCTCGGCGCGGATTCCCTCGTATCTGAACGTGAGAGCGCTGACGTCTTCCGGGCGCTCCGTCACCCTCCCCAGAAGTCCGGCGGATTCGACGTATGCCGTGTCGGCCATCCCTTGAGTCTGCGCTATGACGAACCCTCCGAGAAGACCCGGCGTGGAACGTGCGCTGAAAGGGAGGACCTGAATGGTGATCCGGGGTGCTTGGGCAAGCTCGATGAGATGCTCAAGCTGCGCCGACATGACGGCGGGGCTTTCGATGGGGCGGTGCAGGATTCCCTCGTCGAGAACCGCCCAGAACATGGGAGGGGTGACGCGTGTGAGAAGGTTCTGCCGCTCCATGCGAGCGGTCACCTGCTTCTCCACTTCCTCGGGTCCTGCTCCGGGTTCGCCGCTGAGAATGGCCCTGGCGTAGTCCTCGGTCTGGAAGAGGCCGGGAACCATCAGCGGTTGCCAAATACGTAGAGCGTCCGCCGTGGCCTCGACGTCGAGCCACGGTCTGAACCACATGGGCGCCGCCGAGTGGCTGACCATCGGCCACAGTCGCAGCAGTGCCCCGTCCGCCTCCAGTGCCTCGTCGCAGAACCTGGCGAACTCCTCCGTCGGCGCCCGCTGCGCCGTCTCGATGGTGCTGATCGTCCCCACGGAGTAGGGGATGTGCTTGGCCAGCTGGAGCTGGGACCAGCCTCGGGCCTTGCGGAGTCGTCGCAGCTCGAAGCCGAAGAGGGCGGTCGGGGAGTCGGACGGGTAGAGCTCACTTTCCTTTGGCATCGGGACCTCCGGGGGAGCCTTTCATAAGCCTTTCAGAAGGGTTTCCCTGAAACGCTTAATGACTGCACGAAGTCAATTGACTACTTAAGGTAGCCGAAGCTTGGCATGGTGGGGAGGGCCGGTCAAGGTCGAGTTTTCGGGTGGGTGAAGCCGTGAAGTCAGTGGGTGTGGAGCCGAGGGTGCTCGGGGAGGTCGGTCTGGCCGGGGTCCGCGAGTCCGTTTCGCGGGCGCGGGCCGAGGTGCGTGGCTGGCTCGGGGAGGCCCATCCCGCGATCGACGACGTCGTGCTGGCCGTCTCGGAACTGGTGACGAACGCGATCGTGCACTCCGACGTGAAGCCGGGTGACTCCATCCGTCTCACCGTCACGGAGGGAGAGGAGTTCGTCGGAGTCGAGGTGGCGGATCCGGGGTCGGTGTTCTCCGGGCCCCATGTCCGCAAGGAGGAGAACGCCGAGGACGGTCGCGGCCTGCTGATCGTCCGGGAGATCTCACTGGCGTGGGGGGTCCGCGAGCGGTGTTGCGGGCCGGGCCGTACGGTCTGGTGCGCCATCGCGATCCCCCCGCCTCCCGCAGACCCGTCCGTTCCCGGGCCGCTCGAATAGGGGACGGACGTGGCCCCGGAGACCACGTGCCGGTGGTCCCGGGGCCGGGCGGCTCCGTCCTCTCTTTGGAGGGGGGAGGGGCGGAGCCGCCGTCACCCGTCCGGCCGGGCACTTCCCCGTGGCCCGGCCGGATCGGTCCCCCGGCTAGGCATGTCTTCCGCCGGGGGCCGACCTCCGCCGGACGCCTTCTGTCCGGTCAGTCCCATGCACGGCCCGTTTCCTTCATGTTTCGGCGGCATTTTTAGTTCTGCCCATGGTTCTGCCTCGCGTGTCGCGTGGATGATTGCTTCGATGGCTGTGCCGGGCACAGCAGCCCGCCGCAGCCCCCCAGGAGCGAGCATGTCCAAGCCTGTTCTGGAACCCGCCGCCCAGGCCTTCGCCGAGGCCACCGCCGCGCCGCCGTATCTGTTCCAGCTTCCCGTCGAGGACGGACGCAAAGCCGTGGACGAGGCGCAGTCGCCGGAGATCGAGGTGCCCGGCACCACCCGCGAGAGAGTGGAGAACCTGACCGTCTTCCGCCCGGCCGACGCCGTCGGGCCGCTGCCGGTCATCGTCTACATCCACGGCGCCGGCTGGGTGTTCGGCAACGATCACACCCACGGGCGGCTGGCCCGTGAGCTGGCCAAGGGGGTGGGCGCGGCGGTGGTGTTCGTCAACTACGACCGCTCGCCGGAGGCCCGTTACCCGGCCGCGATCGAGCAGAACCTCGCGGCCGCCCGCTGGGTGGTGGAGCATGGCGCGGCCTTCGAGCTGGACGCGAGCAGGATGGCGGTGGCCGGGGACTCGGTCGGCGGCAACATGAGCGCCGCGCTGACCCTGCAGGTCAAGGGCGAGATCCCGCTGGCCGCGCAGGTGTTGTTCTACCCGGTGACCGACGCGAGCTTCGACACCGGTTCCTACCACGAGTTCGCCGAGGGTTACTTCCTGCGCCGCGACGGCATGCAGTGGTTCTGGGACCAGTACACCACCGGCGAGGCCGCACGGAACGAGATCACCGCCTCGCCGCTGCGCGCGAGCCTGGACGAGCTCGCGGGCCTGCCCCCGGCGCTGGTCATCACCGCCGAGGCCGACGTCCTGCGCGACGAGGGCGAGGCGTACGCGGCCCGGCTGCGGGAGGCCGGGGTACCTGTCGTGGCCGTGCGCTACCAGGGGATCATCCACGACTTCGTCATGCTCAACGCGCTGCGCGGCACCCACGCCGCCGAGGCCGCCATCAACCAGGCCATCGCGTTCCTGTCCGCCCACCTGTCCCGCTGACCCGGCCAAAGAGGGAGTCCCCCATGTCCATCGAGCACGACATCACGCTGATCGAGCAGGCCAACGCCACCGGCAAGACCCCGGTCGTCTTCGTGCACGGCCTGTGGCTGCTGCCCTCCAGCTGGGACAGCTGGGCGCAGGTGTTCGCGGAGGCCGGGTTCGCCCCGGTCCAGCCGGGCTGGCCCGACGACCCCGACACGGTCGCCGAGGCCAAGGCCCACCCGGAGGTGTTCGCGCACAAGACCGTGGGCCAGGTCGCCGACCACTTCGCCGACCTGATCGGCAAGCTGGAGCGCAAGCCGGTGATCGTCGGTCACTCCTTCGGCGGGCTGCTCACCCAGATCCTGGCCGGGCGCGGGCTGGCCTGCGCTTCGGTGGCGATCGATCCGGCACCGTTCCAGGGGGTGTTGCCGCTGCCGTTCTCCTCGCTGCGCGCCGCCGCGCCGGTGCTCACCAACCCGGCCAACATCCACCGGGCCGTCCCGCTCACCTACGAGCAGTTCCGCTACGCCTTCGCCAACGCCGTCAGCGAGGAGGAGGCGCACGAGCTGTATGAGAAGTTCTCGGTGCCGGCTCCGGGGGCGCCGCTGTTCCAGGCGGCGGTGGCCAACTTCAACCCGTGGAGCGAGACCAAGGTCGACAGCACCGCCGAGAACCGCGGCCCGTTGTTGATCATCTCCGGGGAGAAGGACCACACCGTGCCGTGGGCGATCGCCAACGCCTCCTACAAGAAGCAGGCGCACAACGAGCACCACGTCACCGAGATCATCGAGATGCCGGGGCGCGGACACTCGCTGACCATCGACAACGGCTGGCGTGAGGTGTGCGGCACCGCCCTGACCTTCGTCCAGCGGTTCGTCTGACGGCCCGGGCCCACCCCTGGAAGGGCCCTTTCCGCGATCCGCGGACTCCTGACCGCGTCCTCGGCCGCTGTCCTGCTCACTCTCGGCCCCGGCCGGCGCCGCCACATCGGCCCCGGCCGGCGGCGCCAAGCCGGCCGTCGTGCCGGTGCACGGCTTTGCCCGATGTCCGCCTCGGCGATCGTCGTGGCGCTCAACGCCCGGACACCGCGCCGCGTCAGAGGAGCGCCTGGCGGCCGAGCAGTCGTGCGGCGCCACGGTCGAGGTCCTCAAGATCCTCCAGCGGCGCCGCCTGTTCCCCTTCCAGCAGGCGTTTCTCACTGTTGAACGCCCTCCAGCAGCCAGGCCTCCATCCGGCGACGTGCCACGCGCTGCTCCTCGATCGGCTCCTGCTCCGACAACCGCGCCCGCGCGTACAGCCGGACCAGGTCGTGGAAGCGGTAGCGGCCGACGTACGGCGACTGCAGCAAGCCCAGCTCGACCAGCTCCTCCAGTGCGTCCTCGGCCTCGAACAGGTCCAGCTCCGCCACGACGGCGGTCAGCGGCACCCCGAAGTCCGGGGCGGCCGCCAACGCCAGGCGGCGGAAGGTACGCTGCGCGCGGAGCGACAACTGGCGGTAGGACAGCGAGAAGGTGGCGGCCACGGCCTGGTCACCGGCCGACAACGCCTCCAGCCGCCGTTCCTCGTCCTGCAACCGCCCGGCCAACTGCCCCGGGCTCCAGCCGGGGCGGCTCTGCAGCCGGTTGCCCGCGATCCGCACCGCCAGCGGCAGGTGCCCGCACAGGCGCGCCACCTCGGCCAGGCCGTTCCGGTCGGCCTGTGCCCGCCCGCCGCCGACGATCGCCTCCAGCAGCCCGGTCGCCTCCGCCCCGGACAGCTGGGCGAGCGGAATCTGCCGTACCCCCTCCAGCCCGGCCAGCGAACGGCGGCTGGTGATCAGAGTCATCCCCGGACCGCCGGACGGCAGCAAAGGCCGCACCTGCGCCTCGTGCGCCGCGTTGTCCAGCACGATCAGACAGCGCCGCTCGCGCAGCAGCGCCCGGTACTGCCCCGCCCGCTCCTGCTCGTCGGCGGGGATTCGCCGCTCCGGCACCCCCAGCGCCTTCAGCAGCCGGGCCAGCGCGCTCGACGGGTCCAGCGGCACCGGATCCATGCCGCGCAGATCCACATGGAAACGCCCCTCGGGGAAGCCGGCCGCCAGCCGTTCCGCCGCGTGCACGGCCAGCGCCGTCTTGCCCATACCGCCCGCACCGGAGATCGTCGCCACCACCGCGGTCCCGGCGCTTCGCGCTGAGGCGGCGAGCCGGGCCAGCAGGTCGAGCTCGGCGGTGCGGCCGGCGAAGTCGCCGACGCCGCGCGGCGGCTCGCACAGGCCACGGGCCGGAGCGGGGGATCGGGGGCGTCCCGCTCTGGCCGCTTCGGCCAGCTCGGCGGCCTCCTCCAGGGTCAGGCGGAGGGCGTCGGCCAAGGCCTGCACGGTCCGGCGTTGCGGGCCGAGGCTGGTGCCGCGCTCCATGTCGCCGATCGCGCGGACGCTCACACCGGAGGTGTGCGACAGCTCCTCGATCGTCAGTTTCACACGGTGCCGAAAGCTCCGCAGCAGCACACCAAAGGTCTCCCTCACGCTGGAAAGCTAGGGCGAAGCGGGCATCGGGCGGCATCCGAAGGTTGACGTAGATCTGCGACAATTCACCAGAAATCAGCGCACGAACGGGGAGCCCGCCGATGATCGCCCTGTTCGGGCGCGAGCACGAGACCGCCCACCTCAACGGGCTCATCGACGCCATCGGGGAGCGGGGCGGGACGCTGCTCGTGCGGGGCGCGGCGGGCATCGGCAAGTCCGCGCTGCTGGCGGTGGCGGCCGAGCACGCCAGGACCACCGGCGTGGCGGTGTTGCGCGCGGCCGGTGTGCAGAGCGAGACGCACCTGCCCTTCGCCGCGCTGCACCAGCTGGTCCAGCCGCTGCTCGGCGCCGTCGACGACCTGCCGCCGCTGCAGCGGGCCGCGCTGCGGGGCGCGTTCGGGCTGGATGAGGCGGCCGGTCCCGAGCCGTTCGTCATCGCGCTGGCCGTCCTCAACCTGCTGGGCGAGGCGGCGGCCCACCGCCCCCTGCTGGCCGTGGTGGATGACGCCCAGTGGCTGGACCGGCCCTCCGCGGAGGTCCTGGCCTTCGTCGCCCGACGACTGCACTCCGAGCCGATCGTGTTGTTCATGGCGGTCCGGGACGGTTATCCCACGATCTTCGACGACAGCGGCCTGCCCGGGCTCACCCTCGCAGTGCTGGCCTCCACCGCGGCACAGGCGCTCCTGGAGGCCCGGGCTCCCGGACTCGGCCTCGGCATGCGCTGGCGGGTGCTGGCCGAGGCGGTGGGCAACCCGCTGGCTCTGGTGGAGCTGCCGCAGGCCGCGGCCCTCACGCCACACCCCGGATTCCTTCCGCTCACGGCGCGCCTGGAGCGGGCTTTCGCCGCCCGGCTGGCCGAGATCCCGGAGCAGACACGCACGTTGCTGCTGGCCGCGGCGGCCAACGACGGCCCCGATCTGGCCGAGGCGCTGGCCGCGGCCGGCATCGTGACCGGCGCCGCGCTGGACCCGGCGGACCTGGCGCCCGCCGCGGAGGCCGGGCTGGTCGAGCCCCATGTGCAGGCTGTGCGTTTTCGCCACCCGCTGGTTCGCTCCGCCATCTACCAGAAGGCAGGGCCGGCCGGCCGCCAGGCGATCCACGCCGCCCTCGCCCGGGTCTTCGCCCATGATGAGGATCGCCGCGCCTGGCACCGCGCCGCCGCCCTGGGACGTCAGGACGAGTCCGTCGCCGCCGATCTGGAACAGGCCGCCGTCCGCGCACGCCGCCGCGGCGCCCTGTCGGTGGCGGTCACCGCGCTGCGCCGCGCGGCCGAGGTGAGCGAACAGCCCGCCGTCCGCGCCGAGCGCCTGCTGCGGGCCGCCGAGCTCGCCTTCGAACTCGGGCACGGCGGCCAGGTCGGCGAGCTGCTGACTCTCATCGAGTCGCCACTACTCGGCGAGCCTCAGCAAGCGCGGCTCGCCTGGCTGAACGAGGTGCTGGAAGAAGGGCGTAACGAGGGACCGGACCGGGTGCGACGGCTGATCGCGACCGCTGAGGCCTGCCGTACCGTCGGTGACCGCGCGCTGGCCCTCAACGTGGTCCGGGCCGCCGCCGTCCGCTGTTGGTGGAGCGACCCCGGCTGGGAACTGCGGCAACGCGTCGTGGCCGCAGGCCGGGGCCTGGCCGGTGGTGACGACGATCCGGAAATGATCATGATCGCGGCCACCGCCGTGCCGATCGAGTACGGCCCGGCCATCCTGGACCGGCTGGTCAAGCTCCGCGAACAGCCTGTTGACGGTACCGGGGCCCGGATGCTGGGCGTGGCCGCGACCACGGTGGGCGCCTTCGACCTGGGCAGCGGCTTCCTGAACGCGGCGATCGCCCGGCTCCGCGCCGAGGGCAGGCTGGGCCTGCTGGCCCAGGCCCTGTCCTCCGGAGTGTGGTGCCAGATTTTCTGCGGAGACTGGGCGGGCGCGTCGATGCAGGCCGAGGAGGCCGAACGGCTGGCCCGCGAGACCCACCAGCCGCGCTGGCAGTCGTCCGCCCTGGCCGGGCTGGCGCTGCTGGCCGGGCTGCGCGGGCAGCCCGCCCGGGGCGCTGCCCTGGCCGCCGAGGGCGAGCGGGTCCTGGGAGGCCTGGCCATCAGCGCGAACGTGGCGCTCCTGCAACACGCCAAGGGTGTGCTCGCGCTGAGCTCCGGCCAGCACGAGGAGGCCTTCGGCTACCTGTGGCGGATCTTCGACCGCGGCGACCCCGCCCACCACCCGATCTGGCGCCAATGGGTGCTCAGCGAACTGGCCGAGTCCGCCGTCACCGACGCACAACGCCAGGCAGTGCGTCATGTGCTGACCGAGCTGCGAGCGGTCGCCGCCCGGACCCGCTCACCCCTGCTTCAGGTGGGCATCCGGCACGCGCACGCGCTGCTCACCGACGACGAAGCCGGTTATCACGACGCGCTGGAGGCCGACCTGGCCCCCTGGCCGATGGCGCGGGGCCGCGCGCTGCTGGCCCACGGGGCCTGGTTGCGCCGCCGGCGCCGCATCCTGGAGGCCAGGGTGTCGTTGCGCACAGCCCGCGACACCTTCGACGCGCTCGGTTTCACGGCCTGGGGGGAGCGGGCCAGACAGGAGCTGCGAGCGGCGGGCGAGGCCGGAGGCGAGCGGTCGGCCTCCTCCATCGAGGCGTTCACCCCGCAGGAACTGCACATCGCCCGCTTGGCCGCGGAGGGACTGTCCAACCGCGAGATCGCCCAGCAGCTGTATCTGTCGCACCGGACGGTGAGCACCCACCTGTACCGTGCCTTCCGCAAGCTTGGAATCACTTCTCGCGGTCAACTACGCGATCACCTCCGGTGAGTCCGTGTGGCGGCGAATGATCACGCTCGCGGATCCGAGACATCGATCCGCCTCGCGCGGGTGGGGCGGAATGCCGCGGCCGGGTGTTACGGCCGGGTGAGGAAGCGTCGCGGCTCCGGAAGGTCTGCGAGGCCGGGCGCCCCGCCGCTTTGTCGCGGCGGTGGTGAACTCCCGCCCGGGCATCGTCACGGCCGCGCCGAGGAGACGCGACATTCGGGTATTGCATAGGAAAGTTTCCTATATAAGACTCCCTCTTAGATGCCCCTGCCTGCTGTTGTTCGTCCCGCTATCGGTGGCGGACCGTTGAGGTCGAATGGTCCTGCGGGAGTTGCCGGCTCTTCCGGAAACGGAAGGCAGAACCCGTTCCCCTTTGGAGACAGTCATGTCCCGACGTGTTCTCACGTTGTTCTCCGGCGCGGTCCTGGCCGTGACCGCGGTGCTCACCGCGGCCTCTCCCGCCCAGGCTCAGATCATCGAGGCCGGCGAGAGCCCGATCAGCACCGGCGAGTACTGCGCGGCCAAGGTCGATTCCGCCTCGGGCGTCGGCCTCTTCGAGCGCGGCTCCCTCAGGTGCTACGACTGGAACCTCACGTTCAAGGGCACCGGAGACCCCTACGAGGCCTGCCGGTTCAGGCGTCCGGACCGGGTGGTCGTGGGCGTCAAGGAGGGGTTGCCGTCCCACTACCTCATCTGCCTGCTCCAGGTCTGAGCGCGACGCGATCGTCGCGGGGGGCCTCCCGGTCCGGCACTCGGTTTGCCGGGCGGCCCCGCCGAGGGATCGGGAAAGCCGTGAAACCGTACCGCGGTCGGCGGATCGGTGTGCGGACGGCGGCGGTCCTCGACGGGAAAAACACGCGGGCGGTGATCGCGGCGGAGTGAAAAAAGAAAAGGAAATGGAAAAACAATGCCTCCCCGAAAAAGGGGAGGGGCGCCGTGGGGAGGCGTGGAGAAGCCGTGGGGCGGTGTGGGGAAACGGTGGGATGACGCGGGAAAAGTGAAACCGGGAGACGGGGAAAAGATGGAGGAAAAGGGGCGGCCGGTGGGCCGCCCCTTTCCGTCACGTCGTGACGTCGCCGGTTTTCACGGTGTCGTGGCGTCGCCGGGCGGGGGCACGGGTCGCCGTGTGGCCGGCGACCCGGCTCCGGTCAGCAGCTCAGGTTGTCGCCGGGGTCGACCCCGAGGATCCGGGCGAACCTCTGGTAGGCGTCGATGCGGCTCTGCACCTGCCGGGGGTTGCCGCCGTTGCACTCCAGTGCGCCGTTGATGCTGCGGATCGTCTCGCCGAAGCCGTGGCCGTCGACCATCGCGGTGTGCGGGGTCATCGTGCCGGGGCCGTTCTGGGTCATCCAGTACCAGATGCCGGTCATCCAGGCCACGGAGGCCTCGGTCTGCACCAGGTTGGGGTTGTTGAGCAGGTCGATGCCCAGGGCGTCGCCCGCCGCCTTGTAGTTGTAGTTCCAGCTCAGCTGGATCGGGCCACGGCCGTAGTAGGACGAGATGCCCGCCGGGCAGCCGAACGGCTGGTCGCGGTCACAGTAGTGGGGGTAGTTCGCGGTGTTCACCTCCACGATGTAGAACAGGCCGCCGGTCTCGTGGTTGATGTTGGCGAGGAAGGCCGCCGCCTCCTGCTTCTTGACGGTGTCACTGCCGGTGCCCGCGAAGGCGGGGTAGGCGCTCAGCGCCGTGACCAGGCCGTTGTAGGTGTAGAAGGGGTTCCGCTTCGGGAACATCTCGTTGAACTGCGCCTCGGTGACGACGAAGTTGCCCTCGCTCGCCTCGCAGGCTCCCTGGTCCGTCCAGATGCCGGAGGGGCCGTCGGGGACGTTGTTCCGCGTCCACCACTTCGCCCGCCAGTTGTGCCCGTTGTAGGAGGCGACCAGGCCACCGGCGTACGCCTTGGCCGCGCTCCACTCGCTCGCGCAGATCGGAGCGGCGGCGGAGGACGCGGAGGCGGGGGACGCCAGGGGGACGGTGGCCAGCACACCCGCGACCGCCATCGCGGAAAGGGAGGCCATGAGGCGGTTTCTCAACATTCTTCACTTCCTTGTGCGACGGAAAACGAACATGAAAACTGCAGAGACCGCCCCCGGGGCGGACGGTTACACCGCGAGCGGAACTCCAACGGAGATCGCTGTCGCGGGATTGACGACAATCAACCGGAATTCGATTTGTGGCGTCAATAGGTAAGGCGCAAAGTTCCGCATAGTGCGCACGGGCCGCCCTCGGCGGGGGAGCGGGGAACGTTCGCGCGCCGACGGTCCGGTGGCCGGGGGAGACGGCCGGAGCGGTCGTCCGCCCTCCGGGCCGTCCGCCGTTCGCCGTCCGGCCTCCTCCGGCCGCCCGCTCTACTCTGTGCTGTTTTGTTCTGCTTTGTGCCGCTCTACGCCGAGTTGACCGGGGCCATTGGTGGCCGATTCGGGAATCGGGGTAGCTGACCAGAAGGAGACCGGAGCGCATGCGTTGCCCTACGAGCCGGGTGAGGAGCGAGCCGTGGAATACGAGGAGTTCATTGACACTCTGAAGCAGTACGCCGATCTCGGCACCGAGGAGGCGGAGCGCGCGGCGCGCGCGACGCTCGAGACGCTGGGGGAGCGGCTTTCCACGAGCGAGGGCAGAGGCGTCCTCCAGCGGCTGCCCGCACGCGCGAAACCCTGGATCCAGCCGGAGCGGGACCCGGAGCCCTTCGACGTGGACGAGTTCCTGCGCCGGGTGGCCGAGCGCGAGGAGGTGGACGTCGAGGTGGCCGCGCGGCACGCCCGGGAGGTCTTCTGGGTGCTCGGGGAGGTGGTGGAACCCGAGGCGGTCGCCGACATGGCGGCCTGCCTGCCCGAGGACTTCGACTCCCTGATCGTGGAGGCCCAGCGGCGCGGCATCCAGCTCATGCCGGCGGAGGAGTTCCTCGCCCGGGTCGCCAACCGGGCGGGGCTGGACGCGGCGGGCGCCCACCGCGCCACGGAGGCGGTGCTGGAGACGCTCGCCGAACGCGTCGCCGGAGGGCAGGCCGAGAACCTGATCCGGGAGCTGGCGGTCCCGCTCCACGAGCCGCTGAAGCGAGGGACGGTCGAGGGGATCCGGAGTGCCGCGCGGACGTCGCTGGACGACTTCCTGGGACGCGTGGCCGAGCGGCAGGGCGTGAGCCGGGAGGAGGGGCGAAGGCACGCCCAGGCCGTCTTCACCACGCTGCGCGAGGCGATCACGGAGAAGGGGTTCCTCGACGTCATGCTCGGACTTCCCGAGGAGTACCGGGCGCTACTGACCGCCCCCTGACTCCCCTGCCCCCCGCGGACCTGGCGGACCTCGCGCCCCGGCTCAGCCGCTCCGGATCCGATCGCGCCGGAAACGCGCCGGCGCGCAGCGACGCGACCCGCGCGCCCGATGTCAGGCGGGCAGTCCGAGGAGGCGGCCCTGGCAGCGCATGGAGTGGTCGAAGGCCGTCGTGGGGTCGAGGAGCACGTTGTTGAACTGGCCGAACAGTTCGAAGCTGACCCAGCCGAACAGCCCGGTCCACGCGATCAGGGCGCGGGTGATCACGTCGTCGGAGACGTCGGGGATGACCTCGCGCACCCGGGCCGCGTCGTCGCTGAAGGAGGGCGGCGGGGGCGGGCAGACGTCCGGGGGGTTCAGGGCTCCCGCGCGGTGGGCGTCGGAGATGATCCGCCCGTAGACGGCGGTGTCGCGCACCGCGGCGGCGACGGTGTCCATCGGCGCCTGGTAACCGGGCACCGGCGAGCCGTACAGCAGGGCGTACTCGTGCGGATGGGCCAGCGCCCAGTCCCGTACGGCATGGCACACCGCCAGCCACCGGCCGGTGTGGTCCTCCCGGGGACAGGCCGCGTCCGCGTTCTCCACGGCCTCGCCGACGGCGTTGTAGCCGTCGATGATCAGGGCCGTGAGCAGGTCGTCCCGGGAGGGGAAGTAGCGGTAGATCGCCGAGGAGACCATGCCCATCTCGCGGGCGACGGCGCGCAGGGACAGGCCCGCGGCTCCCTCGGTGGCGAGCTGGTTGCGGGCGATGTCGGTTATCTCGCGGGTCAGCTCGGCGCGAACCCGTTCCCGTGCTGTGCGGCTTGAGCTCATGTCCACGACCTTATCAGAGCACTGAGAATAAAAAAGAGCAGTGCTCTTGACGGTCGGCGTTCCCTTGAGAGAGCATTGCTCTCAGAACGGAACGGCAATCCCAAAGGAGTCCCCCGATGCTGTCCCTGGCCAAGAACGCCAACCTCCTCGTCATGTTCCTGCTGGAGCTCGGCGTTCTCGGCGCGACCGGCTACTGGGGGTTCACCGCCGGGCAGGGCCGGCCGGTGAAGCTGCTCCTCGGGCTCGGCGCGCCCGCCCTGTTCATCGTGGTCTGGGCGCTCTTCGGGGCGGCGAACGGCGCCACGATCCCGCTCACCGGGCTCGCCAGGGTCGCCCTGGAGGTCCTGTGGTTCGGCGGCGGCGCCGCGGCACTGGTCATGGCGGGCCGCCCGACCTCGGGCATCGTCTTCGCCGCCGTATACGTCGTCAACGCCGCGCTGCGGCTGCTGTGGAACCAGTGAGATCTCGTGAAACCGACGAAGGGAAAGACGGTCATGGGTAAGCACGTCATCGCGGGGGCCGGCCAGGTCGGCTCCCGGGTCGCCCGGCTGCTGGCGGAGCAGGGGCACGAGGTCGTCCTCCTCAGCCGGTCGGGATCGGGCCCCGACGCCCCGGGAATCCGCAGGGTCGTCGCGGACGTGGCCGACCAGGCGCGGCTCACCGAGCTGACCAGGGGGGCCGACGCCCTCTACAACTGCGTCAACCCGCCCTACCCCCGCTGGGCGCAGGACTGGCCGCCGATGGCGCGGTCGCTGCTGGCCGCCGCCGAGACCACCGGCGCGGGATACGTCATCCTCGGAAACCTCTACGTCTACGCCGCCCCCGACCGCCCGATGCGGGAGGACGACCCGCTCACGCCGCCCAGCGCCAAGGGGGCGATCCGGGTCCGCATGTGGCGGGAGGCGCTCGCCGCGCACGACGCGGGCCGGGTCCGGGTGACCGAGGTGCGCGGATCCGACTACTTCGGCCCCGGCTGCCTGGACCAGTCGCACCTGGGGGAGAGGCTCGTCCCCCCGCTGCTCGCCGGCAGGACGGTGCGCTACATCGGGGACCCCACGCTGCCGCACAGCTGGACCTACGTGCCGGACGTGGCCAGGGCCCTGGTGACGGCCGCCACCGACGACCGGTCCTGGGGGCGCGCCTGGCACGTCCCGACGACCGAGCCGGTGACGGTCCGCGAGATCGCCGACCGGCTGTGCTCACTGGCCGGTGTCCCGAACCCGGGCGTCAAGGCCATGCCCCACTGGCTGATCCGTGCGGCGGGCGTCTTCTCCCCGATGCTCGGTGAGCTGGAGGAACTGCGCTACCAGTTCGTCCGGCCCTTCCTGCTGGACTCCACCGACTTCCAGAAGGTCTTCGGCGTGACGCCGACCCCGCTGGAGGACGCGCTGACCGAGACGATCGCCTGGTGGCGCGGCCGCCTGGCCGCCGCGGCGTGAGCCGTACGGCACCGCCCGTCCGGCCGTACGGGGGCGGCCCTACGCTCGGGGCATGAAAATCGCCGTGATCGGCCTGGGGGACATCGCACGGAAGGCGTACCTGCCCGTGCTCGCCGCGACCCCGGGCCTCGACCTCCACCTGTGCACCCGCGACCGCGCCACCCTCGACCTCCTCGGTGACACCTACCGGATCGGGCGCCGGTTCACCCTGGTGGACGAGGTGATCGCCGCGGGGGTGGAGGCGGCCTTCGTGCACGTGGCCACCGACGCCCACGCGCGGGTCGCCGGGGCGCTGCTCCGGGCGGGTGTCCACGTCTATCTCGACAAGCCGATCGCCTACACGCTGGCCGAGTCGCGGGAACTGGCGCGGACGGCCCGCGAGCGGGACCTGTCGCTGCTCGTCGGCTTCAACCGGCGCAGGGCGCCGTCCTACGCCGCCCTGCTCGACCTGCCCCGCCACCTGGTCGTGATGGAGAAGAACCGGGAGAACCTCCCCGGGGACCCGCGTACCGTGATCTTCGACGACTTCGTCCACGTCGTGGACACCCTCAGGTTCCTGGTGCCGGGGCGGGTCGAGCACACCGGTGTCCGGACCAGGGTCAGGGACGGGCTGCTGGAGCACGTGACGCTGGAGCTGTCGGGGGACGGCTTCACCGCCCTCGGCATCATGAACAGGGTGAGCGGCGCGGCGGAGGAGACCGTGGAGGTCATGGGCGGGGGAGTCAAGCGGCGGGTGGTCAACCTCGCCGACGTGGTCGACTACTCCGGCGCGGAGACGCTGACCCGCCGGGGCGACTGGACCCCGGTCTCCCGCCAGCGCGGCATCGAGCGGATCTGCGCGGAGTTCCTGGAGGCGGTCCGCTCCGGCACCAGGATCGACGCCGACGATGCCCTGGTGACCCATGCCCTCTGCGAGGACATCGTCGCCGCGTGCGTGCGATGAGGGCCCCATCGCGATATATGCCATGACATGGGCTGAGAGGCGTGTCGGTTACGGTCTCACGGCCGGGGATGCGAGACGATGCCAACGGCGGCGAGAGGCCGTCTCACATGGCCCGTGACGGTGGCCCGGTGTCCGAACCCCTCGACGGAGGCGGGCTGTGACGTCACGGATCTCCAATGAGGGGGAGAAGTGGCTGAGCGCAGTGCTCGATCCGGTGCGGCCCTGGCCGCGGGGCTCCTGGCGGTGACGCTGCTCGGCGCCTGCGGCAACGAGACGCCCGCGGCGCTGACACCGTCGGCGGGCAATGCCCCGGCGGCCGTCGCCCCGGCGGCGACCGCTCCCGCGGCCGAGGTCCCGCAGGCGACCGCCAGTCCCGGCGAGACCCCGGCGCCCTGTCCGACCGAGGGTAACGCCAAGCGGTTCGCGAAGACCCGGTTCGCGTTGCACGCCGGGCTCGCGCTGGGCGCCTTCCACCGCTACATCTACAAGCCGCTGCGGGCGGGCGGGTTCAAGGAGGGGGCCGAAAAGCGCAAGCGCACCTTCGCGAAGGCCGCGGTGGCGGGGCTGTTCGCCGTGCACGAGCTGAGGAGGGCCAAGAGCTTCGCGATGGGCAACCCGACGCTGTGCCGCGGGGTCGAGACGGTGAGCAACAGCTTCTCCGAGCTCGTCGACAAGCTGAAGGGCGGCACCGCGACCGAGCAGGACCTCGACGCCAGCCGGAACTCCTTCGGCAACCTCCAGAAGGATGCCACGAGCAACGGCGCCCCGATCCAGGAGCGCAACGTCACCGTCCCGGGCGCGGGCTGAGCCCGTCCCGCCGCCCGCCGGACGCCCGGCGGCCCTCCCCCGGAACGGGAAAGTCCCGCGCCGCGTACCCCGGCGGTACGCGACGCGGGACGCCTTCCTCGCGCAGGCCCCCGCCGGTCAGCGCTGTGCGAGGTACTGCCGGCCCAGTGCGCGCAGGCGCTCGTGGGCCGACTCGTAGACGCCGGTCCCGCCCAGGTAGGACTTGGGAAGCTTGGCGACCATGGTGTAGTTGCTGTCGCAGACGTTGCCGACCGGCGCCTCGCCGATCTGGCTGACCAGCTGGTAGGCGTCCAGGGTCTCCAGACCGGTGATCTCCGAGGTCCAGGTGATCAGGTCGTGCTGGCTGATCCGGTAGGCGTCCTCGAGCGGGCGGGCCGAGCCGGTCGACATCAGGCTGGCGTCGTCCTCCAGGCGCGGCCACGGGGTGGTGACGCCCTTGATCAGCTCGACCGCGACCACCGTGTTCATCGCCGACTCGATGGCCGTGCCGCACACTTCGCCGTGTCCCTGGCGCGCGTGCCCGTCACCGACCGCGAACAGCCCGCCCTCGACGTTGACCCCGAGGTAGACGGTCACTCCGGCGCGCAGCTCCGGGGTGTCCATGTTGCCGCCGTGGGCGTCCGGGGTGATCGTCATCCGGGCCTCGGAGGCGCCGGGGGCGACGCCGACCGTGCCGTGCATCGGGTCCAGCGGGAGCTCGACCGTGAAGTCGCTGTTACGGGCGTGGTAGCGGGCCACGCCCGCCGCCACGTCGATGTCGTAACGCCAGACGACCTCGTCGAGCGGCGGGGTGAGCATGGCGGTGGTGTGCGTGCCGGTCAGCGCCCCGAAGTGCGGGAACGTGGCCGACATCGCCCAGTCCCTGGCGGGCTCGATGGAGACGAAGTGCAGCGCCAGCGTGTCGCCCGGCTCGGCCCCCTCGACGTGGAAGGGACCGGTCACGGGGTTCAGGTAGGGGAAGTCGCAGACCTGTGAGGGCAGGTCGTCGACCGTGCGGACCCGGCCGCCGAAGCAGTCCTCGGTGTACATCTCCACGATCGTGCCGGGCTTGATCGCGGCGACGGCGGGCCTGCCGCCGAAGGTGTAGCTGAGTTCCTCGGGGGAAGGCCTGTAGGAGAAGACGTTCACCGCACACCCGTCCCGCTGAGGTTCGTTACCGAGTTGAGGAGGGTCGAGGTGAATCCCTCTTCCACCTCAAGGAAGATTTCGAACATGTGTTCTGTCCTTGTGTCATCGAATGGGTGTCGCGGGGGGTGTGCGGCGCGTCTTTCGTGGGGCGGTCGCTGCTACTTGAGGGGAACGTCGGTGTTCTCGCCCAGGGCGGCGAGCAGCGGGCGACGGCCGTAGGCGAAGAAGGTGGCCAGCACCAGCAGGCCGATGGCGAGCCAGATGATGCCCACGATCTGGGCGGCGATCTGGGCGTTGATCACCACGTACACCAGGATGCCGAAGCCGATCAGCGGCGCGATCAGGTGCCGCCACCAGTCGCGGCTGCCACTGCGGAAGATGTAGTGGACGACGACCGACAGGTGCAGCGCCAGGAAGGCGGTCATGGCGCCGAAGTTGACCAGGCTGCTGATCAGGGCGATGCCGTCCTCGCGGTTGGCCAGGAAGACCCCGACGGCCAGGGAGATCAGGGCCACGAGGATGGTGGCGTTGACCGGCACCTTGTGCTTCGGGTGGATCTTGGCGAGGAAGGCGGGCAGCTGGCGGTCACGGGCCATGGCGTACAGCAGACGCGAGGTGGCGGCCTGGGCGACCAGGGAGTTGGCGAAGCCCCAGGCGATGGCCGTGGAGATGGCGGTCAGGACGCTGAGCCAGTGGCCACCGGCGAACTCGGCCATGTCGTAGAACGCGGTGCCCGCGGGGTCGCCGGCGCTGATCAGCTGGCTGCGGTTGGGGGTGAGCAGCGCGCCGATCCAGGTCTGCACGATGAACAGCGCACCGGCCAGGCCCAGCGCCGCGATCATCGACCGGCCGATCTTGCGGCTGTCGACCTTGCTCTCCTCGGCCAGCATGGAGATGCCGTCGAAGCCGAGGAAGGACAGCACCGCGACGGAGACCGCGCCGAAGGCCAGCGGCCAGGAGAAGGTGTCGGGGTTGAACAGCGGGGTCAGCGCGCCCGCCTGAGCCTTGCCCTGGGCCAGCGCGATCAGGCCGATGACGATGAAGATCGCCAGCACGATCAGCTCACCGATGAGCATGATCCGGGTGACGCGGGCGGTCATCTGGATGCCCGTGTAGTTGACGGTCGTGTTGAGGACCACGAACACGATCAGCCATCCCCAGATCGGGATGGCGGGGATGAACGAGGCCATCGCCGCGCTCGCGATGAGGTAGAGCAACGCGGGTACCAACACGTAGTCGAGGAGCATCGCCCAGCCGGCCAGGAAGCCGACCGGTCCGACGATGCCGCGGCCCGCATAAGTGTAGACCGAACCGGCCATCGGGAAGGCCTTGGCCATTTGCGCATAGGACAACGCGGTGAAGGCCATTGCGACCATACCGATGATGTAGGCGAGCGCAACCATGCCACCGGACGCCTGGAAGACGCCACCGAAGATACCGAACGGCGCGATCGGGACCATGAAGATCAGGCCGTAGATGAGCAGGTCGTTGAAGCTCAGGGTCCTTCGGAGCTCTTGCTGATACCCGAACTTTTCCAGGGAGGGGTCAGTAGTCATGGAACGACTCCTAGAAGAGTGCTGTGCAGGCGTCACTGTAGGGGGAATCCTTGAAAAGGAAAAGTTTTCAGATGAAAATTGTTAACGGACGATGTCGAAGTCGAGTCCGTCGGCGCGCCCGATATGGGCCTGTCTACGTACTCCACGGTCCTGGAGCGTAAGCCATCCGCGTGCGGTGACGATCGAGGTCCCCTCCGCTATCGCGTCGAGGGCGGGGACGTAGAGTGTTCCCGCCCGTCTGGCGAGTGCGGCGAGCATCAATATCGCCTCGTAGCATCCTTGGCCGTGTCCGTTGAGAAGTGGAGCGTTCACGCCGAAGCGGCGCACATAGCGTTCTCCGAGGCTCAGACTGTCGTCTGTGACGAGACTGGAGAAGTAACCCATCGCGCCGTAGAGCTCGCCGGTGTCGTCGCCGCCGATACCGAGCAGGCCGTGCTCCTCCAGTGCTCCGCACAGCCGGGGATAGCCCAGTCCGGCCTCGCCGAAGGCCCGGTTGAAGGCGACGAGGTCGCTGCCGATCAGGCTGAGCAGTACGGCGTCCGGCCTGCTGACGACCATCTTCTCCAGGACGGAGGTCAGATCGTGCTTGCCGTAGGGGACGTACCGCTCACCGACCACGGTCGCGCCCCGGGCGGCCAGGTGACGCCGGGCCGCCCCGTGCACCAGACGGGGCCAGATGTAGTCGTTGCCCAGCAGGAACCATCTTCGCGCGCGGCGCTGGTCGATCAGCCAGTCAAGCCCCGGTCTGAGCTGGTGCTCGGGGGTCTCGCCGAGGAAATAGACGCCCGGGGAATGGCCGCCGCCCTCGTACGGCGGTGCGTAGACGAAAGGCACGCGCCCGGCCAACGTCCGCACCACCGCGATCCTGACATCGCTGCCGCAGGTTCCCACCACCGCGTCGATCACCTTGTTACGCGCCAGTTCCCCGACCTCCGCCGCCACCTGTTCCGCGGGGCGTCCGCCGTCGACCAGGACAAGCTCGATGGGCCTGCCTAGCATGCCGCCCGCGAGGTTCACCTCGTCGGCGGCCAGGACAGCGCAGTTGATGGCGCACGGCCCGACGAGCCCGAGGACCCCGGAGACGGGGACGACGAGTCCGACGCGCAGCGCGACACCCTGGAGCAACTGCGCTTCCAGGGGCTCGATGACCGATGTGATGGCTTGTGCCACATTGCAGAGTATCCTCCTAAAAGGACGGGTGTGGCAGATCCGTTACGTAGCCGGAACATGGACGGGGGCTTCGCATGGCGACGAATGGGCTGGGTTCTTCGCTCGCCTACCTGCTCAGCCGCGCTGAGCGCAGTGTCAACCGGGGGCTCGCCGCCGCGCTCACCGCGGAGGACGTCACCGTCGAGCAGTGGCGTATTCTGCGCGCGCTCGCCGACGGCTGCGGGCACTCGATGGGAGACCTCGCCGAAGCCGTCCTGATGCCGCACCCGACGCTCACCAAGGCGATCGACCGGCTCATCGACCGCGCCCTGGTCTATCGGGGGCACGACCCCGCCGACCGCCGCAGGGTCGCCGTCTTCCTCGCCGACCGGGGAGCCGAGCTGCTCGACCGGGTCGAGGGCTCGGTGGCCGGGCACCACCGGACGATCGAGGCCGCCTACGGCACGGAGCGCACGGAGCAGCTCATGGAGGACCTGGAGCGCCTGGTCAGGGCCCTGGACACGTCGCCGTCCGGCAGGACCGCCGACAGGGGCGCCGAGCGTGACACGGGTCGCGCCACCGCGCTCCGTTCCTGACGCCCCCGCGTCCCCGCACCTCTTTCCACCGTCCGTTCCGCGTTCGCGTACGCCGCTGCGGTGAGGGGGCGCCTCGGCGCCCCCCGGGACGTCTCAGAGACGCAGCTCCCTGGCCCGGTGGGCCTCGGCGACCCGGCCGACGCCGACGGCGTGGGCGGCCCGGCGCAGTGTGATCCCGCGTTCGGCCGACATCGCCGCGACCGTGTCGAAGCACTCCTCGACGAGGTCGCGCACCCTCGTGCCCGCCTCACCCGCGCTCCACGGGCGGGAGCGGGAGGCGTGCGCGCCGCCCGGGGAGGTGACGAGCGCCTCGCCCGCGCCCGTCAGGATGTCCGGGACCACCGGGATCCCGGCGGCGGCCAGGATCCGGTCCGCGGCGGGTGTGGTGCAGCCGTCCACCGCCTCGACGATCAGGCGCGCTCCGATCCGGGGGGCGTTGTCCGCCGTGATCGCACCCGCCCCGCCCGCCGGGACGAGCAGGTCCACCTCCAGCTCCACAAGCTCCTCGTGGGACAGGGCGTCGGCGTGGCGGTAGCCGTACACGCCCTCGCTCTCCCGCGCCCACGCCCGCAGGTCCGCGACGTCCAGGCCGGAGCGGCCGGTGACCGCGCCCGTGGCGTCGGAGACCGCGACCACGCGGCAGCCCTGGTCGGCCAGGTGCCGCGCGACCAGGGAGCCGACCTCGCCGAAGCCGTGGACCGCGACGGTGCGCTCCCGCGAGGAGCCCGGCAGCGTCCGCAGCGCCCTGAGCGCGGCGGCGCACACGCCGAGGGCGGTGGCCGAGGCGCGGTCGGGGGAGTCGTGGGACGTCAGGTCGCCGCCGGTCGCCGTGCCGGTCGCTGTGCCGGTCACCGTGCTGGTCGCTGCGCCGGTCACTGTGCCGGTCACGGGGTAGCCGGCCTGCGCCGAGTAGCTGTCCATGATCCAGGCCGTGGTCCGTTCGTCGGTGCCCGCGTCGGGAGCGGGAATGTCCCGGTCCGGGCCGATGATCGGCATGATCTCGTTGACGTAGCGGCGGGTCACCCGTTCGAGCTCCCGGGCGTTCAGCGAGGCGGGATCCACCTGGACGCCTCCCTTGGCGCCGCCGTACGGGACGCCGGCCAGCGCGCACTTCCAGGTGGTCCACATGGCCAGCGCGGTGATCTCGTGGACGTCGGTCGAGGAGGCGAAGCGTATGCCGCCCCTGGCCGGGCCGAGAGTGGTGTTGTGCTGGACGCGGAAGCCCTGCACGACGTGCATTCGGCCGTCCCGGAGGCGGACCGGCACCGAGACGGTGAGCGAGCGCCGGGGGGTGGCGAGCATGGCGCGCAGGCCGTCGTCCAGGCCGAGTGTCTCGGCCGCCTCGTTCAGCTGGAGCAGCGCGGTGTCGAGGGCCAGGCGGCCCGGATCGGTGAGGATGGTTGCCGGCGTCGTCGGCGGCACCGTGACGGTCATGAGGGAGGACCTCCATGCGGTGGGCGGAGCGCCGTTGCTCCACCCGTGGCGGTTTGTCATGATCAGACTAGTTATGGGCTTTTTGCCATGCCAAGTGGAATCCATTGCGGTCTGCTGGCCGTTTTTTGTGCGTTTCCCCAGTTTGGCGTGATCCATTGTTAGCCATCTGGACGGCCGGGAACTGGGGAAGGAACACACCGACATGGCGGGCTTCCGGCCGGACGTCCGCCGTTCTGTAGTGGCTTAGGGGAGAACGTGCCGGAACTTGTGGTTGGGCCGCTGCTGCGCTACGTGGACGAGACGAGCGCCTCGATCTGGGTGGAGACCAGCGAGCCGTGCGAGGTGATCGTCGAGGTCGGCGGGACGCGGTCGCGGGCGCTGACGTTCTCCGTGCACGGTCACCATTACGCGATCGTGGACGTCGACGGTGGCGGGGCGTACGAGGTCCGCCTCGACGGCCGGGCCGTCTGGCCGCTGCCGGACGCACCGCCCAGCCGCATTCGGCTCCTGGGGTCCGGCGGGCCGAGGAAGGTGATGTTCGGCTCCTGCCGGACCAGCGTGCCGCACGACGTCCCGCACACCGTCTCCCACGGGGTCGACGTCCTGCGTGCCTACGGCTGCGGCCTGATGGAGCGGCCGGAGCGGGAGTGGCCCGACATGCTCCTGCTGCTCGGCGACCAGGTCTACGCCGACGAGCCGTCGGCCCAGATGCTGGAGTTCATCGCCGGGCGCAGGGACACCGAGCCGAAGACCGAGATCGCCGACTTCGAGGAGTACGCCGAGCTGTACCGGGTCGCCTGGACCGATCCGGAGATCCGCTGGCTGCTGTCGACGGTGCCCACTTCGATGATCTTCGACGACCACGACCTGCGGGACGACTTCAACACCTCCGCCTCCTGGCGCGAGAAGATGGCCGCGGTCCCGTGGTGGTCGCGCCGGGTGGTCTCCGGGCTCGGCGCCTACTGGATCTACCAGCACCTGGGCAACATGTCGCCCGCGGAACGTGCCCGCGACGAGCTGCTCGGCAAGCTGTGCGCGGCGGAGGGCGACGGGGCCGAGATCCTCGACGCGTTCGCCGGGCACGCCTACGACGTCCCCGTGGACAGCCGGTGGAGCTACTGCCGGGACTTCGGCGGCACCCGCCTGATCATGCTCGACTCACGCTGCGCCAGGCAGCTCACCCCCGGCGACCGGCGCATGATCGACCCGGTGGAGTGGGAGTGGCTCGTCGAGCAGCTCGAAAGGGACGGCGCGGAACGCTTCGTGATCGGCACCTCGGTGCCGTTCCTGCTGCCGGCGGGCATCCACCACATCCAGAACTGGAACGAGGCCCTGGCCCAGGGGGCCTGGGGCGCGAGGGTCGCCCGCTGGTCCGAGGCGCTGCGCCAGGCCGTGGACCTGGAGCACTGGGCCGCCTTCCGCCGTTCCTTCGAGGACCTGTCCAGGCTGCTGGCGAAGGTGGGCAAGCCCGTGCTCGTGCTCTCCGGCGACGTGCACTTCTCCTACGTGGCCAAGGCCGAGGGGCTGCCGATCCACCAGCTCGTCTGCTCGCCGATCCGCAACCCGCTGAGCCGTACGCTCCGGCTGGCCAACATCGTCGCGCAGTTCGGCCTCGCCACCCTGATCGGCGGCTGGCTGTCGCGCCTGGCCCGCATTCCCAGGCCGCCGTTCGCGTGGCGCATCGCGAACGGTCCGTGGTTCTCCAACGCGGTGGCCACCCTGTCGCTGGACACCACCCCGCCGTCCGTCCGCTGGGACACCGCCACCGTCGGCGCCGCGATCTCGGAGGTCGCCACGGTCGAGCTCACGCCCGATCCGGCCGCCCCGCGGCGCCCGGGGCGCACCGGCGCCGCGCGGTGACGGTGGCCGCCGCGCGGTGGTGACGATGATCGTGCGCGGCCCCGGTACGGCTCAGGCCCGGGCCGCGGGCCGTACCGGGGCGGCGCTCAGCCCGCGTACTCCCTGAGGGCGTCGGCCAGCTGGTCGACGGCCCACAGGAGATCCTCCTCGGAGACGACGATGGGCGGGGCCAGGCGGATGGTCGAGCCGTGGGTGTCCTTGGCCAGGACGCCCCTGCGCATCAGCGCCTTGGAGATCTCCCGCCCGGTGGCGAGGGAGGGGTCGATGTCGACGCCCGCCCACAGGCCGCGGCCGCGCACGGTGACCACGCCCTGGCCGATCAGGCCGCGCAGCCTCTCGTGCAGGATCGCGCCGAGTTCCCTGGCCCGAGCCTGGTACTCGCCGGTGTTGAGGATCTCGATGACCGCGTTGGCGACCGCGCAGGCGAGCGGGTTGCCGCCGAAGGTCGAGCCGTGCTGGCCCGGCTTGATGACACCGAGCACGTCCTCGTTCGCGGTGACGGCCGAGACGGGCACGACGCCGCCGCCCAGGGCCTTGCCCAGCACGTAGACGTCGGGCACGACGCTCTCGTGGTCGCAGGCGAAGGTGTCGCCGGTGCGGCCGAGGCCCGACTGGATCTCGTCGGCGATCATCAGGATGTTCTCCGCGGTGCACAGCTCGCGGACCTGCCGGAGGTAACCGTCCGGCGGGACCAGCACGCCCGCCTCACCCTGGATGGGCTCCAGCAGCACCGCGACCGTGTTGGCGTCGACGGCCTCGCGGATCGCCTCGATGGAGCCGTACTTCACGATCTTGAAGCCGGGGGTGTAGGGGCCGAAGCCGTCGTGGGCGTCGGGGTCGGTGGAGAAGCTGATGATCGTGGTGGTGCGGCCGTGGAAGTTGTCCTCCATCACGATGATGTTGGCCTGCTCGGAGGCGACGCCCTTGACCTCGTAGCCCCACTTGCGAGCCACCTTGATCGCGGTCTCCACGGCCTCGGCGCCGGTGTTCATCGGCAGGACCATGTCCTTGCCGGTGAGGTCGCCCAGACCGGCGGCGAAGGTGGCGAACTGGTCGTGGAAGAAGGCGCGGCTGGTCAGGGTGAGCTTCGTCAGCTGTTCCTGCGCCGCTCCGATGATCTTCGGGTTCCCGTGGCCGAAGTTCAGCGAGGAGTAGCCGGACAGGCAGTCCAGGAAGCGCCTGCCCTCCACGTCGGTCACCCAGGCGCCCTGCGCCTCGTGGATCACGATGGGAAGGGGGTGGTAGTTGTGAGCGCTCCGACGCTCGCTGAGCTCGATGAACTCTTCTGTGCTCGTCATCAGATTTTGCCGTTCCTTGGTTCTTGACCGTTCTGCCTGCGTCTATCCCCGAATCTCCAGCGTGCAGCATTTGGGTCCGCCGCCCGCCTTGCGTAGTTCGGACAGCTCGACGGGGACGACCTCGAAGCCGCGGCGCTTGAGTTCCAGCTGGAGGCCGGTCGCCTCGGCGTTGATCACCACGTGGCTGCCGTCGCTGACCGCGTTGAGTCCCAGCACGGTCGCGTCATCCTCGTCCGCGATGACGGCGTCGGGGAACAGGTTCCTGAGCACCTCCTGGCTCCCCAGCGAGAAGGCCCCTGGGAAGTATGCCACGTTATGTCCGTTTAGTGGGAACAGAGCGGTGTCAAGGTGGTAGAACCGGGGGTCGACCAGCCGCAGCGAGATCACCGGGCGGCCGAGGAACTCCTGGGCCTCCCCGTGCGCGCCGACCTCGGTGCGGAAACCCGTCCCGGCCAGCACCAGATGGTCGAGCGTGAGGAAGTCGCCCTCGCCCTCGTTGGTGAACTCCGGCTCGCGCGTCCGGTCGTAGCCATTGGCGGTGAACCACTCCAGGTACGCGGGTCCCTCGGCGGCGCGCTCCGGGTGCGTGAAACGCGCGCCGTACACCCGGCCGCCGACGACCAGGGCCCCGTTGGCGGCGAAGACCATGTCCGGCAGGCCCTCGACCGGATCGATCAGGCTGACCCGGTGCCCGAGCGCCTCGTAGGTGCTCCTGAGCCCCTCCCACTGACGGATCGCCACCTCGCGGTCGGCGCCCGCCTCGGGATCCATCCACGGGTTGATCGCGTACTCGACGGCGAAGTGGTCGGGCCGGCACATGAGGTAATGCCTCGTCATGAAAAACCCCATAAGGACGTCGCGGTGAGGATTGCACCAGCCTAGAAATGGGGGTCACGCGGGCCAAGGGCCTGATCTTGCGCGTTGCCGCAGGTCCCTTGCGTGCTTCAGGCGACGAACGGCGATTCGTTGCGCGAGGTGATCAGCGGGGTCTCGATCAGCCGGGAGAGCACGATGGAGCTCTTGGTCCGCACCACGAACGACTCCGAGGCGATGCGCTCGATCACCTGCTCCACGTGGCGCACGTCGGTGGCCCTGATGTGCAGCAGCGCGTCGGCCTCGCCGGTGATGGTGCACGCCGAGACCACCTCGGGGTGGCGGGAGACGGCGACCCCGATCTCCGACGGAGAGGTCTTGCCCGCGCAGAACAGCTCCACATATGCCTCGGTGGTCCAGCCGAGCGCCGCGGGCTCGACCCGGGCGGTGAATCCGGTGATCGCCCCTGTCTCGCGCAACCGGTCGACCCGCCGTTTCACGGCCGATGCCGACAGGCCGACCCGCTGCCCGATCTCCGCGTAGGTGGCCCGGGCGTCCTCGACGAGCGCCCCGATGATGTCACGATCCAACCGGTCCAGTTCCACGTTGTTTTCTAGCACAGCGAAAGGGCCGCGACGGACTGTCGCGGCCCTCTCACCCGGCCGGGCAGGGCGGCCGGTCACGGACGTTCACCCAGGTGGTCCACCCCCGGGCGCTCACGGTGCCCCCGGGACCGTTCCCGGCGTTCCCCGGACGTTCCACGGGCGTTTCCCGAAGATCCTCCCCGGGCTCCCGGGGGTCTCGGACCTCCGGATCTCAGGCGGGCTCGGCCTCGCCCGTCGCCTGCTCCGCAGCCTCCTCGGGGGAGGCCTCCAGGTCGTCACCCGCCTGGGCGAGCGCGGACGCCTTGTCCAGGCGGACCCAGCTCGTCACGCTCTCGACGGCGAACATCACGCCGAGGTACAGCGTGAGCCCGGCCAGCACCCAGGTCACCGCGCCGAACGCGGCGCCCGCGCCGATGAGCAGCAGCCGTAGCTCCCAGCCCAGGCCCGCCTTGAACACCCAGTCGGGCGGCCAGATGCTCTGCCGGGTCCGGTACACCGTGTCGTAGGTGTGGTAACCGATCACGTAGAGCAGCACGAACAGCAGCCACTTGGGAGCCTCGGCGGCCAGGCCGATGAGGATGATCGTGAGGAACTCGGTCCCCCGGATCAGCGGCGGCACCAGCCAGTCGAGCTTGCCCAGGTGGTCGCGGGACGCGGTCGGCAGCACCAGGACCACCATGACCAGCGCCGGGGCGAGCAGGATCGGGCCGTTGTCCAGCAGCCCCGCCGCGGCCATCGCGACGATCGCGACCAGCGCGACCAGCGCGGCGGGCACCGGGGGCAGCCCCGGGCCGACCTTGCCGCGGAGCGCGGTGACCAGCGGGCCGTCGTCGCGGTAGGCGAGCAGCCGGGCGGTCTGCACGCGCAGCCGTTCGAGGTAGGGGTCCGGAGCGGGGGTGGTCTGCGGCTGGGTGATCATGCGAGCGACCTCATCAGACGTCCGGTGAGCGAGTAGGTTGCGCCGACGCCACCCCAGACGATCAGGGTGAGGAAGGTGATCCTGGCGTCGAAGAGGGCGCTGACCACGGCGATGGCGGCGAAGCGCTCGCCGATCGGGAACACGACCATCTTGCGGGCCCAGTACACGGCCTTGTACTTGCCGGCCTTGGTCCACATCTTCAGCAGGCCGCGGATGCCGCCGCTCCGGGCCATCTTGCGCTGCTCCAGCGCCGAGCGGAGGTCGGTGTCGGGGCTGATCGACAGCGCCATCGAGGGCAGCGGCGACGGGGGCTTGCGCCGGTTGGCCGCGCCGAAGGAGAAGTCCAGCAGGTGCCTGATGGACTGTATGCCGAGCGCGATCAGCGCCAGCGTCCACACGTCGCCCACGCCGGAGACGGCCGCGCCGACCGCCAGGCCGGCGAAGACCACATATTCCTTGAAGCGGTCGAAGGTGGCGTCCAGCCAGGCCCCGAGCACGCCGAACTTGCGGGCGTACCGCGCGACCTGGCCGTCCACGCAGTCGAACACGAACGCGAAGTAGATCAGGATGCCGCCCGCGACCATCCCCGCCCGCGCGCCGGTGGCGAAGCAGGCCGCGGACGCCACGCCCAGCGCGATCGAGATCAGCGTGACCTGGTTCGGCGTGAGCCCGCGCCGGGCCGCCCAGCGGGCGATGAAGCGCGAGTAGGTGCTGACGAAGAAGGTGGTGAAGAAGCCGTCGGCGCCCTTCACCGCGTTGTTCAGCCGGGCCCTGTCCTCGTTGAACCCCGACATCTCGGCCAGCGCCTGGGCGGCCTCCTCGGGGGTGGTGAGCCGGCGGAAGAACAGGTCGCGCCTGCCCCGGATGCCGACCGAGACGCCTCGCCGTACCAGGCCCAGGACCAGCAGCTGAACCAGGTCGTCCTCGGGGCCGAACAGGTGGGCCATGTCGGCGAGCTCGCGGGCCGCCTCCGCCAGCGTCGGCGCGTGCTTGTGGTGCAGGTGCAGCGGGCCGAGCAGGACGGAGTTGGGCCGGGTGACCGCGTGGAAGGCCGAGCCGACCGAGATGACCCGCGACTTGCTCGCGCGCACCCTGACCGGCAGCCCCTCCAGGGTCCGGTCGCCGATCTCCGGCAGAGCCTCGTCGATCGGGACGTCGGGGACGATGGTGTCGCCGTTCTCGTCCTCCTCGCGGGGCTCCTTGGTGATCAGCGCGAGCGCTCCGCGCTTCGACTTGGTGATCTGGTAGATCAGCTCGTCGTGGATCAGCGAGTTGGCCGGGAGGATGAGCAGGTTCTCCGTGGCCTGCTCGGCCGCGTCCGCCACGGCGCGCAGGTCGCCGGCCAGGTCGTAGGTCTCGACGAGCCTGCCGGGAAAGCCCCGGTAGGCCGCGGCGTCGCCCGAGCGGGCGATCGTCACCGGAGCGGAGTCGAGGGAGGCGATCTGGCCGTGCAGCTTGCCGATCACCGTGGGGCAGCCGGGCAGCGCGGGCAGAGTCAGCGCGGCGGGCGGCGTCGACTGTCCGGGAGCGGCATCGGGGCCGGGTGATGAACCCAGCAGGACCACGCGGGGCATGGCACCCTTTCGTACAGGGGTGGGGTGAAACATGGCGCGGGGAGGTCGCCAGGGGGCAAAGTTTAGTGAGTTTTAGGTGAACAACATGCACCCGTGATCCTTCCGTGCCCGTTGATCGTGATTGAACCGTGCCAGACGGGGCACCCCACTACACTGATCCGGTGAATCTGTACCGTGACGAGGGCATCGTGCTGCGCACCCACAAGCTGGGTGAGGCCGACCGCATCGTCACCGTGCTGACCAGGCGCACCGGCAAGGTCCGGGGCGTCGCCAAGGGAGTCAGGCGGACCAAGTCGCGCTTCGGCGCCCGCCTTGAGCCGTTCACCCACGTGGACGTCCAGCTCCACACGGGCCGCACGCTCGATGTGATCGCCCAGGTCGAGACCATCCACCCGTACGGCGAGGCCCTCGTGGCCGACTACCCCCGCTACACCGCGGGGGTCGCGATGCTGGAGACCGCCGACCGGCTGATCATGGCGGAGAAGGAACCGGCCCTGCGCCAGTTCCTGCTGCTGGTCGGGGGGCTGCGCACGCTCGGCTCCGGGGAGCACGAGGCCAGGCTGGTGCTCGACGCCTATTTCCTGCGCTCGCTGGCCGTCGCGGGCTACGCCCCCGCACTGGAGGCGTGCGCCCGGTGCAGGGCCACCTCGGTGCGCGCCTTCGCCATCGTGGCGGGTGGCGCGGTCTGCGGGGCCTGCCGTCCTCCCGGCGCCGCCGTGCCCGCGGGGGAGACCCTCGCGCTGATGGCGGCCCTGCTCAAGGGCGACTGGCCGGCCGCGGATTCCTCCGAGAGCAGGCACCGCAACGAATGCAGCGGCCTGGTCGCCGCCTATCTCCAATGGCACCTCGAACACGGCATACGCTCTCTCCGGCATGTGGAAAGGGAGCATGCGGAAAGGGAACTCGCCACGTGAACGTCCGTCCTCCGACACCTCACCCGTCCGGCGCCACGCCGCCGCCCATCCCGCGCGACCTCGTGCCCCGGCACGTGGCGATCGTGATGGACGGCAACGGCAGGTGGGCCAAGCAGCGCGGCCTGCCGCGCACCGAGGGACACAAGGCGGGTGAGTCGTCGCTGTTCGACGTGATCGAGGGCGCGATCGAGCTGGGCGTCCCCTACCTGTCGGCCTACGCCTTCTCCACGGAGAACTGGAAGCGCTCGCCCGACGAGATACGTTTCCTCATGGGCTTCAACCGCGACGTCATCCGCCGCCGCAGGGACGAGCTCAACGCGATGGGGGTGCGGGTCCGCTGGGCCGGCCGTCCCGGACGGCTCTGGAAGAGCGTCATCCAGGAGCTGCAGGACGCCGAGCGGATGACCGAGGGCAACTCCAAGCTGACCCTGCAGTTCTGCGTCAACTACGGCGGCCGCGCCGAGATCGTGGACGCGGCGCTCCGCCTGGCGGAGGACATCGCCGCCGGCCGCGTCAAGCCGGGCAAGGTGAAGGAGGAGACCTTCGCCAGATATCTCGACGAGCCGCAGATCCCCGACGTCGACCTGTTCGTGCGCTCCTCGGGCGAGCAGCGCACCTCCAACTTCCTGATCTGGCAGATGGCCTACGCCGAGATGGTCTTCCTCAACCGGCTGTGGCCCGACTTCGACCGCCGGGACCTGTGGGAGGCCTGCGAGCTGTACGCCAAGCGCGACAGGCGGTACGGCGGCGCCGTGCCGAACGTGGTGGGGGAGACGCCGCGCCCCTGACTGCCCCTGACGGTCACTGGCGATCACTGGCGATCACTGACGGCCCCTGACGGCGGGGCGCGTCCCGGCCCGCTCCCTCCGGGAGGAGCGGGCCGTCGCGGCGAGGTCCGCTCAGGCCTTGACCTCACGCAGGCGGCCGGTCTCGACCTCGTAGACGAAGCCGCGCACCGAGTCGGTGTGCGGGATGAAGGGGTCGTTCTTGATCCGGTTGATGGACTGCAGGACGTCCTCCTCCAGGTCGGGGAAGGCCTCGGCCGCCCAGTCGGGCTTGGTCCCGACCTCCGCCTGGATCCGCCTCTTGAAGTCGTCGTCGGTGAAGGTGAGCATGCCGCAGTCGGTGTGGTGGATGAGGATGATCTCCCTGGTGCCGAGCAGCCGCTGGCTGATGGCCAGGCTGCGGCGCTCGTCGGCGGTCACCACACCGCCCGCGTTGCGGATGACGTGCGCGTCGCCCTCGGTGAGCCCCAGCAGGCCGTAGGGGTTCAGCCGCGCGTCCATGCAGGCCAGCACGGCGACGCCACGCGCGGGGGGCAGCGGCAGGTCGCCCTTGTCGAAGGTGGCGGCGTAACGCTCGGCGTTGGCGATGAGCTCGTCGGTGACACTCATGGGCCCTCCCGGGGGTGTTGGATCGATGCATAGGCCAACTTACCCCTAATACCTACTCAGTCAATAGGTAATTACGGAGAGTGGTGTCAGGCGCGGCGGCGGGCCCGGTAGGCGGCGACGTGCATCCGGTTGCCGCAGGTGCGGCTGTCGCAGTAGACCCGGGAGCGGTTGCGCGACTCGTCGACGAAGACGTTGTCGCAGTCGGGGGCCGAGCACGTGCGCAGGCGCTCCCACTCGCCCTCGACGAGCAGGTGGGCCAGTGCGACCCCGAGGTCGGCCGACAGGTGCTCGCCGATCGAGGCGCCCGGCGCGAAGTAGTGGACGTGCAGGGCGTGGCCGTCGTGCTCGGTCAGCCGCGGGGTGATGCGGGTCCCGCTGAGCAGCGTGTTCAGCCGGATGACCGCCGTCGCCTGGTCGGGGGCGGTGAAGACCTTGTGGAAGGCGTCGCGTACGGCGCGAACCCGGCTCAGGTCGTCGGCGTCGAGCTCGCCGACCCCGCTCAACTGGCAGCGTTCCACGAATTCGGTGAGCTGCCGCAGGTCGGTCAGCCTGTCGGTGCCTCCCGTCGCGGGGGAGGTGTTGACCAGATCGACCACGGTTGCGAGTGAGTGCACCATGTCATGTCCGAATGGCATGTTGACTCCTGTTGAAGGCGGGTGGGCGGAGATGGTTTTGCCGTGGAGGGCGCGTAGCTTGCTCGCCGTCACCGAAGATTATCTCTCCGTCGCGCCCCCGAGGGGCCTTTCACGGTCACGGTGCCGCTCCCGGTCCGCGCGGCGGCGGACTTCGCGCCCGTGGGCCCGGCTGCGCGCGCTCAGCCCCGGGCCGCGGTCTCCTGCCCCTGGGGCTTGGCGGAGGTCGAGCAGGACGAACAGGTGCCGAAGACCTCGACGGTGTGGGTGACCTCGGTGAAACCGTGCTCCGAGCCGACCGCCTCGGCCCAGCGCTCGACCGCGGGCCCGGCCACCTCGACGGTCCGGCCGCACTTGCGGCAGACCAGGTGATGGTGGTGGTCCCCGCTGGCGCACGCGCGGTAGACCGACTCTCCGTCGTCGGTCCTGAGCATGTCCACGTGCCCGCTGTCGGCCAGGGCCTGCAGCGCCCGGTAGACGGTCGTGAGTCCGATCTTGGCGCCTTCCGCGCGCATCTCGGCGTAGACGTCCTGCGCGCTGCGGAAGCCCTCGCTGTGGCGAAGGACGTCATGGACGGCATCGCGTCTGTTGCTCATGGGCTGGACTCCTGTGGTCGGCTTCGGCGTACGAATCTACCGAGCCCGAGGGCCAGGACGAACCCTCCGAGCGCTACGATCACAATGATGGCGCCAGGAGGCACCTCGACATAGAACGACGAGGTCAGTCCTCCGACTGTGGAGATCATGCCGAAGAGCATGGAAAGCAGCATCGTGCTGCGGAAACCCCGCGTGAGCTGCTGGCTGGTGGCGACCGGGACCACCATGAGCGCGCTGACCAGGAGCAGGCCGACCACGCGCATGGCGATGACCACGGTCAGGGCCGCGGTGATCGCGATCAGCAGGCTCAGGAAGCGCACCGGCAGGCCGCCGGCCTTGGCGACCTCCTCGTCCTGGCAGAGCACGTAGAGCTCGCGTCCGAAAAGGACGACGACGCCCAGAACCGCCGCGGCGAGCAGGACGATGACCCATACGTCCTGTGTGCTGACGCTGCTGATCGAGCCGAACAGATAGGACATCAACGTCGAGTTGCTGCCGCCGGGGGCCAGCGAGATGAGCAGCACGCCTCCGGCGATGCCGCCGTAGAACAGCAGGGCCAGCGCCACGTCGCCGCCGGTCCGGCCGCGCTCGCGGACCAGTTCGATGGCCACCGCCCCGAGTACCGAGACCGCGACCGCGGTCAGCACCGGGGCGGTGCCCGTCAGGAAGCCCAGCGCCACGCCGGTCAGCGCGACGTGCCCGATGCCGTCGCCCAGCAGGGACAGGCGGCGCTGCACCATGAACGTGCCGATGGCGGGGGCGGCCAGGCCGACCAGCAGGGCGGCGATCAGCGCCCGCTGCATGAAGTCGAACTGCAGGAGGTCGATCACGATGTGGGCCTCCACTCGAGCGAGCTCAGGGGTTTCTCCTCGGCGTGCGGGTGCACGTGGTCGTGGCCGGGCAGCGCGTGCGCGCCGACCGCGTGGGGCGGCGTGCCGTCGTGGCACACGAACCCCTCCCTGAGCACCACCGCGCGGGTGATCAGCGGCTCCAGCGGGCCGAGCTCGTGGGCGACCAGCAGTACCGTCTTGCCCTGGGCGACGAGGACGGTCAGGGTGTCGGCGAGCAGTTGCTGGCTCTCGGCGTCCACGCCCGCGGTCGGCTCGTCCATGACGAAGGTGTCCGGTTCGCCGGCGAGGGCGCGGGCGATCAGCACCCGCTGCTGCTGGCCGCCGGACAGGGCCTGGACCGGGTCGCCCGCCCGGTGCGCCATGCCGACGGCCGCCAGGGCCCTGGAGGTCGCCTCGCGGTCGGCCGCGGTGGTCGGGCGCAGCCGCCGCTGCCTGGAGATCCTGCCGGAGGCGACGACCTCGCGGATGGTGGTCGGCACACCGCCGCCGACCGAGAGCCGCTGGGGCACGTAACCGATCCGCCACCACTCCTTGAACCGCGCGGGCGGCGTGCCGTACAGCAGGGTCCTGCCACCGGACAGGGGCGTCAGGCCGAGCAGGGCGCGGACGAGGGTGGACTTGCCCGACCCGTTCGCGCCGAGCACGGCGACCACCTCACCGGGCTCGATGGTCAGGTCGATGCCGCGAAGCACCGGGCGGCGATCCAGGCTGACCTGGCCGTCGCTCATGGCGAAAACCGCTTGGTTCGATGTCACATGTTGCCTTTACGAGCAGCTGTTGCCTTCACGTGCCTTCACGAGCAGCTGAGAGCCGCCTGAAGCGCCGTGAGGTTCTGGCGCATGGCGGACAGGTAGTCACCGTTCGCCGGCCGGCTTTCGATCGGGTCCAGGATCGCGGTTCTGGCGCCGATCTCCGTGGAGAGAACCTCGGCGACCTTCGGGCTGACGAGGGCCTCGGTGAAAATCGTAGTCACTTTCTCCTGCTTGGCCACTTTCGCCACTTCGGCGAGACGGGCCGGAGAGGGTTCCGCATCCGGGTCGAGACCGCTGATCCCGATCTGGCGGAGCTTGTAGCGGTCGGCGAGGTATCCGAACGCGGTGTGGCTGGTGACGATCGCGTTCGAGGCGCATCCGCCCAGGCCCCGCGTGAACTCGCCGTCCAGGGCGGTGAGATCGGCCACGGTCCTGGCCGCGCGCTCCTTGTACGCCTGCGCGTGGGCGGGGTCGGCCGCGGCGAGTCTGTCGCCGAGCGCGGTCGCGATCGCCGCCATGCGGGAGGGGTCGAGCCAGACGTGCGGGTCGTAGGGAACGTTCCGGCCCTCCCTGCCCTCGGTGTTCGCCTCCTCGGAGACCGAGGGAAGGGTCTTGACCGCTGTCGCGGCGTCGAAGCTCCGGTCGGCGGCGTGCTGCTCGACCGCGTCGTCCACGGCGGGCTGCACGCCCTTGATGTAGACGACCAGCCCGGTTTTCTCGAGGCCGGCGACCTGAACGGGGGTCAGTTCCAGGTCGTGGGGTTCGACGCCCGGCTTGGTCAGGCCGGTGACGGCGGCGTCGGGCCCGCCGACCCGCTCGGCCAGCCACTGCAGCGGGTACATGGCGGCGGTTACGCCGGTCCTGCCTTCCCCGGAGCCGCTCACGGTGGCCGAGTCGGCCGGGCCGGGACCGCAGGCGGTGGTGACGGTGGCGGTCGTGAGCGCGAGCAGCCCTGCTGTGCACATGCGGATACGTCGGGAAAAGCCGGACATCATGTCCACAGTATGCGGGCAAATGAAAACGATTGTCAAAATCGAATCAGAACGCTCCGAAGCGGTCGGCGGCGAGCAGGAGCAGGAAGGTGAGCAGGGCGACCCGCAGCACGCGGCCCCTGATCCCGAGCGACGGCCAGGACATATAGGCCAGCCAGCCGACGAAACCGATCACCGGAAGCACGGCGAGACCGCCCCAGAAGGATGACACGGCGAACCCGGCCAGCAGGAGCGCCACGAGGACGGCTGGGACGACCCAGCGGGGGAGCTGGAACAGGAAGACGAGCGGGGCCGCGCTGCGTTGCTCGACCCGGCGGCGCAGGCCGTCCGCGCCCGGCGTGAAGAACTGCTCACCCGGCGGGAGCGGGCGTCCGGCCCGGCCGGGGCTCTGCCGGCCCTGCCGCGGGCGGGGCCTGGCCATCGGATGCGCGGGACGTTCTGGGCGTTTTTCGGCCACGGCCAGAGCCTAACGCCGAGGGCCCCCGCGCGACACGCCCCCGCGCCCGGACGCCTTCCTCTCGTGGCCGGGCGGGGGGCACGGAGAGGGAGAGGGAGGCGCGGAGAGGGGGAGGGGCTCTGGCATGCTGGGCGGATGCTCGCTCTCATCCGCTACTCGGTACCGCCGGACCGCACCGAGGAGTTCCGCAGACAGGCCCGTGACATCGTCGAAACCCTGGCCGGGCAGCCGGGGTACGTGCGCGGCCGCGTGGTCCGCTCGGTCGACGAGCCGGACCTGTGGGCGCTGGTCAGCGAGTGGGAGGGCGCCGGGTTCTACCGGCGGGCGCTGGGGGCGGCGCGGATGGTGATGTATCCGCTGATGACCCTGATGGTCAACGAGCCCAGCGCGTTCGAGGACACGGACATTTCCTGACCGGCTCCCCCGGACGGGCGGGGCGCGACGGTCCATGCGCATGTCCCGCTCGTGTGGCTCCCCTAAGCTGGGATCCAATCAATTCCTCGCCGACCTCCAGCCGGATGGAGATTTTCCCTTATGGCACGCCGTACGGACATCATGGACACCATCGTCAGCCTCGCCAAGCGACGTGGGCTCGTCTACCCCTCCAGCGAGATCTACGGAGGCCTGCGGGCCTCCTGGGACTACGGTCCACTGGGAGTGGAGCTCAAGAACAACGTCAAGCGGCAGTGGTGGAAGACCATGGTGCAGGGCCGTGACGACGTCGTCGGTCTCGACTCCTGTGTGATCCTGGCCCGTGAGGTGTGGCAGGCCAGCGGCCACGTGGAAACCTTCACCGACCCGCTGACCGAATGCCAGTCCTGCCACAAGCGCTACCGTGCCGACCACCTCGAGGAGGCCTACGCCGAGAAACACGGCAAGGCCCCCGAGCACGGCCTGGCGGACATCACCTGCCCCAACTGCGGCAACAAGGGGGCGTTCACCGCGCCCAAGCAGTTCAGCGGCCTGCTGAAGACCTACCTCGGCGCGGTCGAGGACGAGTCGGGCCTGGCCTACCTGCGCCCCGAGACCGCCCAGGGCATCTTCATCAACTACCTCAACGTGCAGCAGTCGGCACGCAGGAAGATCCCGTTCGGCATCGGCCAGATCGGCAAGTCGTTCCGCAACGAGATCACCCCGGGCAACTTCATCTTCCGCACCCGCGAGTTCGAGCAGATGGAGATGGAGTTCTTCGTCAAGCCGGGCAGCGACGAGGAGTGGCACCAGTACTGGATCGACGAGCGCTTCCGGTGGTACATCGACCTGGGCATCAACCCGGAGAACCTGCGACTGTACGAGCACCCCAAGGAGAAGCTGTCGCACTACTCCAAGCGGACCGTCGACATCGAGTACCGCTTCAACTTCACCGGAGGCGAGTGGGGCGAGCTTGAGGGCGTCGCCAACCGCACCGACTTCGACCTGACCGCGCACGGCAAGGCCTCGGGCACCGACCTCAGCTTCTTCGAGCAGGAGACCGGTGAGCGCTACGTCCCGTACGTGATCGAGCCCGCGGCCGGTGTCGACCGCGCCACGCTCACCTTCCTCATCGACGCCTACACCGAGGACGAGGCGCCCAACGCCAAGGGCGTCATGGAGAAGCGCACGGTCATGCGGCTCGACCACCGCCTCGCGCCGGTCAAGGTCGCGGTGCTCCCGCTGTCGCGCAACGCCGACCTGTCGCCGAAGGCCAAGGACCTGGCCGCCGCGCTCCGCCGCCGCTGGAACGTCGAGTTCGACGACGCGGGCGCGATCGGCCGCCGTTACCGCCGTCAGGACGAGATCGGCACGCCGTTCTGCATCACCGTCGACTTCGACACCCTCGAGGACCACGCGGTGACCGTCCGCGAGCGCGACTCGATGACCCAGGAGCGCGTCGCCCTCGACAAGGTCGAGGCCTACCTCCGCCAGCACCTCAACGACTGACACCGCCGGTGACGGCCGCCGCCGACGGTGACGTCGGCGGCGGCACCGGCGCTCGCACCGCCGCGCCGGAGGCGGCTCACGCCCCGAGGACGGGAGCCCCCTCCGTCTGCGCCGGGACGGCCGGTTGGGTCTGTGGGGGCTCGACCGGCCGGAAGAGGAATCCGATCTCCTTGTGGACCGCGACGCAGACCACGAGGCGGTCTTCGGGCCACTCGGCCCGCAGGGGCGCGAACGCCAGCGAGGTCAGCTGCTCGGCGATGGGGCTGTGCTCGAAGATCGGGGCCAGCCGTCCCCGGCAGCCCTCCACGGCCATGGCCCGCACCCTCTCCCTGCCCGGCCATTCCCGCCCGGGCAGCAGGAACCTGGTCAGCACCTCGCCGTCGTGCGCGTCGGTGCAGCTCGCCAGCGGCAGGACGCCGCTGTCCTTCTCGAAGACGGTGTTGTCGAACACCTCGTTCACGCACGTGCCCGGCCGGATGTCGTCGATGTAGGCGACCGCCCCCGGATCCGCCGACTCCCCGGTCGTCGGCGCCGGATCGCTGGAGAGGGCCGACGCCCGTGCGCCCTGCGCCTCCTGCCCCGCCCCGGGCGTCACGCGCAGGACGAGGAGGGCCGCGCCCGTGACCGCGCCGATCAGGACGAGGACCCCCGTCAGGGCCGCCGCCACGACCAGCCCTGTACGGCGCGGGCGCGGACGGCGCCGCCCCTGCGGAAACGCCCCCGGACGGGCTCCCGGCGGAAAGGCCCCCTGTGACGGGCCCCATGTGTGCCCGGGTCCCGCCCACCCGGTCCGTGACCGCTCCTCCCGATGGTCGGGCCGTGCCCAGGGGCGCTGGTTCCCCTCTTCCATATTCATCACATACGTGACAATCCCATGCGATCCCTCGGTGATCCAGGAGATCGCGAGGGTTCTCCGGGCCGATCCACGCGTCCGCGGGTGCCCTGTGTACCCCATACCGCATCGGTTGAACCTCAAGTGAACGCGTTTGAATACTGAGACAATTGGTTTATACCAATTGGTTTATACCAATTTTTGGGGTCGGCCATATCGCCACGGTTTTGCTGTGGATTTAAATTGGATTAGACCGCCATGTACCCTCTGACCTGGGTAAACGTGGCTTCGTCGGGTGGGTGGCGTTTCGTCTTCTTCTTCATAGGTAGAGTCCCAGCAAGGCGGAACCACACGTCATTTGAAGTCGCAGAAGGAGCAACCGTGCCCAAGTACGTTTACGACTTCACCGAGGGCAACAAAGATCTCAAGGATCTGCTCGGCGGTAAGGGGGCCAACCTGGCGGAGATGACCAATCTCGGGTTGCCGGTGCCTCCCGGCTTCACCATCACCACTGACGCGTGCCGCCGCTTCCTGGAGGACGGCAGGCTCCCGGACGGGCTGGAGGAGGAGATCGCCGCCCACCTGGCCGCGCTGGAGGGCCAGATGGGCCGTCGTCTGGGCCAGGCCGACGACCCGCTGCTGGTCAGCGTGCGCTCGGGCGCCAAGTTCTCCATGCCCGGCATGATGGAGACCGTCCTGAACATCGGTCTCAACGACGAGTCGGTGCACGGCCTGGTCAAGCAGGCGGGTGGCAACGAGCGCTTCGCCTGGGACTCCTACCGCCGTCTCATCCAGATGTTCGGCAAGACCGTCCAGGGCATCGACGGCGAGCTGTTCGACGAGGCCCTGGAGGAGCTCAAGAACGGCCGCGACGACCTGAAGCTCGAGGCGGCCGACTTCCAGCGCCTGGTGGAGACCTACAAGGGCATCGTCCGCGAGCAGACCGGGCAGGACTTCCCCGCCGACCCCCACCAGCAGATGCGCATGGCCGTCATGGCGGTCTTCGAGTCGTGGAACGCGCCCCGCGCCACCCTCTACCGCCGCCAGGAGCGCATCCCCGCCGACCTCGGCACCGCCGTCAACGTCTGCTCGATGGTCTTCGGCAACTGCGGCATGGACTCGGGCACCGGTGTCGCCTTCACCCGTGACCCCGGCAGCGGCCACCAGGGCGTCTACGGCGACTACCTGCAGAACGCCCAGGGCGAGGACGTGGTCGCCGGCATTCGCAACACCATGCCGCTGCAGGAGCTGGAGCGCATCGACAAGCCCGTCTACGACGAGCTCATGAAGATCATGGAGACGCTGGAGAACCACTACCGCGACCTGTGCGACATCGAGTTCACGGTCGAGCGCGGCAAGCTGTGGATGCTCCAGACCCGGGTGGGCAAGCGGACGGCGGGCGCCGCGTTCCGCATCGCCGTACAGCTGGTCGACCAGGGCCTGATCGACCTCGACGAGGCCGTGACCCGGGTGAACGGGGCCCAGCTGGCCCAGCTCATGTTCCCGCGCTTCGCCGGTGACGCCGAGAGCGCCAGGATCACCAAGGGCATGAACGCCTCACCGGGCGCGGCCGTCGGCAAGGCCGTCTTCTCCTCGGAGCGGGCCGTCGAGCTGGCCGCCCAGGGCGAGGCCGTCATCCTCGTCCGCCGCGAGACCAACCCCGACGACCTGGCCGGCATGATCGCCGCCCGGGGCGTGCTGACGAGCCGGGGCGGCAAGACCTCCCACGCCGCCGTCGTCGCCCGGGGCATGGGCAAGACCTGTGTGTGCGGCGCCGAGGAGCTGGAGGTCTCGACCAAGGAGCGCAGGTTCACCGCGCCCGGCGGGATCGTGGTCTCCGAGGGGGACGTCATCTCCATCGACGGCTCCAGCGGTGCCGTCTACCTCGGTGAGGTGCCCGTCGTGCCCTCCCCGGTCGTGGAGTACTTCGAGGGCGCCACCGACCAGGACGACGAGCTCGTCAGGGCCGTGGACCGCATCATGACCCACGCCGACGCCTCCCGGCGGCTGCGGGTGCGGGCCAACGCCGACAACGCCGAGGACGCCGCCCGTGCCCGCCGCTTCGGGGCCGAGGGCATCGGCCTGTGCCGTACCGAGCACATGTTCCTCGGCGACCGCAGGCAGCTGGTCGAGGACCTGGTCCTGGCCACCTCCGACGCCGAGCGCGAGCAGGCGCTGGCCGCCCTCGAACCGCTGCAGAAGGCGGACTTCACCGAGATCTTCCAGGCGATGGCGGGCCTGCCCGTCACGATCCGGCTGATCGACCCGCCGTTGCACGAGTTCCTGCCCGACTACACCGAGCTGTCGGTGAAGGTCGCCCTGGCCGGGGACGACGCCGACGACAAGGACCTCAGGGTACTGGCCGCCGTCAAGCGCCTGCACGAGCAGAACCCCATGCTGGGCCTGCGCGGCGTACGGCTCGGCCTGGTCATCCCCGGTCTGTTCGCCATGCAGGTCAGGGCGATCGCCGAGGCGGCCAAGGCCGTCGAGGGCGCCCGCGCCGAGATCATGATTCCGCTCGTCGGCGCGGTCCAGGAGCTGGAGCACGTCAGGGACGAGGCCCGGCGGATCCTCGCCGAGGCCGGCGTCGAGGCGCTGGTCGGCACGATGATCGAGGTACCGCGCGCGGCGCTGACCGCCGGGCAGATCGCCGAGGCCGCCGAGTTCTTCTCCTTCGGCACCAACGACCTGACCCAGATGACCTGGGGGTTCTCGCGCGACGACGTCGAGGCCTCGTTCTTCTCCAAGTATCTGGAGCTGGGCGTCTTCGGCGTCTCCCCGTTCGAGTCCCTGGACCGCGACGGCGTCGGCAGGCTCGTGCGGATCGCGGCGGAGGAGGGCCGCAGGACCCGTCCCGACCTGAAGCTCGGCATCTGCGGTGAGCACGGAGGCGACCCGGACTCGGTCCACTTCTGCCACCGGGCCGGTCTGGACTACGTGTCCTGCTCGCCGTTCCGCATCCCCGTCGCCCGCCTGGAGGCGGGACGCGCCGCCCTGGTCAGTGAGGGTTCCGACACCCGCTGACCGGCTCGTGCGCCCCGGCCCGCCTGTCCCCGGGCCGGGGCGCACACCACCCGGCTCGCGCTTGCGGGGCGCATGTGCCTGCCTTCCAGGAGTCATCAGCTGTTTCCACGCTGTTCTGCATGGGAGGCCCCTTTCCTGGATAAAATCACTGCACTTATGCAGGGTTACGACGAGCACGACCAGGCCAGATGGGTGCCGGAACCCCCCGGCAACCCTGAGCGAAGCCCGTTCGAACGCGATCGGGCCCGCGTGCTGCACAGCGCGGGGCTGCGCAGGCTCGCGGCCAAGACCCAGGTGGTCGGTCCCGCCGAGACGCTCGGCAGCGGCCAGCACATCCCGCGCACCCGGCTGACCCACTCCCTGGAGTGCGCGCAGATCGGCCGGGAGATGGGCCAGTCGCTCCGCAGGGATCCCGACCTGGTCGAGACCGCCTGCCTGGCCCACGATCTCGGGCATCCGCCGTTCGGGCACAACGGGGAGACCGCGCTCAACGAGCTGGCCGCGGGGTGCGGCGGGTTCGAGGGGAACGCGCAGAGCCTGCGCCTGCTGACCCGCCTGGAGGCCAAGGTCCTCACCGAGGACGGCCGCAGCGCCGGTCTCAACCTCACCCGGGCCTCGCTGGACGCCGCGACCAAGTATCCCTGGACCCGCGAGACGAGCCCCAAGTACTGCGCCTACGGCGACGACCTGGCCGTCTTCGAGTGGATCAGGCAGGGGGCGCCGGAGGGCCGGGTCAGCTTCGAGGCCCAGATCATGGACTGGGCCGACGACGTGGCCTACTCGGTGCACGACCTGGAGGACGCCCTGCACGCGGGCGCGGTCGTGCCGCAGGCGCTGCGCGACCCCGCCGAGCGCCACGACGTCTGCCTGACCACCCGCGCCTGGTACGCCCCGGACGCCGAGCTCGGCGAGCTGGAGGACATCTTCGGCCGCCTGGTCGCCCAGCCGCTCTGGCCCCGCCACTTCGACGGCTCCCTCACCGACCTCGCCGCGACCAAGGGGCTCACCAGCGCGCTGATCGGTCACCTCTGCCGGTCGGCGCAGGAGGCCACCCGCGAGGCCTACGGCCTGGACGTCGGCCGCTACGGAGCCGATCTGGTCGTCCCCCGGGAGACCCGGCTGGAGTGCGCCCTGCTGAAGGGGCTGACCGCCCACTACGTGATGACCCGTGACGAGCACAGCGCCAACCAGGCCAGGCAGCGCGAGCTCATCCGCGACCTCGCCCACCTGATCATGCTGGGCGCGCCCGGCACGCTGGAGCCCGCGCTGCGTCCCGCCTTCACCCGGGCCGAGAGCGACGCGGGGCGGCTGCGCGTGGTCGTCGACCAGATCGCCTCGCTGACCGACACCTCGGCCGTCACCTGGCACAGGCGGCTGTCGGGCGGCTGAGACCGGAGGCCGGTCCCGGGGCCCGCCGCGGGTCAGGGTCCTGCCCCCGTGCCCGGGGTGCCGGGGTCGGGCATCGGGTTTGGGTGCCGGGTTCAGGTGTCGGGTTCGGGTGGCCGTCCCGGCGGGCGGTGCCGGGTGCGGGCCGGGTGCGGGCTGGGTTCGGGCGGGGTCAGGTGTCGCGGGCGGAGACGCTGTCCGCGTACTCCTTCCAGGACGGCTTCTTGAACCGCTCGACGACCAGCGGCGCCCCGCTGAAGACGATCGCCCCGGCCGCGACGAGCGCGACGTACAGGGCCGGGCTGCCGATCGGCAGCTGCGCGGGCGGTACGAAGGACAGCACGAAGGCGAACGCGGCGGCCAGGAAACCGGTTCCGGCGACCCCCCACATGCCCGCCGTACCGCCCGGGATCTTGAAGGCCCTCGGCAGGTCCGGCCGGGTGTGGCGGAGCCGGATCGCGGAGGCGTAGATGATCATGTAGACGATGATGTAGAGGCTCACCGACAGGGCGGAGATGAGGAAGTACACCGTGCTGACGTCGCTCATGAACAGGTAGAGCGAGGCGATGACCGTGACGACCACGCCCTGGACCAGCAGGATGTTCATCTGCACCCCGCTCCTGTTGGTCCTCTGCATGAACGGCGGCAGCATTCCGTCGCGGGCGGTGGCGAGCAGGCCGCGGCTGGGACCGACGATCCAGGCCAGCACGCCGCCCAGCGCGCCGTAGCACACCAGGACGCTGATCAGCTGCACCGGCCACGAGGCGTGCAGCAGGGTGGCCGAGAGCCGGTGGAAGGCGTCGAATACGCCGCTCTCGATGTTGATCTCCTTGTAGGGCAGGATCCCCGCGACGGCGAGCGAGCCGAGGGTGAAGATGCCGAACGACAGCAGCGCCGCGATCATGATCACCAGTGGGTAGCCGGTCCTGGGGTTCCTCAACTCCATCGCGTGCACGGCCTGAGACTCCACACCGGCGAAGTTGAGCAGGATGCCCGCCAGGAAGGACAGGCCCGACAGCCCGGTGATGTAGGGGAACAGCCTGGGATGGGGGTGACCGCCCCGCTCCACCGCGACCGCCTGGCTGGTCGCCTCGCTCCAGCCGATCGGCCGCCCGGAGAGCAGCCAGGCCAGGAACCCGGCCAGCAGGATGATCCCGGGGATCGCGGTGCCGAGGAGGAAGCCGTACTTGGTGACCTTGGCCGCGAACCGGTTGCCGACCAGCGCGGCGAGGGTGCACAGCCAGAAGGCGATGACGATGAACAGGCCGACGTAGACGTGGTCGGTGGCCAGGTCCGGCCTGCCGATGGCGAACGCGGCGGCGGCGGAGGCGAAGCTGAGACCGGCTGGATACCAGACGATGTTCTGCACCCACGACAGGAACATCGTGACGAATCCGGTGGGCTTGGTGAAGGCCTCGGCGACCCAGACGTACAGACCGCCCGCCCGGTCGCCGAAGGCGCCGCCGAGCTCGGCGGCGACCAGCCCCACCGGGATGAGGAACAGGAAGGTGGAGAAGCCGATGTAGACGAACATCGTCAACTCCTCCTTGGCCATCAGCGACAGTCCGCGGAGGCTGGTGACGATGGAGGCGGCGGTCATCACCCCGAGTGTCGAGACCGTCAGGTAGTGCCCGGTCGCGCGCCGGGATCTGGCGTGTTTCGGATGGGTCACCGCGGGCTCCCGATCACCTGGACGAGGGTGGCGTCGCTCAGAACAGCGACAGGTCGGTCAGTTCGGCGAACGCCTCCAGGGCGACGGCGGCCGAGACCGAGTTGCCTTTGTCGTTCACCCCGGGGCCCCACGCCACGGCGGTGCACCGGCCGGGGACGACGGCCAGGATGCCGCCGCCGACGCCGCTCTTGCAGGGCAGCCCCACGCGGTAGGCGAACTCCCCGGCCTCGTTGTAGGTACCGCAGGTGAGCACGAGCGCGTTGAGGCCCCGGGAGTCCCGCTCCGAGATCAGGCGGGAACCGTCCGCCCGGACGCCGTGCCGGGCCTGGAACAGCGCCGCCAGTGCCAGCTCCTCACAGCTGATCATGATGGAGCACTGGCGGAAGTAGTGGTCGAGCGCCGCGTGGACCGGGTTGAGCATGTTGCCGAAGTCGGCCACCAGGTAGGCCAGTGCCCGATCCCGGTTGCCGGTGGTCTCCTCCGAGTGCGCGGTGACCGCGTCCACGTGCAGCTGCGGGTTGCCGGTCTCGGCGCGCAGCAGCCCGCGGACGGCCCCGTAGGCGTCGCCGGTGTCGCTGAGAAGCTGGTCGGTGACGACGATGGCGCCCGGGTTGACGAACGGGTTGCCCGGGACGCCCCTGGAGATCTGGAGCGGGATGAGCGAGTTGAACGGGTCTCCGGTCGGCTCGCGCCGGACCCGCCTCCAGATCGCCCTGTCGTCGTGGCCGAGCACCAGCGCGAGGGCGAACAGCTTGGAGATGCTCTCGATGGTGAACGGTGTCGTGGACTCGCCGCCCCCGTGGACCTCGCCGTCGACCGTGGCCACGGCGAACCCGAACTGGGCGGGGTCCACCTCGCCGAGGCTGGGGATGTAGTCGGCGACCTTCCCCGCGCCGATGTGCGGCCGTACGGCGATCATGACCTTGTCGACGACGTCCCGGTAGTTCGTTGCGGACATGGCCTCTCCCTGGGAACGTGCGCGCGGCGCCCCGTCGGTGTCCGTCAGTGGTGGAAACCGGGCTGCTGCCTCGCCCCGCCCCCGCCGCCGCGGCCGAGCCGGTCGATGGATCGGCGGATGTCCTCGGCGAGCAGCCCCATCTCGTCGCGGCCGATGCCGTGCCGGATCAGCACCCGCTGGACGACGGTTTCCTGCCGGTCGGGGGGCAGCGGGTAGGAGGGCACCTGCCAGCCGCGTGCGCGCAGCTGCTCGGTGAGGTCGTAGAGGGTGAAGCCGGCGTTCTTGTCGGCCAGGGTGTAGGACACCCCGGGCAGGGCGCCCTTGCCGTCGTACAGCAGCTCGAACGGTCCCATCTTCTCGATCTGGGCGGCCAGGAACCGGGCGGTGTCGATGCAGGACTGCTGGACCCTGCGGTAGCCCTCCCGGCCCAGCCGCAGCAGCCAGTAGTACTGGGCGATGACCTCGCCGCCGGGGCGGGAGAAGTTGAGCGCGAAGGTCGGCATCTCGCCGCCCAGGTAGTCGACGTCGAAGATCAGCTCCTTGGGCAGCAGGTCGGCCGAGCGCCACACCACCCATCCGACGCCCAGCGGTGCCAGGCCGTACTTGTGGCCCGAGGTGTTGATGGAGGCCACCCGCTCAAGACGGAAGTCCCACTCCAGGTCCGGCTGGACGAACGGGGCGATGAACCCGCCGCTGGCGGCGTCGACGTGAATCGGGACGTCCAGTCCGGTCTCGGCGTGGATGTCGTCCAGTTCCCCGGCGATGGCCTGGACCGGCTCGAAGTCGCAGGTGTAGGTGACGCCGAGGATCGACACCACGCCGATGGTGTTCTCGTCGACGTACTGGCGCAGCTGGTGCGGGCGCAGCCCGGTCGCGTCCGGCTCCAGGGGCACCTGCCGCAGCTCCACGTCGAAGTAGCGGGCGAACTTCTCCCAGCACACCTGTACGGGGCCGCACACCAGGTTGGGGCGGTCGGTCGGCTTGCCGTCCATCTGCCTGCGCCGCCGCCACCGCCACTTGAGCGCCAGCCCGCCGAGCATCGCGGCCTCGCTCGATCCGGTGGTCGAGCAGCCCATCGTGTCCCGGCCGGACGGGGAGTTCCACAGCTTCGCCAGGATGTGCACGCAGCGTGACTCGATCTCCGCGGTCTGGGGATACTCGTCCTTGTCGATCATGTTCTTGTTGAGCGACCTGTCCATCAGCCGATGGACCTCCTCGTCGCTCCACGTGGTGCAGAACGTCGCCAGGTTCTGCGCGGCGTTGCCGTCCAGCAGCAACTCCGACCGGAGCAGGTCGTAGACCACGCGCGGATCGGACTGCGCGTCCGGGATGTTGTACTTCGGGAGCACCCTCTCGCTCAGCGGTGACGTGTACAGGTCACCGAACTCGGTGACCTCCTTGCTCGTGACCTTGTGCAAAGCCATGGAGATCTCCTGCTCACCGATCGGGAGGGCCGACGGCTACATACCCGGCTGCCAAATACCAGAAGGCCCACAAAAGCCAATAAAACGGTCAATCGGTTCTGGTTGCCCGCTCTCCGTAACGGCCCGGTGAAATCTCCGCCGCCTGACAGGTGAGATCCCGCCTCCGGGGCGGGCGTCAGTCGGACGGCCCGCGCAGGGCGCGCAGCAGCGGCGTCTCCAGGTGGTGGAGAGCCGCCCGCGCCCGCTCCGCGTCCCGCTCCTCCTGCGGCAGCCGGTGCATGAGCCGGAAGACGAGCAGCCCGGCCGCGACCATGAGCAGGCCCAGCGCCACCGGCCGCCAGCCGAGTGAGGGGAACTGCGCCAGGCAGGACAGGGTCCCGATCACCGGGATGGCGACCCCGCCGGGAAGCTGTGTCCCCTCGCCGGGCCAGCCGCGCAGGGCCAGTACTCCCGCCGCCATGTTGACCACGACCATGGAGACCAGCGCCCCGACGTTGGCCAGCCCGACGATCGTGGTGATGTCCGAGGTGAGGATGAGCACCACCGTCACGGCCCCGATGAACAGGACGCTGATCAGGGGGTGGCCGCGCCGGGTGGCGCGGCCCGCGATCGGCGGCACGTCCCCCCGCGCCACCATGCGAAGCATGATCTCGCTGGCCCCGAGCATGTTGGCGTTCGCCCCCGACAGGGTGGACAGGCAGGCGGCGAAGGCGATCATGTAGCCGCCCCATGCGCCCATCAGCGCCTCCGCGGCCTGGCCGACCCCCGCGGCGCCGAACGTGCGGATGTCGCTGGCCAGCATCGCCAGCACCACCCCGATGTAGAGGGCCGCCGAGAACAGCACCGAGCCCATCACCGCGATCGGCACGGTCCGCCGCGGGTTTCGCACCGAGCTCGCCATGTTGGTGACCACGTTGAAACCGGTGTAGGCGGTGAACAGCAGCGCGCTCGCGCTCAGCACCCCGCCGGTTCCGTGCGGGGCGAAGGGGGTGAACCGGATGGAGGTGAAGCTCGCCACTCCCCAGGCCACGAAGACGAGCAGCAGTGCGATCTTCAGGGCGACGACCAGCGTCTCCGTTCTTGCGACCAGGTCGGCGGGGCCGAGGTTCAGCCAGGTGATGAGCACGCCCGCGAGCAGCGCGGCGACGGTCACGCCCAGATTCGGCAGGAAGTAGTGCCGGAGGTATTCGCCAAAGGAGACCAGCAGGAAGGCGATGATCGTCAGGCCGTTGAGATAGAACCCCCACATCACCACATAGCGCCACAGCGGGCTGAGGAGGTCGCCGACCGGGCCGTAGCCAGACTCCCCGGGGCCGGCCCTGGAGGAGATGGCGACGAAGGACAGCGCGGACAGCAGCATCACCGTGCCGGCCACCAGATAGCTCACCAGGGCGGCGGGCCCCGCCTCGTTCAGCGCGGTTCCGGAGAGTGTGAACACCCCGCCGCCCACCATCGTGCCCACGGCGAACGCCAGACAGGGCACCAGCCCGATTCCCTGGGAACCCTTCACGGCATCTCCTCACGCCCTGGAAGAGAGATCTTCCCCGGGCCGGGTGATTCGAGGGTCAAGCGACTGCTCGGATTGCGCGGTGTGGTGTGCTGTCCCAGCCATGGCAGGAATCCAGTGATTAATGGCTGAAATATGGATTGTCCGGCCATTTGTGGCGTGATTACGTAGTCGGTGTCGAACCTTTGATCGGCGGCCGTCCGATCTCCGGGCTCGCGTCGACGCCCACGGGAGGCGTGGCGGAGGTCCGTGGGACGGTCATCACGGGGCCATGTTCTTCACTCGCCGGAGGTTTTCGCGCCTTCGGGCCCCGCCATGGCGGGCGCGTGTTCACACGGACGCTGTTCCGGCACTCCTGAAAGACACCGTGAAGGATAAGATCATGAAAATGGCGCAGGATGGTCATGGCGGGGGTGACGGTCCTCTTTCCCCGTTTTTCCGGGAAACGGGCACCGTTGTGGCGGCCGTGTCATGATCTGCGCGAAAAACGTCCACGACGCCGCGGACGGGTGTTGACCTCCACCGGCAGGGGTGGGGGAGTCGGGGACGATGAGAGCCGCCTCGGAGGCGGTGGAAAACGAACGGGACACCACTCCGGTATATCGTCGGGCCGAAAAGTGTCACGGTGAGGCGGGAAAGTCCGTTCTCAAAATAGAGACGATGTGTTCTCGGGGGCTCTCCGTATTCTGCCGAAAACCGGCGAAGAACGCCGCTCCGGACGGAAGGAAACGCGGCCGGGACGGTTCCGGCTGCTGAGGAAGTGGCCATGAGATTCTTGGTGGGGCTGCTGGCGGCCGCGCTTGTCGCGGCTGTTTCGGCTCTGTCACCGGTGTCCGTGGCGCAGGCCGCGCTGTGCCGGCACCGTACGGGGGTCAATCACGACGGTGGCATATTTCCGGATCCGTCTACATGGTGTACGACCGCACCACCGGGACGTCCACCCGAGGTGACGGGCACCGGCGGTTCCGGTCCGCCTCGCCGGTGAAGCCGCTCATCGCCCTCGACTACCTCGAAGGCCGTGGCCCCGGGACGACCGTTCCGCCCGCGAGACCGTCCGGGCGCTTCCCCTCCGCATCTCGGAAGCGCCCGGATGCTCCACCCGGCGGAGGGAGCGCGGGGATTGACGCGGTGAGGGCGGAGAGTCGTCTCGTTATGCTCGGGGCATGTCACACGCCCACGAACCGGCCGGTCCCGTCACCGCGGACGACGTCCGGCATGCCGTCCGGCTGGCGGTCGCCACCCTGCGCGGAGCGGCCGAGGCGGACTGGGACGCCAGGGCCGGATCGCTGGAGTGGAGCTGCTGGGAGACCGTCGAGCACCTCGCCGACGACCTGTTCTCCTACGCGGCCCAGTTCGCTCCCGAGACACCCCCGCTGGACGATCACGTCCCGTTCGCATGGGTCCGCCGGAAGCCGGACGGCCCGGCGAACGTGATCTTCGCGGAGCGCCGTCTCGGTCCCGCCGGGCTGCTGAGCGTGCTGGAGGCCAGTGGAGCCCTGCTGGTCGCCATGGTCCGTACGGCTCCGCCGGACGTCCGCGCGTTCCACGTCTTCGGGGTGGCGGACCCCGAGGGGTTCGCGGCCATGGGCGTGGTGGAGATCCTGGTTCACACGCACGACGTCGCCGAGGGACTCGGCCTGGCCTGGGAACCCCCCGCCGACCTGTGCGCCCGTGTCCTGACCCGGCTGTTCCCCGACGCCCCCGCCGGCACCGCCCCCTGGCCCGCCCTCCTGTGGTCCACCGGCCGCGCGGCCCTTCCCGGCCGCCCCCGCCTCACCACCTGGCGCTGGCACGGCGCCCCGAGGCCGGTCGGTACGCCGTAGGCGTCGGCCAGGCGGAGGAGAACGGCGGTCGCCGGTGGATCGTCGTGGCCGCGGTGTTCCTTGGCGTGCAGTTCCTGGTCGCGGGGTGCGGGTTGTTCTACGGGACGTCGCGTGTTGATCCGGCCGTCCTCGACGAGGTGCGTGGCATCGGCAGGGTGCTGGGGGAGGCCACCGTCGAGGGCGACTACGGAGCGGGGGCCGAGGTCACGGACATGCTTGTCATCGACGTCGGAGGCGCGAACGGTCAGGAGGCGGCCGACAGGGCCGATGCTCTCCTGCTCGAACGTGAATGGACGGTTGTCGCGCGGATGCCCCCTCACGGGACGCAGATGAGGTCGACCATATGGGATGGCGTTTATCTGGACTTTCATCCGTTCTATCCCGAGGAGGACAAGAGTTATCCGGATGAGATCGCGAAGGTGATCGAGGCATCGGCCAAGCCGGAAACGCTTCTGATCGTGAGTCTTGACCAGACCTGACGGTGACGCGGGTCGTCCGAGAGGTCATCGGGCCCGAGAAGGCGGAAAGCGTGCGCCGCTTCGGCTCTGTCCGGCCTCGCCTTTCAGGGCAGGGTTCCGGGGACGAGGCGATATCGCGGAATGTGGCCGCCGTGCCACACAGCGCTCAACTTACTTTGTAAAGGCGGCCGTCGGCGGGCATCCCGCGGCCCGGCCCGTTCCCCGTTTCCGGCGGCATCGCCGAAAGGCGACTGTCACCGATCGGTTCGGGCTGGATGGGGTGGGAAAAGGGGAGGTGATCTGTTTTGACTCCGCCGGGTGAAGGGATGTGACAGATGGTAATGGGGTGATGTGCTTCAAAGGGCCGTCCGGGGTTCGGTATCGTCGTTCTCAGGTCGAGAGGCGCTGCAACGGGTTCAGGCCCGCCACGCTCGGCCTCCCGATGACCATCAAGGGCGCCTCCCAGAGCGGGAGGTGGTCTGATGAACAAGTCGTTCGGTCCCAAAGCGCAGGCGCTGCGGGAGCTTCTGGACCGGCGCGTCGTGGTTCTGGACGGGGCGTGGGGCTCTCTGCTCCAGGGCGCCTCGCTGACCCCCGCCGACTACCGCGGCGACCGCTTCGGCGATCACCCGTGGGACGTGACCGGTGACCCCGACCTGCTGAACCTGACCCGGCCGGATCTCGTGCTGGACGTGCACCGGCGCTATCTGGCGGCGGGCGCGGACATCACCACGACCAACACCTTCACCGCGACCAGCGTCGGGCAGGCTGACTACGGGCTGCAGGCGTACGTGCGGGAGATGAACCTGCGCGGCGCCCAGCTCGCGCGGCAGGCCGCCGACGAGGCGGGCGGGCGGTTCGTGGCGGGCTCGGTCGGACCGCTGAACGTCACGCTGTCGCTGTCGCCGAAGGTGGAGGACCCTTCCTACCGCGCGGTCTCGTTCGACGAGGTCCGCGAGGCGTACGCCGAGCAGATCGAGGGGCTGGCCGCGGGCGGGGTCGACCTGCTGCTGATCGAGACGATCTTCGACACGCTCAACGCGAAGGCCGCGATCGCCGCCGCCCGCGAGGTCGCCCCCGACCTGCCGCTGTGGATCTCGGTGACCATCGTCGACCTGAGCGGACGGACCCTTTCCGGGCAGACCGTCCAGGCGTTCTGGAGCTCGATCGAACACGCCGATCCGCTGGTGGTCGGTGTGAACTGCTCGCTGGGCGCCGAGGAGATGCGCCCGCACCTGGCCGAGCTGTCGCGTCTGGCCGACACCTACACGGCCTGCCACCCCAACGCGGGGCTGCCGAACGCCTTCGGGGGCTACGACCAGACTCCCGAGGAGACGGCGCACCTGCTCGGCGAGTTCGCCGCCTCGGGGATGGCCAACATCGTCGGCGGATGCTGCGGGACCACGCCCGAGCACACCGCGCGGATCGCGGCCGCCGTGTCCGGGCTCGCGCCGCGCGCGATCCCGGCGCCGCCGGCGGCCACGCGCTTCAGCGGCCTGGAGCCCTTCGAGATCGGCCCGGACACCGGCTTCGTGATGATCGGGGAGCGCACCAACGTCACGGGCTCGGCCCGGTTCCGGCGGCTGGTCGAGGCCGACGACCACCAGGGCGCCGTGGACGTCGCGCTGGAGCAGGTGCGCGGCGGGGCCAACATCCTGGACGTCAACATGGACGCCGACCTGCTCGACAGCGAGCGGGCGATGACCACCTTCCTGAACCTGATCGCGACCGAGCCCGAGGTCGCCCGCATCCCGATCATGATCGACAGCTCGCGGTGGAGCGTGCTGGAGGCGGGCCTCAAGTGTGTGCAGGGCAAGGGCGTGGTCAACTCCATCAGCCTCAAGGAGGGTGAGGGGCCGTTCCTGGAGCAGGCCCGGCGGATCAGGACGTACGGCGCCGGCGTGGTCGTCATGGCCTTCGACGAGCAGGGACAGGCCGACACCACCGAGCGCAAGGTGGAGATCTGCGCCCGCGCCTACGACCTGCTCACCCAGAAGGCCGGCTTCGTCCCCGAGGACATCGTCTTCGACCCGAACGTGCTCGCGGTCGCCACCGGCATCGCCGAGCACAACGGCTACGCCAAGGCGTTCATCGAGGCGCTGCCGCTCATCAAGCGGCGCTGCCCGGGCGCCCGCACCAGCGGCGGCATCTCCAACCTGTCGTTCTCCTTCCGCGGCAACGACGTCGTGCGGGAGGCCATGCACTCGGCGTTCCTGTTCCACGCCGTACGCGCCGGGCTCGACATGGGCATCGTCAACGCCGGGCAGCTCGCCGTCTACCAGGACATCCCGGCGGACCTGCTGGAGCTCGTCGAGGACGTGCTCTTCGACCGGCGTGACGACGCCACCGACCGGCTCGTCGCCTTCGCCGAGACGGTCAGCGGCTCGGGCACCCGCCGTACGGTCGACCTGTCCTGGCGCGACGCGCCGGTGGAGAAGCGTCTCGCGCACGCGCTCGTGCACGGCATCGTCGACTTCATCGAGGCCGACACCGAGGAGGCCCGGCAGCGGGCGGTCCGTCCCCTCGACGTGATCGAGGGGTCGCTGATGGACGGCATGAAGATCGTGGGCGACCTGTTCGGCTCGGGGAAGATGTTCCTGCCGCAGGTGGTCAAGAGCGCGCGGGTGATGAAGCGGTCCGTCGCCTACCTCGAGCCCTACATCGAGGCGGAGAAGGCGGAGAAGGGGGCGGAGGCCGGGACCTCTCGCGGCAACGGCAAGGTGGTGCTCGCGACCGTCAAGGGAGACGTGCACGACATCGGCAAGAACATCGTGGGCGTGGTCCTGGGCTGCAACAACTACGAGGTCGTCGACCTCGGCGTCATGGTCCCCGCCGCCACCGTGCTGGACACCGCCCTCGCCGAGGGCGCCGACGCGGTGGGCCTGTCGGGGCTGATCACCCCGTCGCTGGACGAGATGGTCGCCGTCGCCGCCGAGATGCAGCGACGCGGGCTGAAGCTGCCCCTGCTGATCGGTGGCGCCACCACCTCGCGGCAGCACACCGCCGTGCGGATCGCGCCCGCCTACGACGGCACCGTGGTCCACGTGCTGGACGCCTCCCGCGTCGTCGGCGTGGTCTCGGACCTGATGGACGACGGCCGGGCCGGGGAGCTGGACGCGGCCAACCGGATCGAGCAGCAGCGCCTGCGCGAGCAGCACGAGAACAAGCAGCGCAGCCCCCTGCTGACCATCGCCCAGGCCCGCGCCAACCCCGAGCGGGTCTCCTTCGACGGCCTGCCCGTTCCCGCCTTCACCGGTGTGCGCGTCATCGAGCCGGATCTGGCCGACCTCCGCGCGATGATCGACTGGCAGTTCTTCTTCCTCGCCTGGGAGCTGAAGGGCAAGTATCCGGCGATCCTGGACCAGCCGGAGGCCCGCGAGCTGTTCGACGAGGCGAACGTCCTGCTCGACGAGATCATCTCCGGTGACCGCTTCCAGGTCCGCGGCGCTTACGGCTTCTGGCCCGCCCGCTCCGACGGCGACGACATCCTGATCGAGCCCGGGCCGGGCACCGCCACCCTGCGCATGCCGATGCTGCGGCAGCAGACGGTCAAGCCCGAGGGGCGTCCCAACCGGTGTCTGGCCGACTACCTGGCCCCCGGGGGCGACCACCTCGGCGGCTTCGCCGTGTCCGTGCACGGCGCGGGGAAGCTCGCCGCCGACTTCGAGGCGCGTCACGACGACTACCGGGCCATCATGGTCAAGGCGCTGGCCGACCGTTTCGCCGAGGCCTTCGCCGAGTACATCCACCTGCAGGCCAGGCGTGACTGGTACGAGCCGGACATCGACCCGGCTCTGGAGGACCTGCACGCCGAGCGGTTCCGGGGCATCCGGCCGGCCCTCGGCTACCCGGCCAGCCCCGACCACAGCCTGAAGCGGGATCTGTTCGAGCTCCTGGACGCCGAGAAGCTCGGCATGACCCTGACGGAGTCCTTCGCGATGACCCCCGCCGCCAGCGTCAGCGGGCTGCTCTTCGCCCACCAGGACTCGCGGTACTTCACCGTCGGGCGCGTCGGCAGGGACCAGGCCGTGGACTACGCGCGGCGGCGGGGGCTCGGCCTTCCCCAGGTCGAGCAGTGGCTGCGCCCCAACCTCGCCTACGACCCCGAGTGACGATCGCGCCGCGGATCACGCCGGTCGCCGTCCCCCGCCGAGGGACGGCGACCGGCGTGGCTTCGGGTGCCTTCGCCGTGGAACGAGCCGTGGAACGGCCGGCAGGGGGCGGTGAGGCTCAGGGCCGTCACCACGCCACGGGGAAGGCGCGCACGCCGAAGACCACGCCGTCGTAGCCGAGGGGACCGCGTGTTTCCGATCGCCCCTTTGCGGCCTCTCGTCGCGGAACCCCGCTCGCTCCGGGGCGTGCCGGGCCGTCCCCTCGCCGGCGGTGGGCGGAAGGTCAGCCGCCCAGGGGGATCTTCTCCTCGGGCGTGGGGGAGGGCTTCTTGGTGGGCTTCTCCGTGGCGCCCGGCTTGGACGAGCACAGCGTCCAGCACTTGGGGGAGGAGCCGACCCGGTTCATCACGGCCCGCGTCTCCTCGGCGGGCGACAGCGTGCGGTTGCCGTCCATCCAGGCGTCCAGGTAGTCCCAGGGGTTGACCATGCCGCGCCGTACCCACCAGAGCGAGGGGTCGGTCTTCCAGGAGATCGCGAAGTAGAGGTTGCTGGCGGTCGAGCGGGCGTTGCCCGAGTTGCCGATCCGGCCGAGGACCTGGCCCGCGGAGACCCGCGTGCCCGGCTTGAGCCCCGAGGCGACGCTGTCCAGGTGGCCGCCGAGGTAGCGCACGCCGTCATCCCCGACGACGGTGACGAAGCGGCCCTCGCGGTCGGAGCCGTCGTCGGTCGAGGGCTTCCAGCGGTTCTTGGCGTTGACCTCGTCGACCACGCCGCTCACCGGGGAGACGAAGGAACACCCCTTGCCGGTCCAGATCGTGGTCTTGGGCAGCACGAGCAGCCTGCTCTCGTAGCTCACCTTGCAGTCCTTCACCGGGAAGACGTAGGTGAACTTCGACAGCTTGGGCGGCGGAACCTGCACCGGCTCCTCGCCCGGCGGAGGCGTCACCACCGCCTGCGGTGCGGGAGTCGGGGTCGGGGTCGGAATCGTCGCCGTGATCGCGCCCGGCGCGGCGGCCGCCATCTCCGCCGCGGGAGGCATGGTGCTGATGCCCGCCACTCCGCCCGGCGACGCACAGGCCCCGGTGACGAGCAGCGCGCCGGTCACCACGGTCAGTCGAGCTATGTGCCCCGATCGCATGATCTCCACCAGGGTAACGTTATCGAGAATCAGCCTTTACATTTGTAACCGACCTTCCGGTTGGTCATGACCTGTTCGGGAAAGTCGGTGCCCTGTCCCGTCGAGCCCCAAGCTGTCGGGGGACCCCACTAGACTCACGGCGTGGCAGGCCGGATCAGTGACGAGGACATCGCGCTCGTGCGGGAGCGCTCACCGATCGCGGACATCGTGGGTGAGCACATCCAGCTCCGCAACGCGGGCGGCGGCAACCTGAAGGGACTGTGTCCCTTCCACGACGAGAAGAGCCCCTCCTTCAACGTCACCCCCACCCGTGGCTACTGGTACTGCTTCGGATGCGCCGAGGGCGGGGACGTCATCACCTTCGTCAGGCGGCTGGAGCACCTGTCGTTCGGCGAGGCCGTCGAGCGGCTGGCCAACCGCGCGGGCATCCAGCTCCGCTACGAGCAGGGCGGCTACGTCCCCGGGCGTGAGCAGGGCGAGCGCAGCCGTCTCATCGAGGCGCACCGGGCTGCGGCGGAGTTCTACGCCGGGAGGCTGTCGTCCCCCGAGGCCGCGATCGGCCGCAGGTTCCTGTCGGAGCGCGGCTTCGAGCGCGTCGACGCCGAGCACTTCGGGGTCGGTTACGCGCCCGCCGAGTGGGAGGCGCTCTGCCGTCATCTGATGGGCAGGGGTTTCACCGCCGCGGAGCTGATCAAGGGCGGGCTGGCCAAGGAGGGGCGGCGGGGGCCCATCGACCGGTTCCGCGGGCGGCTCGTCTGGCCGATCCGCGACATCACCGGTGACGTGATCGGCTTCGGCGCGCGCAAACTGAACGACGCGGAGGACGGCCCGAAATACCTCAACACCCCGGAAAGCCCGCTCTACAAGAAGAGCGAGGTCCTCTACGGGGTCGACCTGGCCAAGCGGGAGATCTCCAAGCGGTCCCAGGCGGTGATCGTCGAGGGATACACCGACGTGATGGCCTGTCATCTGTCGGGGGTGCCGACGGCGGTGGCGACCTGCGGCACCGCGTTCGGCCAGGAGCACATCAAGGTGCTGCGGCGGCTGCTGCTGGACCAGTCGGGATCGCAGGGCGAGGTGATCTTCACCTTCGACGGCGACGCGGCGGGGCAGAAGGCGGCGCTGCGGGCCTTCGCCGACGAGCAGAAGTTCGTCACCCAGACCTTCGTGGCCGTCCAGCCCGACGGGCTCGACCCCTGCGATCTGCGCGTCAAGCGCGGCGAGGCCGCGGTGCGGGACCTGATCGCGAGCCGCGAGCCGCTGTTCGCGTTCGCCATCCGCAGCATGATCTCCCGTTACGACGTGAGCACGAACGAGGGCAAGCTGTCCGCGCTGGACGCCGCGGCGCCGATCGTGGCCGGGATCAAGGACCGGGCGCTGCGTCAGCTGTACGCCGTGGACCTCGACCGCTGGCTCGGTTTCAACAACGAGCGGTTCGTCATGGACCGGATCGCCGAGACCGCCGTCACCGCCCAGGGAGCGGTCTCGGCGCGGGAACGGCGGCCCGCGGGGCCGCGCAAGGTCGCCGAGCTGACCGACCCCGGGGTGCGGACCGAGGCCGAGGTGCTGAAGCTGGCCGTGCAGCGTCCCGCGCTGCTCGGCCCCGGCTTCGACGCGATCGGTCCGGAGGCGTTCACGCTGCCCGAGCACGTCGCCCTGCACAAACTGGTCGTCGACGCCGGCGGTACGGCCGCCGCGGGTCACGGCGGGCGGGAGTGGGTCGACCGGCTCCTCGACGGTGTGCCCGAGGCCATGCGCCCGGTGGTCACCCGTTTCGCGGTCGAGGAACTGCGCGCGGACCTGTCCGGTGAGGAGAGATACGCCTCCGCCATGCTCGCCGCGCTGGAACTCGTCGCGGTCGCGCGGACGGTCGAGCAGCTCAAGTCGCGGATGCAGCGCACCAATCCCGTCGAGGAACAGCAGGAGTACAACCGGCTGTTCGCAGAGCTGGTCGCGCTGGAGCAGCAGCGGCGTGTGCTGAAGGAACGCGCCTCCGGAAGCTGATCACGTAATTGGCTTTAATTTCCAAGCGTCGATTCGACCAAACCCCAATAAGGTCTCGGTTCGATAATGATCGTCGTCTTACCTTGGGTGACAAAAATAGGTCTGCCATTTAGGGGACCTAATACAGCAGACTGTCTCCCGTGGGTGCATCGGTGCTGCCAAGTGGGCCGCCATCGGTAGACCAGGTGGCCGACCTCGTCGCGAAGGGAAGGGAGCGCGGAAGCGTCACGGTCGATGACGTGGCCGCCGCTCTCGACAAATCCGAGCTGCCGTCCGACGCGCTTGAACGCGTCGTCCGCATGCTCGCCGAGCACGGAGTGGAGGTTCTCGAGCCCCAGGGAGACGAAGACACCGCCCGGTCCGATGAGGAGGACGTCGGTAAACGGGCCCCGACCAGCGATCTGGTCCGCATCTACCTGCGGGAGATCGGCAGGGTGCCCCTGCTCACGGCAGAGGAGGAGGTGGAGCTCGCCAAGTCCATCGAAGCGGGCCTGTTCGCCGAGGACAAGCTCACCAGCGTCGTCTCCCGTCTGGCGTTCCCGGAGTTCAAGGAACTCGTGTGGGAGGGCACACGGGCCAAGCAACGGCTGATCGAGGCCAATCTTCGGCTCGTCGTCTCCATCGCCAAAAGATACGTGGGACGCGGCATGCTGTTCCTGGATCTCATCCAGGAGGGCAACCTCGGGCTCATCAGGGCGGTCGAGAAATTCGACTACACCAAGGGATACAAGTTCTCCACGTACGCCACGTGGTGGATTCGCCAGGCGATCACGCGGGCCATCGCTGACCAGGCGCGCACCATTCGCATTCCGGTGCACATGGTCGAGACGATCAACAAGCTGGTCCGGGTCCAGCGGCAGCTCCACCAGGACCTCGGCCGCGAGCCCGCGCCCGAGGAGATCGCACTGGAGATGGATCTCCCGATCGACCGTGTGATCGAGATCCAGCGCATCGCGCAGGAACCCGTCTCGCTGCAGTCGCCCATCGGTGAGGAGGACTCCGACCTCGGAGACTTCATCGAGGACGCGGACGCGGTCGTGCCGATGGAGGCGGCGGCCTTCATCATGCTGCAGGACCAGCTTGACGACATCCTCGCGACGCTGTCCGAGCGGGAGCAGCGGATCATCCAGCTGCGCTTTGGTCTCGCCGACGGACATCCCCGGACGCTGGAGGAGGTCGGCCGGGAGTTCGGAGTGACGCGGGAGCGCATCAGGCAGATCGAGTCCAAGACGCTGGCCAAGCTGCGTCACCCGACCCGCGCCCAGATGCTCCGCGACTATCTCGACTGAACGTCGTACGGCGGAGGCCCCCGGGAACGGCGCTCCCGGGGGCCTCCGCCGTTCCCGGGACCTTCGGCGACTCCCCGGTTCCCCCGCTTCCCCCGGTTTCCCCGGTTCTCCGGCACCGATGTCCGGACTTTCCCCGGCAGCAGGCCGGTGACCTGCGTGTTCACCGGCAAGTCGCCGGGGTCCGGCGGTGAGGTTGCAGCATTATGGACCCCTCACGACACCCAGGAGCGTCCATGTCCGCCGTTCTCCGTCCCGTCGCGGCCTGTGCCCTTCTCGCCCTCGCGCTCACCGCGTGCGGCTCGGCCGGTGACGACGCGGCGCTCCGGAACGTCACGGCCCGGGGCGAGTCCGGAGTCCAGGCCGACCGGCTGGCCGCACGCGCCGTCAGGGAGTACCGCTCCTACGCGGCCGACCAGGTCTACGACACCCTCGCCAGGACCGACGACTTCGTCGCCGCGCTCAAGAGAGGTGACGTGCGCGGGGCCAGGGCCCTGTACGCGCCGAGCCGTATGGGCTGGGAGAGCATCGAGCCGGTCGCGGAGGCGTTCCCCGACATCGACGCCAAGGTGGACGCCCGGGAGTCCGACCTCGAGGAGGGGCAGACCTGGACGGGCTGGCACCGCCTGGAGAAGGCGCTGTGGCGGGCGCCGAAGACGGTGCGGAAGGAGGCCGTCCACGGCGACACCCTGCTGGCCGACCTCAGCACGCTCAGGGCGGTGCTGCCCCGTGCGGAGATCACCGTGACGTCCATGGCCCAGGGGGCGAAGGAACTGCTCGACGAGGTGGCGACCGGCAAGGTGACCGGTGAGGAGGAGGCCTTCTCCCACACCGACCTGTGGGACTTCAAGGGCAACGTGGACGGCGCGTTCAAGGTCTACGAGCTTCTGCGGCCGATCGTGCGGGAGCGGAACGCCGAGCTCGTCACCACGCTGGACACCGAGTTCGGCGACCTGAGGGCCGTTCTCGCCAAGCACGCCGACGGCGAGGGGTTCGTCCCCTACACCGACCTGTCCAGGGAGCAGGTCAAGGAGCTCGTCGACGCCCTCAACGCGCTGGCCGAACCGCTGTCCGGCCTGTCCGCGGTCATCTCCTCGGGCTGACCCGCCCGCCGGTCCCGCGGAGACCGGTCACGCCCCTGCCCGGAGGGGACCTCCCCGCCCCGGGCCGCCGGTCGGCCGAAGGCGTCATGCCGCGCCGTCGCCCGAAACGGCGATGACAGACGCCGGAGACGATCATAGGGTGGACCTTGATCGTCGGCTCGGGACCCCGGACGTCGGCTCGGGACCCCGGCGCACCGCAGCGGGACGTCTCCGCCGCGCCCATTCACCGATCACGTGGGGGTGGACAGTGACAATCCGGGAACGCGGCGCCGCGACCGGCGCGTCCGTGCCGGGTCGCGATCCGAGGACACTGCCCAAGGCCGAGTTGCACCTGCACCTGCTGGCGGCCATGCGTCCGGCCACGCTGGCCGAACTCGCGGCCGAGGACGGGCGCACGGCGCCGGATCCGCGAGCCTTCACCACCTTCACCGAGTTCCAGCGGATCTTCCAGGCGGCCTACGACGCGACCTCGGCCCGGCCGGGCAATCTCCGGCGGGTGGTGGCCGAGTTGGTGGAGGACGTCGCGGCCGACGGCGGCGTCTGGGTCCAGCCGCACTTCGATCCGCACAGTTACCAACACTTCGGACCGGCCGAGCACGTCCTCGAGCTGGTGCTCGAGGCGGGCCGGCAGGCCGGAGAACGCTGCGGCGTCGGGTTCGGCCTGACGATCGCGGTCTCGCGCCACGGAAGTCCCGAGGAGGCCGTCCGCCTCGCGCGCTTCGCCGTCCGCCACGCCGGGCGCGGAATCCACGCCCTGGGCCTGACCGGGGACGAGGGAGCCTGCCCGGCCGAGCCGTTCGCCGAGGCGTTCGCCGTGGCCAGGGAGGCCGGGCTGACCTCCGCCCCGCATGCCGGTGAGCTCCGCGGCCCCGACAGCGTCCGCGCCGTGGTCGAGCACCTCGGCGCGACCCGGATCGCGCACGGCATCCGCGCCGCGGAGGATCCGGCCCTCCTTGAGTCGCTGGCCGAGCAGGGCGTTTCGATGGACGTCTGCCTGACCTCCAACCGCGTCCTGGGCGTGGTCCCCGACCTGACCCGGCACCCACTGCCGGACCTGCTGGCGGCCGGGGTACGGTGCTCGCTCGGCACGGACGACCCGCTGATGTTCGGCTCCTCGCTCGCGGACGAGTATCTGATCGCCCGCGACACGCTCGGGCTCACCGACCAGCAGCTCGCCGAGATCGCCCGTACCTCCGTCGAGACCGGCGACGCGCCCGCAGACCTGATCGCGGTGGCCGTCGCGGGAATCGACGACTGGCTCCGGCGGGACCCGGACCCGGCCCGCCGGTCTCCCACCGACCGGATCGTCGCCTGATCTGGCCGGTGATCGACGCGGCGGCACGGACGAGGCCGTCGTCCACGCCTGTCCGCTCGCGCGCCCGTTCGTGAGGGGGAGGGGCGCGAGGCGGTGGGGCCGTTCCTTCGTGAAGGGGAGGCGCGGGGCGGTGGGGGCCGTTCCTTTGCGAGGGGCGACGTCAACGATTGCGAACATCGGGTGGATCCGCGGCTCCTTCTCGCCGAAGGTTGGCGATGGTCTTGGCGGCCCCTTAAGGCTCTCCTCGCATCCTGAAAGGGACAACGGGGAGGGCGGGGGAGACCATGCGGGTGCTGCTGGTCGAGGACGAGCCGAGGATCGTCGACATCGTGCGCAGGGGGCTCGCCGTACACCACGTCGCCGTGGACGTCCGGGCCGACGGGGTCGGCGGGCTGCGCGCGGCCGTGGAGAGCGACCGTTACGACGTGATCGTCCTCGACATCATGCTGCCGGGGCTCAGCGGCTACGACGTGCTCAGGAGGCTTCGGGAGCTGCGGGTGTGGACGCCGGTGCTCATGCTGACGGCGAAGGACGGGGAGTACGACGAGGCCGACGCCTTCGACCTCGGCGCCGACGACTACCTGACCAAGCCCTTCTCCTTCGTGGTGCTGGTCGCCCGGCTGCGGGCGCTGGTACGGCGCGGCGGTCGTGAACGCCCCGCCGTCATGGCCGCGGGCGACCTGACGGTCGATCCCGCGCTCCGCCGGGTCGCCCGGGGAGAGGTGGAGATCGGCCTCACCCCGAGGGAGTACGACGTGCTGGAGTTCCTGATGCGGCGCAAGGGGGAGGTCGTCGCCAAGAGCGACATCCTGGCGGGGATCTGGGACGCCGACTACGAGGGCGGCGAGAACGTGGTCGAGGTCTACGTGCGTTACCTGCGCAGGAAGCTCGACGAGCCCTTCGGCCGGTGCGCCATCCGCACGGTCCGCACGGTGGGGTACGCGCTGGACCCGGCCGGGGGCTGACCGTGGCCCGGCTCTGGGACGGCGTGGGGGTGCGGCCGCGGACGGCCGCGGCGGCCGTGCTGGTCACCGCCCTCGTCCTGGTGCTGGGGGCGGCCGGCGGGGTGTTCGTGCTGCGGCGGACGCTGCTGGAGTCGACGACCGACACCCTGGTCACCGCGGTCCGGGACCTCGCGGGCGAGGCCGGTCAGTCCGAGGAGGGGGATCTCGGGGAACTGGAGTGGACACTGGGCCGGAGCACGGGGGCCGCCCAGATCGTCGACGCGCGGGGCGGGGTGGTCTGGGGGTTTCCCGGCCGGGCTCCCTTCACCGCCTCGCGCCCGGCGGCCGGGGGAGGGATCGCCGTGGAACAGGCCGGAGGCATGCTCGTGGCGGCCCAGACCGTCAACGTCGGGGAGAACCCCTACACGGTGATCGTCGCCGACTCGCTCCAGCCCGTCGACCTGACCACCTTCACCGCCGCGGTCCTGCTGGCCGTGGCCGTACCGGTGTCGCTGCTGTTCGTCGGCGGGCTCACCTACCGGCTGTCCGGACGCGCGCTGGCGCCCGTCGAGGAGATCCGCCGACGGGTCGCCTCCATCGGGGACGACGACCTGTCGGCCCGGGTGCCGGTGCCCGGGACCCGGGACGAGGTCGCGGAACTGGCGACGACGATGAACCGGATGCTGGACCGGCTGGAGTCGGCGCGGGGCGCCCAGCGGCGGTTCGTCGCCGACGCCAGTCACGAGCTGCGCAGCCCCCTGACCAGCGTGCTGGGCGGGCTCGAACTCGCCGAGCAGGACGGCTGGCGCACCGATCCGGAGACCCTGCGCACGATGCGGGCCGAGGCGGTACGGCTGCGCGGCCTGATCGACGACCTGCTGCTGCTCGCCCGCGCGGACGAGCGGGGGGCGGGCGGTCCCCGGGAGGAGGTCGACCTGGACGACGTCGTCGCCCGGGAACGGGCCAGGCTACGCCGGACGAGCACGTTGCCGGTACGGGCCCGACTGGTCCCGGTCAAGGTCACCGGGGACCGTCAGGCGCTCGTGCGCCTGGTCCGCAACCTGGTGGACAACGCCGTGCGGTACACGCGCACCACGGTCACGCTCGCCGTACGGCCCGACGGCGACACGGCGGTCGTCGAGGTCGCCGACGACGGCCCCGGCGTGCCGGTCGCGGACCGCGAGCGCATCTTCGGCCGTTTCGTCAGGGCGGACGGAGCCAGAGCCCGGGAGGCGGGCGGTGCGGGGCTCGGGCTCGCCATCGTGGCCGAGATCGCCCACAGGCATCACGCCCGGGTGGAGGTGGACGACGCACCCGGTGGCGGCGCGCTGTTCCGGGTTCGGTTCCCCCGCCGTACGGGGTGACGCGTCCGACGGTGGTGCGTTGTTCCGCGTCCGCTTTCTCTGCGGTACGGGGGGACGTGTCCGGCGGTGGCGTGTTGTTCCGTGTCCCGGCCCCCGGCACGGGGGATGATGCTTGGCGATTGGATTGGTAAATCAGTGGATTTGTCGGCTGGAATCTGGCGATGAGTTCTTAGTCCATTAAATGCCGATATATGTATTTATATAGATTTGTGGTGCCGGATACAGGCTTTCGACGCTGGTGAGCCGGACCGGCGCCCGGCCGCCGGGCGCTGGTTCCGCGCGTGTCACCACCCTCCGCCGCCGTCGCCTCCCCGGCCGCCACCGCCACCGCCACCGCCGCCACCGCCGCCACCTCCGCCGTCGCCGCCGTCGCCTCCCTGGCCTCCGCTACCACCGTGGCCTCCGTTGCCGCCGTGGCCTCCGCTGCCCTGGCCTCCGTTGCCGCCGTGGCAGCCCTGGCCCTCATGCCGGCCCCAGCCCCGGCCGTCCTGCCCGTCCCGGCCGTTCTGGCCGTGCTGGTCGCTCCAGCCGCCTCCGTTGCCGCCCCGGCCTCCGCGTCCGTTCTGGCCGTCCTGTCCATCCTGGCCGTTCTGCTGGTTCTGGCCGTGCTCGTTCTGCTCGTTCCGGTCGCATTCCTTGTTCTGGGGAGTCTGCCCGTCCTGCCCGTTCCGGCCCTGCTCCCCCCGCTCCCCCCGCTCCCCCTGGTCGGGGCTGGTCGGGGCGGTCGTGCTTGCGGGGTCGGATGTCTGGGGTGGGGGAGTGTCGGCGTCGGCGGCGGACAGCGTGGCCGCCGTTCCTCCCGCGGCGGCGAGAGACAGTGCACCGATCAGGATTTTCCGCTTGATATCCATGAATGCCCCCTTTGGGGTGTTCTGCCCGATGGTGAGCGCTTGCAGTCCCAGGCTGCACGTGGAGGCGGGGGGAACGGCAACGCCTCTCAGCGGCCGTTAAGCCTTCCGGGGCGTCCCGGAGCAAGGGAAACGGGGCGTCCGGCCATGTCGGGGGGACAAAACCCTGTTCTCCCAGCGATTACAGGCGCAGACTGGGCGAATGGAAGGGCGGCCGGCAGTGGACGACACCGCGCTCGGACGCGAAGCGTGGTCCGTGCTCGACGCGAACTGGACGGGGACGGCGACCGTGCCCGCGCCCGGCCTCTACCCGCACCAGTGGAACTGGGACTCGACCTTCGTCGCCATCGGCGTGGGCCGCCGTGACACCCGCAGGGCCGGAGCGGAACTGCTCAGCCTGCTGGCAGGGCAGTGGCGCACCGGTATGGTGCCGCACATCGTGTTCCGCGCGACGCACGCGGACGCCTATTTCCCCGGGCCGTCCGTCTGGTGTTCCCAGGACCATCCGGCGGCCCCGAACGGCGTGCCCACCTCAGGGCTGACCCAGCCGCCGCTGCACGCCCTGGCGGTCTGGTGGATATGGCGGCACGCGGCGGACCGCGACGAGGCGCGGGCTCTGGTCCGCCTGCTGTACCCGATGCTGGTGGCCCAGCACGACTATCTCGCCACGACCAGGGATCTCGGCGGCGGAGGGCTCGCCGCGATCGTTCACCCGTGGGAGTCGGGGATGGACGACAGCCCCGTGTGGGACGCCCCGCTGGACGCCCTGGCCTCGGTTCCACGGGGCTACCGGCCCGGGCGCCTGCCCGGCCGTCCCCTCGACGACCACGACGACCGCTACGTCTGGCTGGCCCTGCGCTACCGCGACTCCGGCTACGACGGGACCTACCTGCGTGAGGACCACCCGTTCGCGATCGAGGACCCCATGTTCAACGGGGTCTGGCTGGCCTCCTGTCATGCGCTCGCCGAGCTGGCCCCGCTGGCCGGAGCCGACCCCGGGCCGCACCGGGAGGCGGCCGAGCGGATCCGCGAGGGACTGCGGCGGCTGTGGTCGGGTGACGCCTTCCACGCTCTCGACCTGCGTGCCGGGCGTCTCAGCCCGGTCTGCACGGTCGGGGCCTTCGGGCCGATGCTCGATCCGGGCCTGCCGTCGGACCAGGTGGCGAAGCTGGTGAGCCTGCTGGAGTCGCCCCGGTTCATGGGGGCCGCCGGGTACCCCGTACCCAGCTGTGAGATCCGCGCCACCCAGTTCGACCGGTCCCGCTACTGGCGGGGGCCGTCCTGGGTGAACACCAACTGGCTGCTGCGGCGGGCGGCGGCCGTACACGGGCTGGACGACCTGGCCCGGCTGCTCGGCATCTGCACCCTGCGCCTGGTACGGCAGGCGGGCTTCCGGGAGTGCTTCGATCCCTTCGACGGCAGCGGCAGGGGCAGCCGTGACTTCTCCTGGTCGGCCGCGCTCACCCTCGACCTGCTCGCCGATAACGTGGACGTATGAAGCTCTTCAACCGGACGCCCGCCGAGGTCCGCGCGGCCGTCGCGCCGACCGACAGGGTGCTCACCTACGCCGAGGGGCCGGACGGCTACGTGATCGCGACGGACAAGGCGCTCTATCTGGGCGGGAGCCGGTTGCCGTGGTTCCAGGTGGACCGGGGCACATGGGACGAGGAGGGGCTGACGGTCGTCACCACGGCCGGGCAGACGCACAGGGCGTTGCTGCCCGAGCCCGGGAGGGTCCCGGAGGCGGTCCGAGAGCGGGTGACCGCCTCGATCGTGGTCAGCCAGTACGCCCCGCTGGACGCCCGCGGGGGCGTGCGGCTGGTGGCGAGGAGGACCGACGACGACCGGATGATCTGGGAGTTCGTCTTCGACCCCGGCATGGATCCCACGGATCCCGGCCTCCGGGCCCTCGCGGAACAGGCGCTGGAGGAGACACGCCGCAGTTTCGGCGTCTGAGCGGTGCCGGGGCCGGGGGAGGGGCCGAGGGAGGGGCTCGACGAAAGGGGCCGGTGGTACGGCTCACCGGCGCGTGAGAAGCCCGCGTGAGAAGCCCGCGTGAGAAGCCCACGTGAGAAGCCCGTGAGAGCCCGCAGCGGGCTTGCGGCCCGGGAGGCGGCTTTCCGGTAGGCCTCCGCCTAGAAAGCCCGTGGAAAGCCCTCAGAACGCGCGAAAGGCCCCCGAGGGGGCCTTTCCCATCGCCCCCGTCGTCACCCGTCACCGTCCGGATCGTCGCCGGCCGGTGACCTTTCCGGCTCTTCGTGGGGGAGCGTCGTGGCCGATGCGGCTAGTGGGGCGTGACCGCTTTCTCCTCCTCCGGCCATCCGGTGCCCGTGTCGTCGTGTTCGTCGATCTGCCGGCCGTTGTGCGACTGCAGGAAGGGCAGCCGGTTCCTGGCCACGTCGCTCACCTTCGTCTTGGCCACGCTGGTGACTTGGGAGACCCTGGCGCCGACCAGCCCGGCGGCCTCCTGGACAGCGGGGCTGTCCGACACCCGCTGGGCCATCCGTTTGAGCTGCTCGTAGCGTTCCCGGCCCGCGCGGCTTCCGAGGACGTAGCCAATCGCGAGACCCACGCCGAACATCAGTCGGTAACGCATATCCACCTCCACAACCGTCCTAGGCCGGACCCTACCCACGGATCGGGAGTTCTCTCGGACCTACCCCGGAGCATCGATGCGACACACACTCCCGGAGTGCGCTAATCTATTCCTGCGCCGCAAGGAACGGGGAAAACGCCCAGGCCGAGCAGCGCGAAGCACGATCCCGTGTAGCTCAATCGGCAGAGCAGCCGGCTGTTAACCGGCAGGTTATAGGTTCGAGTCCTATCGCGGGAGCCAAAGCGCAAGGCCCCGGGAGCGCAGCTCCCGGGGCCCTTGTCGTTCTCCGGGGCCCTCGCCGTTCATGTCCCTATTTCGCGGACAAATCCCGGTGAATCACAGAAAATGGGGAACGTTGCGTCCCGTGTCGCCGTGCTCGCGCTCGGTGATCCGGGCGTGGCTGCCGCGGACCACAACGATCGCAGTGGGGTTGGGGACACTGTGCTGAGGGCACCGTGCCGCCCGGAACGGCACATCGTGCCCGTGATTCGTACATGGATGGTTTTTCTGTGCCGACCTGGCCGAGATCCTGGCGTCACGCGCCGGAGAACATGCGAGGAGTCCGTGCGGGGGCTCATGAGGAGATCCACCGGGGAGTTCACGAAAGGGGGCCGGAGCTCCCGGAGTCACCGGTGAACGTGGCGGTGGCCGAGGAGTACCTGAGGCTGTTCCACGAGGAGAATCCGGCCGCGGGGCCGGTACGGTTCCGGCTGCGTGAGGTGCGCGCCGAGATCGCGAGGACGGGAACCTACACGCACACGCCGGACGAGCTCGCCTTCGGGGCCCGGGTGGCCTGGCGCAACAGCGGCAGGTGCATCGGGCGGCTCTACTGGAGGTCGCTGCGCGTGCGCGACCGGCGCCGGGTGCGCACGGCCGAGGGGGTCGCCGTCGAGTGCGTGAACCACCTCCGCGAAGCCGTGTCCGACGGCCGGATCCGGCCGACGATCACGGTGTTCGCCCCCGACCGTCCTGGGGCTCCCGGGCCGAGGATCTGGAACGAACAGCTCATCCGCTACGCCGGATACGGGATGGACGACGGCTCGGTCGTCGGCGACCCCCGCTACGTCGGCTTCACCACGCTGGTGCGCAAGTTCGGCTGGCAGGGCGGTGCGGGCACGCCGTTCGACGTGCTTCCCCTGGTGATCTCGATGGGGGACGGGGCGCCGCTGCTGTCCACGGTCCCCGGGGACGCCGTGTTGGAGGTGCCGCTGTCCCACCCCGCCTACCCGTGGTTCGAGCGGCTGGGGCTGCGCTGGCACGCCGTACCGGCCATATCGAGCATGTGCCTGGAGATCGGCGGGATCTGCTACCGGGCGGCCCCCTTCAACGGCTGGTACATGGGCACCGAGATCGGGGCCCGCAACCTGGCCGACGCCGACCGCTACGACCTGGTGCCGCTGATCGCCGGGCATCTCGGCCTGGACACCCGCAGCGACCGCTCGCTCTGGCGCGACCACGCCCTGGTCGAGTTGAACGTGGCGGTCCTGCACTCCTTCGACCGGGCCGGAGTGACGGTGACCGACCACCACACCGAGGCCCGGCGGTTCCTGACCCATCTGGAACGCGAGGAGAAGGCCGGCCGGGTCTGCCCGGCGGACTGGACCTGGATCGTCCCGCCGATCTCCGGCTCCGCCACGCCGGTCTTCCACCGCTACTACGACGCCGCGGAACTGTCGCCGAACTTCGTCAGCCACCCCGACTCGCTCGAACGGGCGCTCGGCCGGCGGCCCCTCACGGGATGAGCCGGGGACCCGGGAGAAGGCGGGGATCCGGGAGGAGGGGTCAGGAGATCAGGGCGAGCCAGCGGGCGGCCGAGGAGTCGAAGGGGGCCGTGGCCGCGGCGACGGCCTCCAGCAGCGTGGCGGCCGAGGCGCGGGCGTTCGCGACGACGTCGGGGGGATAGGCGTAGCGGACGCGGTGCTCCTCGAACTCGTCCTCGTCGTCCAGGAGCACCCGGCCGTCCTCGCGGAGGCGGATCACGTCGAGGTCGAGATCGACCATGGTGACCTCGCCGTCGCTCCAACTCGGCACGGTCGAGATGTCGCAGTAGATCTCCAGCCTGTGCGGTGCCGGGTTGAAGGTGGCCGTCCACCATGACTCGCGGGGGAACAGGAGCACGAAGGGGAGCTCCCAGGTGACCGGGGGCTCGCTCCCCCTGCTGCCGACGGTGCCCGCCGGGCAGCCGGTCCACACCCCGTGCTCGTCCTCGCCGAGGAGCAGGGCCGGGTGGTTCCAGTGCAGGGAGCCGTCGTACTTGCGGTAGACCACCTTCATGATCTCATGAGACATCCCTCAACTTTAAGGCTTGACAGAGATTCATGTATTTCCTACCGTCTAACTAGGTTAAGAGTGTCAGTGCAAAGCCCCGGCTGGCTGGCCGGCAACCCTCGCGCCGCGGCGGGGTGCCCCCGGGGGAAGACCAGGCGGCACGGTGGGCGTGCCGCAAGCGCGGACCCGCAGCGGGTCACCGAGGCATGCCTGGGAGCGCCACATGTCCGAGATCACACTCAACTACGCGAGCCCCGTCGACCTGGACGCCTACGGCCGTTACCGGCCGGGCGGCAGGCCGGGCCTTCGCTACCCCTTCCAGGGGCGGATCACCGACGACGGCACCGGGGAGTTCCCGGCCGAGCCGGGGCGCTACCACCTCTATGTCGCGGCGGTCTGCCCCTACGCGCAACGCGCGGCGATCGTGCGCTCCCTCAAGGGCCTGCAGGACGTGGTCTCGCTGTCCTACGTGGACGACGACCGCGACGGCCGCGGCTGGGCGTTCCGTGAACGGCGCGGGGCCGACCCGGTGAACGGCTTCGCCACCCTCAGGCAGGCCTACGAGGCGACCGAGCCGGGCTTCGACGGGCACGTCTCGGTGCCGGTGCTGTGGGACAGGCGGGCAGGGCTCATCGTCAGCAACAACTTCCCGGACATCACCCTCGACCTGGGCGCCAGGTTCGGCGGCGATCCGGAGGTCGACCTCTACCCCGAGGAGCTCAGGCCCGACATCGACGCGCTCAACGCCCGAATCTACGAATACGCCAACACCGCGGCCGGACGCGTCGCCTCGGCCACGACCGAGGCCGGATACCACGAGGCCAGGCGGCCCGTGATCGCCTTCCTGGAGGAGCTCGACGCCAGGCTCGCCGGCCGCAGGTTCCTGTTCGGCTCGGCGATCACCGAGTCGGACGTACGGCTCTGGCCGACGCTGCTCAGGTTCGACCTGAGCGACAACCCGGCCGCCAGGATCAGCGAGCGCCCGCTGACCGCCTTCCCCAACCTGTGGGCCTATGCCAGGGACCTCTACCAGCACCCCGCCTTCCGCGGAAACACGGACTTCTCCGCGCTCTCCGTCCCCGACGGGGAGACCGACCCCTGGCGGATCCCGGTGGAGCCCTCGCACGCCGACTGGAACCAGCCCCATCGCAGAGCCGCCCTGTGAACCCTGTCAGCGACCCCGTCAGCGGCGCCGTCAGCGGCGCTGTCAGCGGCCCCCTCGGCGGCCGCGGTGGCCCCTTCGGTGGCCCTCTCGGCGGTCGCGGAAGACCCGTGGCGGGCCACGGGGGCGGAGGAACGGCATGAGCGCCTCCATCGCCGTCATCGGCGCCGGACCGACCGGCACCTGCCTGCTGGAGCGGATCTGTGCCAACGCCGCCGAACTGCTCAAATGGCCGTCGCTGGACGTCCACGTGATCGACCCCTATCCGCCGGGCGGCGGCCGGGTCTGGCGTGAGAACCAGCCGGAGCTGCTCTGGATGAACTCCACCGCCGCCGACGTGACGCTGTTCACCGACGAGTCCGTCCAGTGCCGGGGACCCATCCACCCCGGCCCGTCGCTGGCCCAGTGGCTCGGTTGCGAGCCGGGCCGGTTCGTCTCCCGCCCGGTCCAGAACGCCTACCTCACCCACGTCTTCCGGCGCGCCGTCGACACCGCCCCGCGCGGCGTCCGGGTCCACGTGCACGCGACCCGCGCGGTGGACCTCGCCGACGTCTCCGGTGGCCAGATCGTCAAGCTGGAGGACGGCCGGACGATCGAGGTGGACGCGGTGATACTCGCCCAGGGGCACGGCGACGTGACCCCGGCGGCGGAGGAGCGGCGGCTCGGTGCCCTGGCCGAGGAGAGCGGGCTGCGCTACCTGCCCACCGGCTACACCGCCGACCTCGACCTCGGCCAGGACCGGCTGCCCGCGGGCGAGCCGGTGATCGTGCGCGGCCTGGGGCTGGCGTTCGTCGACCTGATGGTGCTGCTCACCTCGGGGCGGGGCGGGCGGTTCGTGCGCGAGCACGACGGGGAGCTCGTCTACCTGCCCAGCGGGCGCGAACCGCTGCTCCACGTGGGGTCGCGCCGCGGCGTGCCGTACCACGCGAAGACCGCCTACCCCTTCAGGGGCGCCCGCCCGCCGGTACCACGCTTCCTGACCGCGCGGGCGCTGGGGGAGGGGCCGTGGAACTTCCGGCGGGACGTGTGGCCGCTGGTCGCCAAGGAACTGGCCTACGCCTACTACCACGAGCTGATCACCGCCCATCCGGAGCGGTCCAGGCTGGGCTGGGCGGAGTTCGAGGAAAGGTTCGCCGCGGAGAGGTGGGGCGGCTCCGGCATGCGGGCGATGATCCGCAGGGCCGTGCCCCGGTACGCCGACCGCCTCGACCTCGACCGGCTCGACCGGCCGCTCGACCGGATGCGGTTCGGCGACTCGGCGGGGCTGCACAGGTGGATGGACGGATACATGGGCGCCGACCTGGAGCGGCGCTCCGACCCCGCGCACAGCGCCGATCACGCCATGATCCTCGGGCTGCTCTCCGTTCACGGGGTCCTCGCCGAGCTGGGGATCTCCGACCCGTGGTTCAGCGGTTTCTTCGGCTACGTCGCCAGCGGCCCGCCGGGTCCCCGCCTGGAGGAACTACGGGCTCTGGCCAGGGCGGGCGTGGTCACCTTCCTCGGTGCCGACCTCAAGGTCGACCACCGGAACGGGCGGTGGACGGCGCAGAGCCCGACCGTGCCCGAAGTCACCGTCGCCGAGACCCTCGTCGAGGCCAGACTGCCCGCGCCCAGCGTGAGCCGGGCGACCGACCCGCTGATCGCCGCGCTCCGCGGCCGGGGCGAGGTGGACGAGGCCTCCGGCCTGCTGAAGGTACGGCCCGCCGACCGGCGCCTGCTCGACCGCTCCGACACCCCTCACCCCCACCGGTTCGCCTTCGGCCCCTGGGTCGTCGGCGGCCGGGCCACCGGCGGCTTCGCCAGGCCCGGACTCAACGCCCCGCTCTTCCGCCACGCCGACGCCCTGGCCCGGATCGTGCTGTCCGAGGCCGTCACCACCCAGATCCGGCACGTCGCCTGAGACGACGATCGACCCCTTCCGAGGAGAAGTACGTGAAAGTGCGATGGGGTGCCCTGGCGCTGGCCGGGGTGCTGACGCTCACGGCGTGCGGGACCGGCACCGGGACCCCGGACGCGGCGGCCGGTGGCGGTACGGGCGGTGGCGGTACGGGCGGTACGGGCGGTGACGGCGGGGGCGGATCGCTGGTCTGGGCGGTCGAGACGCAGCCCATCACGTTCAACCCCCAGCAGTGGGGCCAGAACAAGGCCCGCCTGCTGGTGCACAACCAGTTCGACAACCTGGTCGCCCGCGGTGGCGACGGCGGGTTCCTGCCGTGGCTGGCCAAGTCCTGGGAGGTCTCCAAGGACGGCCTGACCTACACCTTCCGGCTCCGCGAGGACGTGACCTTCCACGACGGGGAGAGGTTCGACGCCGCGTCGGTCAAGGCCAACCTCGACCAGCTGGTCTCGCCGGGCTACAACGCCGCGGTCGCCGCGATCCAGCTGCGCGACTTCGTCTCCGCCGAGGTGACCGGCCCCTTCACCCTGAAGGTCGTCCTGAAGGCGCCGGACGGGCTGTTCCTGGACTTCCTGGCCTCGCCGTACACCGGCCAGGTCTCCCCGAAGTCGCTGAAGAACGCCAAGGACCTCAAGGCGGGCGGCCCCGACCTGGTCGGCACGGGACCGTTCATCCTGGACCGCTTCACCCCGGGGCAGGAGGTCCACTACCGGCGCAACCCGAAGTACAACTGGGCGCCTCCCACCGCGGCGCACCAGGGGCCCGCCCACCTGGCGGAGATCACCTACCGTTTCCTGCCCGAGGCGGCCGTCCGCGTCGGCGCGCTCACCTCGGGCCAGGTCCAGGCGATCGAGGGCGTGCCCGCCACCGAACTGGCCCTGATCAAGGGCGACCCCAGGCTGAAGGTCGAGAGCAGCCTCAACTCCGGCAGCGCGTTCTCCTACTACTTCAACGTCTCCCACCCCCCGTTCGACGACAAGCGGGTGCGCGAGGCCTTCCGGGACGCCGTCGACGTCGACACCGTGCTCAACTCGGTCTACCAGGGGACGGCCAGGCGCGCCTGGAGCATCGTCGGCCAGGGCAGCCCGCGGTTCTACGACGCCTCCCTGGAGAACACCTACGGGAACAACGCGCAACGGGCCAACAGGCTGCTCGACGAGGCGGGCTGGAACAAACGCGACGCGGAGGGGTTCCGGGTCAAGGACGGTAAGCGGCTGACCGTCCGCTCGGTCGAGGCGGCGCCGTACGTCCGGGACCGCCGCGACATCCTCGCCCAGGCCGTCCAGGCGGCGGTCAAACAGAGCGCGGGCATCGACTTCCAGCCCAAGATCGTCGACCAGGGCACCCAGCAGAAGGCGCTGGCGGACGACCAGTACGAGATCTTCCAGAACTCGCGCGGCGACACCGACGCGGGGGCGGCGCTCAACCTGATCCTGCCGAAGGGCGCCGCGATCAACCGCACCCACTTCGAGGACGCCGAGCTGGACAGGCTGCTCGCCGAGGCCTCGGCCGCCTCCGACGTGGCCGCGCGCAAGGAGCTCTACGCCAAGGTGCAGAAGACCGTCGTCACCGACGAGGCGCTGCTGCTGCCGCTCTACGTCCCCGCCGACCAGATCGCCTACGGCGCCGGAGTCACCGGGATCACCTTCGAACCGGTCTCCGGCACCCCCAACGGTGCCTACGACGTCCGGACAGGGACGTGAGCACCCTCACACTCACCCGGCGGCGGGGGCTGGCCGCCGCCGGGTGGCTCGGCCCGGTGGCCAGGCGGCTCGGCGCAGGCGTAGCCGTGCTCTGGGCCGCCGCCACCGCGGCCTACCTCGCACTGCTGTTCGCCCCCGGCGACACCGTGGACGTGCTCATCGGCGACGGCGTCGACACGCCCGAGCGGCGGGCGCAGATCATCGCCGAGTGGGGGCTGGAGCGCTCCGCCCCGCGCCAGTACGCCGACTACCTGCTGCGGCTGCTCCACGGGGACCTCGGCCGCTCGTACGTCCTGCAGCGCGGCGTCGGCGAGGTCCTGTCCTCGCAGATCGGGCCGACCGTCAGGCTCGCGCTCACCGCCGCGCTCTTCGGCGTGGTGATCGCCCTGGTGGTCGCGCCGGCCACCGCGGGCCGCCGCTCCCGGCTCGCCGGCCTGGCCGGGCTGGCGGAGCTGGTGGCGGTCTCGATGCCGCCGTTCCTGGTCGGGCTCCTGCTGCTGGCCGTGTTCTCCTTCACCCTCGGCTGGTTCCCCGTCTCCGGCGACCGCGGTCTCGCCTCGTTGGTGCTGCCCGCCCTGGCGCTGGGCCTGCCGGTCGCCGGCGTGCTCGGCCAGGTGCTGCGCGAAGGCCTGGAACGGGCGCTGGAGGAGCCGTTCGCGGTGACCGCCCGCTCGCGCGGCATCACCCGGTGGCGGCTCGTCACCAGACACGCCCTGCGGCACGCGCTGCTGCCCGCCGTCACCCTCACCGGCTGGTTCGTCGGCGTCCTGCTCGGCGGCGCGATCGTCGTCGAGGCAGTCTTCGGCCGCCCCGGACTCGGACAGGTCACCCTCTTCGCGGTGAACGGCAAGGACATGCCGGTGGTGATGGCGGTCATCCTGCTGGCGGCCCTGGTCTACGTGACGGTCAGCACCGTCGTGGACCTCGCCTACCTCCTGATCGACCCCCGCCTGAGGAGGAGCCGATGACGACGGTCGCCCAGGCGCCGCCGGTCGCGGCCGCCCCCGCCCCCCGCGTGCGCCGGTACGGCGTGCGCCCCGCCCTGATCCTCCCGCTGCTGTTCCTGGCCGTCGCCGCGGTCGCGGCCCTGGCTCCCGGGCTGCTGAGCGGGACGGACCCGCTGGCCGCCGACCCGCTGCACGCGCTCGCCCCGCCGAGCGCAGGCCACTGGTTCGGCACCGACCACCTCGGCCGGGACGTGCTGGCCCGCGTCGTCCACGGCACCGGGCACTCGCTGGGCATCGCCGCCGCGGCGGTCCTGTTCGCCGCCGTCTCCGGCGCGCTCCTCGGCATGCTGGCCGGGCTGTCCCCCCGGGTCCTCGACGAGCTGCTCAGCCGCCTGTTCGACACGCTGGCCACCTTCCCCGAGGTACTGCTGGCCCTGCTGGTCATCAGCGTCACCGGACCCGGCACCGGCAACGTGATCTTCGCGATCGGGCTGTTCCACCTCTCGAACTACGCCCGCGTGACCAGGGCCCAGACCTTCGTGGTCCGCCGCTCCGGCTACGTCGAGCAGGCCGTCACCTTCGGCCTGCGCCGGCCGGTCCTGGTCCTGCGCCACGTGCTGCCCAACGTCCTGGGGCCGCTGCCGGTGCTCGCCACGATCGGCATGGGCACCGCCATCGTCGCTACCTCGGGACTCAGCTTCCTCGGCCTGGGGCCGCAGCCGCCCAGTCCGGAGTGGGGCTCGATGCTGTCCGAAGCCCGCAACTACCTGCGCGTCGCCTGGTGGACCGTGCTCTTCCCCGGCCTGGCCGTCACGCTGACCGTCGTCAGCCTGACCCTGGTCGGGCGACACCTCCAGCGGCGTTTCGAGGGGAGACTGCCGTGAGCCTCATCGAGGTCGAGAACCTGAGGGTCTCCTTCCCCAGGGCCGGGGTGGAGGCCGTACGCGGGGTGAGCCTGTCGATCGCCGAGGGCGAGTGCGTGGCGATCGTCGGGGAGTCCGGCTCGGGCAAGAGCGTCACGGCCAGGACCCTGGTGGGACTGGCCGGCCTCGGCGCGACCGTGACGGCGGAGAGGCTCGCCGTCAGGGGCAGGGACGCGCTCCGGTTCGGGCCGCGCGATTGGCGGCGGCTGCGTGGCCGGTTCGCCGGGCTGGTACTGCAGGACGCGCTGGTCTCGCTCGACCCGCTCCGCAGGATCGGCGACGAGATCGCCGAGGTGCTCGCCGCCCACGATGTCGTGCCGCGCGCGGGCCGTACGGCGAAGGTGCTCGAACTGCTCGACGCGGTCGGTGTGCCGGAGCCGGAACTACGCGCCAGGCAGTACGCCCACCAGTTGTCCGGAGGGCTCCGCCAGCGCGCGCTGATCGCCTCCGCCATCGCAGCCGACCCGCCGCTGCTCATCGCAGACGAGCCGACGACCGCGCTCGACGTCACCGTACAGGCCCAGATCCTGCGCCTGCTGGCCGCCCGCAAGGCCGAGGGCACCGCACTGCTGATGATCAGCCACGACCTGGCCGTGGTCTCCTCCATCGCCGACCGGGTGCTGGTCATGAAGGACGGCGTGGTCGTCGAGGAGGGCCCGACCGCCCGGGTGCTGACCGAGCCGGACGACGACTACACCAGGTTGCTGCTGGCCGCCGTACCCTCCGCCGCCTCACGCGGCACCCGCCTGTCGGCGATCGCCACCGGGGGCGTCTCCCTGCGCGCCCCGCTGCCCGAACGGAGGGTGGACCACGGCCTGCCGATCGTGGAGGTCTCCGGCGTGTCCGCCCAGTACGGCTCCCGCCGGGTGGTCGACGACGTCTCCTTCGAGGTCCACGCGGGTGAGAGCGTCGGCATCGTGGGGGAGTCGGGCTCGGGCAAGACGACCGTCGCCCGGCTCCTCCTCGGCCTGATGGAGCCCGTCTCCGGACAGGTGCGGCTGAACGGCGCCCCCTGGTCGGGGATCCCCGAACGCAGGCGCCGCCTCCGCCGTTCGACCGTCCAGCTGATCTCGCAGAACCCGCTCGACTCCTTCGACCCCCGCTACACCGTGGGCCGTCTGATCACCGAGCCCCTCGGCGGGCCGTCCCGGGAACGCGGGGCCCGGGTGGCCGAGCTGCTGGCCAAGGTGGGGCTGCCCGCCGACATCGCCGGACGGCACCCGCGCCGCCTGTCCGGCGGCCAGCGCCAGCGGGTCGCCATCGCCAGGGCCCTGGCCCCCAGGCCCCAGGTGCTCGTCTGCGACGAGCCGGTCTCCGCGCTGGACGTCTCGGTCCAGGCGCAGGTGCTCGACCTGCTCGGGGAGATCCAGGCGGCCGACGGGACCGCCCTGGTCTTCATCTCCCACGACCTCGGGGTCGTCCACCACATCAGCGACCGGGTCCTGGTCATGCGTGACGGGCGGGTCGTGGAGGACGGGCACGTGGACGAGGTGTTCTTCCTGCCCAAGCACGACTACACCCGGGAACTGCTCGGCGCGGTGCCCAGGCTGGTGTCCGCCGGGTCCTGACCGAGACGGCGGATGTCGGGCAGGAGCAGGAGCCCGAGGCTGGGGAGCGCGATCACGGCCGCCGCGCCGTACAGGGTGGCGGCCGAGCCGGTCACGCCCGCCAGCGGGCCCGCCGCGGCCATGCCGAGAGGCGTCAGCCCGATCGAGAGCAGCCAGTCGTAGGCGGACACCCGCGAGATCGCCTCGGCCGGGATGTGCTCCTGCACGGCCGTCTCCCACATGGGGGACATGAACGCCAGGCCACCGGCCATCAGCCCGTTGGCCACCGCGACGACCAGGGCGGGCGCTCCGGCGGCGAGCAGGACCAGGGGCAGCCCGCCGAGCGCCAGCGCGAGGTTGGCCACGACGAGCGGCCGCCTGGGCCTGGCCCGCAGCGCGAGCAACGCGCCGGCGAGGGCCCCGACCGTGCCGCCCTGCACGATCGTTCCCCAGGCCAGCTCGCCGCCGAGGCCGCCGACGGCGACCACGGGGCCGACCGTGATCAGAGCGCAGCGGCCCAGGTTCCACAGGGAGTGGCCGACGAGGTTCGTCCAGTACCAGCGGTGGCGGCGCAGTTCCGCCCAGCCCTCGGCGAGCTGCCCGGCGAACCGTTCACGCGGTACGGACGGGACCGGCGCGAGCCTGAGGCGGCCCAGCAGTATGGCGCTGACCGCGAACGTCACGGCGTCCAGGATCAGGGCCCAGCCCGCCCCGGCAGTCAGCGCGACGGCGGTGGCGATCCCCGGTCCGAGCAGCACGGAACCGCGTTGCGCGATCGCCATGAGCGCGTTCGCCCGGGAGAGGTGCTCGGGCGCGACGGTCGCGGGCACGAGGCCGGTCGTTGCGGGCAGGAAGAACGCCGACGCGGCCCCCGAGACGGCCGCCAGCGCCGCTAGATGGACGACGTCGACCGTGCCGGTGATCAGCTCGGCGCCCATGACGGCGTGTGTGAGCCCGCGGACCAGGTCGGCGGCCAGCATCAGGCGCTGGCGGGGAAGCCTGTCGGCCCAGACCCCGCCGGGCAGCATCAACGTCACCATGGTGACCGACTGGGCCGCCAGCACCAGGCCGAGGTCGGTGGCCGAGCCGGTCGTGGTGACGATCGCCAGGGCGAGGGCGACCGAGGTGACGGCGTCGCCGACGTGCGACAGGCTCTGGCCGGCCCACAGCAGGCGGAAACGGGGGTCGCGCAGCGGAGCCCAGACGGCTGGGAGAGGGGACATGGGGCAGAAATTACTATGAAATCAAAATATATGCATTCGTATTAATGGCGGGCCGGAGTTCGGGGGCTCGGTGGGACGGGGACCGGACGTCGGTGGTGGGCGGGAACGGGAGGCGAGGAGTGAGGGCGACGAGGCGGGGATGGGGCGAGAAGGTGGCGGGAGGGCCGGGGTGAAGGCGGCCGTTACCCTGTGGGACATGCCAGAGCCCGACTCCATCGACCGGCACATCGCGTACTGGTCGCGTGAGCTGTCCGATCTCGATCCGCAGCTCGAGGGGATCGTCACCCGCATGCAGATGCTCGTACGGCTGCTGAAACGGAACAAGGACGCCTGGCTGGCCAAGGGCGGCCTCAAGCCCTGGGAGTACGACGTGCTCCACCACCTGGTCGCGGCCGGGCCGCCCTACCGGGTGGCCCCCTCGCTGCTGGCCGAGTGGCTCGACACCCACCCGGCGACCCTGACCAACCGGCTCGACCGTCTGGAGGAGACCGGATACATCCACCGCGAGCACGACCCCGCCGACCGCCGCCGGCTGCTCGTCGCGCTGACCGCCGCCGGGCGCGCGGTCTGGCAGGAACGGATGGACGAGGGGGACAGGGTGGAACAGGCCCTGCTCGGCCCGCTCACCCCCGCCGAACGCGAGCTGCTCGACGGCCTGCTGCGGCGGCTGGTCGGTGAAGCGGAGGCCGAGGGCGGCCCGCTCATGCCCGACTGGCCTTCGAGACCCTGAGACGGGCTCGCGGACGACGGGGGCGGGGCCGGGCGGCGGTAAATCGGATGCCGGGCCGGGAAGCGGATCGTTAGCATGACGGCATGACGTCTCCGGTGATGATGCCCCGCTAGCCGCGGGTCACGGACGTCTTTTCCCAGGCCCCTGAGACGGGGCCTCGACGCTTCTCGGAGCCCCACGGAGGTTTCCGATGTCGCGCATCCTGCTGACCACCACCATTCCCTACGTCAACGCCCGCCCGCATCTGGGCTTCACCCTGGAACTCGTCCAGGCCGACGTGCTCGCCCGGCACCATCGCCTGCGCGGGGACGAGGTCAGGCTGCAGACGGGGACCGACGACAACTCGCTGAAGAACGTGCAGGCCGCCGACGCGGCGGGTCTCACCGTACGGGAACTCGTCGACCGCAACGCGGCCGAGTTCGCGCGGCTGGGCGGGCCGCTGTCGCTGTCGTTCGACGACTTCATCCGCACCAGCTCCGATCCCCGGCACCGCGCCGGGGTCGAACGGTTCTGGCACGCCTGCGCCGCCGACCTGTACCGGGCGCGCTACGAGGGGCTCTACTGCGTCGGCTGCGAGCACTTCTACCAGCCGGGCGAGCGATGTCCCGAGCACGAGGCCCCGCTCCAGCGGGTGTCCGAGGAGAACTGGTTCTTCCGCCTCTCCCGCTACGAGGACGAGCTGTACTCCCTGATCGCCGACGGCCGGATCCGCATCGAGCCCGTCGAACGGCGCAACGAGGTGCTCGGCTTCATCGCGGGCGGCCTGGCCGACTTCAGCGTCTCCCGATCTCGGGCCAGGGCGCGCGGCTGGGGCATCCCGGTTCCCGGCGACCCCGATCAGGTGATCTACGTGTGGTGGGACGCGCTCGGCAACTACCTGACCGCGCTGGACTACGGGACCGGGAGGCACGGCCACTGGTGGACCGGCGCGGACCGGCGGGTGCACGTGCTCGGCAAGGGCGTCGTGCGCTTCCACGCGGTCTACTGGCCCGCGATGCTGCTGTCGGCGGGGGAGGCGCCGCCGACGGACATCCTGGTCCACGACTACCTCACCGTGGGCGGCCGCAAGATCAGCAAGTCCGGCGGGGCGATCGTCGACCCGGTGGAACTGGTCGCGTCGTACGGCGTCGACGCGGTCCGGTGGTGGCTGCTACGGGACGTGCCCAGGGTCGGTGACGCCGACTTCACCGTGGAGCGGCTCGTCGCCCGCTGCGATGACGAACTCGCCAACGGGCTGGGCAACCTCGTCAACCGGGTCGTCGGCATGGTCCACCGCTACCGGGACGGCCTCGTGCCCGAGAGGGCGGTGAGCGCGTCCGGCGGTCCGTCCGGCGATCCGTCGAGCGGTCCGTCCGGCGGGGAGATCGCGGCTCTCGACAGAGCCAGGGCACGGGCCCGCGACACCGTCGCGGACGCGCTGCACGACTTCGACTTCCGTACGGCCACCGGGGCCGTCCTGGCGATCGTGGACGAGGCCAACCGATATGTGAACCAGGTCAAACCCTGGCGGCTCGCTCAGGAGGGCTCCCCGCTGCTCGGCCCGATCCTCGGCGCGCTCGTGGCGACCTGCCGGGAGGTGGCCGATCTGCTGGCGCCGTTCCTTCCTGACGCCTCGGCGCGCATCGCCGTACAGTGCGCGGGAAAGCCCCTGCCGCCACCGGAGCCGATCTTCCCGCGTCTCGATCAGGCCAGGCGGCGGGCCCCGGCCGACGGGGACGCCGGGTAGATCTCGGGCGCGGCCCAGCCGCGCTCGGCGTAGGCGCCCGTCACCGACTCCCGCACGGACTGCACCCGCTCGTCGGGGACCAGCGCGATGGCGGAGCCGCCGAAGCCGCCCCCGGTCATCCGGGCGCCCCTGGCCCCGCCCCTGACCGACGCCTCGACGGCCACGTCCAGCTCGGGACAGGACACCTCGAACTGGTCGCGCAGCGACAGGTGCGAGGCGTTCAGCAGCGCGCCGATCTCCCGTACGGCTCCGGCCCGCAACAACCCGATCAGCGCCTCGACCCGGTGGTTCTCCGTCACGACGTGCTGGGTGCGCCTGCGCTCGTCGCCACTGAGCCGGCCGAGCGCGCCCGCCAGGTCCGTGACGTCGCGCAGCGACGCCACCCCCAGGCGCTTGGCGGCGTTCTCGCAGTCCTGGCGGCGGCGGGCGTACCGCTCGTCGGTGAGATCGTGGCGTACCCCGGTGTCGACGATCAGCAACCGGAGGCCGTGCCCGGCCAGGTCGAACGGGATGTTCCTGGTGCCGAGGCTCCGGCAGTCCATGAACAGGGCCTTCCCCTCCTCCGCGAGCGCCGAGGCGGCCTGGTCCAGGATCCCGCACGGCACGCCGACGAATCCGTTCTCGGCCCGCCGCGCGGCCAGGGCGACCTCCATCTTGCTCAGGCCCAGGCCGTACAGCTCGTTGAGCGCCGTACCGACGGCCACCTCAAGTGCCGCGCTCGACGCCAGCCCCGCCCCCCGCGGCACATCACCGTCGACCACCAGATCCACGCCCCGTACCGGATGCCCGGCCTCGCGCAGCGCCCAGAGAACGCCGGCGACGTAACGCGCCCACCCCTCCGCGTCCTCGAGGCTCTCGAAGGTCGGCGTCCCGCCCGCCTGCAGCGAGCGCAGCCTGACGACGCCGTCCTCACGCGGTGAGACCGCCGCGGTGACCCCCCACGGCACCGCGAACGGCAGCACGAGCCCGTCGTTGTAGTCGGTGTGCTCCCCGATCAGGTTCACCCGCCCCGGCGCGCGCCACACCCCCTGGGGCTCCGCCCCGAAGGTCTCACGAAAAGCCTCAACAGCGCGCATGATCCAACACCTTTCAACAACGTTCTCCCGTAGGGTAGCGAGTCCCGCGAACCCCGGCTCCGCCGTCCAAGGTCACATCTTGGCCCCGGCCCGCTCGGCGGATGTGCGAACGGCGCCGACCTTTGGTTGAATGCGGCAGTACGGCGTGCACGAGGGGCGGTAGCTCAGCCGGTTAGAGCAGGGGACTCATAATCCCTGGGTCGCGGGTTCGAGTCCCGCCCGCCCTACCCCTCGCAACCATGAAAAAAGCGCCCCTGACCTGGTGTTTAACGGCCAGGGGCTCTCAGCGTCCTCCCGGTTGTGTGCGGCTGTCGCCGGTTGCCTGCGGGTGGCTGTGCCGAATACGTGCCGAAATTTCGAGGAGGCCGTCAGCCTCCGCCGAGTGCCTCGGAGGTCCGGCGCTTGGCCATCTCGTCCTGGGCCACGATGCACTTGGCGTAGATCTTCAACAGCACGTGCGCCACAGGACGTTCAGGCCCAGGCCTTGGACGTAGAAGGTCTCGGCGGCGGCCAGGTCGCGGGAGGGGCGCGCGATGCGGATCCGGATGGAGGCGTCGATCGTCATCGGCGCTCGTCCGTTCCGGCGATCTTGGCGGTGGTGATGGCGACGCGGTTCCAGGTGTTGATGGTGAAGATGACGGCGAGCACGTGGGCCAGCTCGGCCTCTTCGAACTGGGCGGCGGCTTCGGCGTAGACCTCGTCGGGGACGCCGGCGTCGGCGATCAGGGTGACCGCTTCGGTCAGGGACAGCGCGGCCTGTTCCTTGGGGGAGAAGAAGTGCTTCGCCTCGCGCCAGACGCCGATCATGTGGAGGCGAAGGTCGTCCTCACCGGCCTTGCGGGCGTCGGTGACGTGCATGTGCAGGCAGTAGGCGCAGCCGTTGAGCTGGGAGGAGCGGATCTGGATCAGCTCGACCAGGGCCGGGTCGAGGCCGTCGCGGGCGGCGGCGTCGAAGCCGATCAGGGATTTGAACGCCTTCGGGGCGGTGGCGGCGAAGTCGAGGCGGGGTGCGGTGTTCGTCATGCGCACTAATCTAGGGAGTTCATAGACCGCTCAGGAGGTGCATTCCACTGTCGGAATTTTGGGTCAATTCTGCGGAGCGCATCGGTTCTGACCTGCATCTTGAGCTGGCTGGGGCCGGATCGCGGCGAGCTGCTCTCGGGCGGGCGCTGCGGGCGGCGATCCAGGACGGGCGGCTCGCTCCGGGGGTGCGGCTGCCTCCTTATCGGTCGCTCGCGGCCGACCTCGGGATCGCCCGGAACACGGTCGCCGACACCTACGCCGAACTGGTCGCCGAGGGCTGGCTGACCGCGCGGCAGGGCTCGGGAACCCGGGTCGCCGAACGCGCAGCTCCCGCGAAGACGGCGCGGGTGCCGAAGAAGCCGCGGGCTGTGTCCGCTGCCCCGGTGCACAACCTGTCGCAGGGTCAGCCGGACGCGTCGTCGTTCCCCCGGAACGCCTGGTCTGCCTCGACCCGCCGCGCTCTCACGGCCGCGCCGAACGACGCGTTCGGGCCGGGTGATCCCCAGGGGCGGATCGAGCTGCGCACCGCGCTCGTCGACTATCTGGCCCGTGTCCGTGGGGTGCGGGCCGTCCCGGAACGCATCGTGATCTGCGCCGGTTTCGCCGACGCGCTACGCCTGCTGTTCGGTGGCGGCGTGCTGCGCGGCACGCTGGCCGTCGAAGCATATGGGCTGGCGTTCCACCGTTTCCTGCTGGCCGCCGACGGGGTCCGGACGGTGCCGCTCGGCTTGGACGACCACGGCACCAGAACCGAGGATCTGGCCGGGCAACGGGGCGTCCGCTCGGTGCTGCTCACCCCCGCCCACCAGTTCCCCATCGGTGGTCCGCTCACCCCGGCACGCCGCAACGCCGCCGTCGACTGGGCACGCGAGCGCGGCGGTGTCGTGATCGAGGACGACTACGACGGCGAGTTCCGGTACGACCGGGAACCGGTGGGCGCGGTACAGGCGCTCGATCCCGAGCACGTCCTGTACGTCGGCTCGACGAGCAAGAGCATCTCGCCCGCCCTCCGGCTCGGCTGGATGGTGCTCCCCGAACGCCTGGTCGACCCGGTCCTGGCGGTGAAGGGCCAGCGCGAACGCTGGACCAGCGTCGTGGACCAGCTCACGTTCGCCGACCTGATCGTCTCCGGCGCCTATGACCGGCACATCCGCCACATGCGCCAGCGTTACCGCGAACGCCGCAACCGTCTGGTGGAGGCCCTCGCCGACCAGGCTCCGCACATCGAGGCGGCTGGCATCGCCGCGGGCCTGCACGCCGTCCTGCGCCTGCCGCCCGGCACCGAGGCCTCTACCTTGAAGGCCGCCGCTTGGCGCGGCGTATCCCTGGACGGCTTGGCCGCCTTCCGTCACCCCGACACCCCCGCCCACCTCGAGGGCCTCGTCGTCGGCTACGCGACCCCGTCCGACCACGCCTACGCCGCCGCCCTCGCCGCCCTCTGCGAGATCCTTCCACCTGCCCCCTGACCCGCCGGATCTCGCCCATGCGGACGGCGAAGGCCCCGGCCGCGGCCGGGCCGCGATGCCGGGTGCGGTCAGAGCGGTCAGAGCGGTCATGATGGAGTCCTTCTTCGTGGAGGGGGTTCAGCGCTGGGCGAGCTCCCGCTGCCAGACGGGGCTGTCGAAGTAGTGGTTGTCGAAGTGCTCGGAGCTGTCGCGGATCTCCTGGACGGAGGCTTCGCCGCGGTAGACGCGCTCGAGCAGCCGGTAGTAGTCGAACCGGTCCATCCCGGGCGTGAAGACGACGAGCATCTCGGCCTCGGACCCCGCCGACGGGGCGAACGCGTGCGGGACGGTCGGCGGAACGGTGAGGAAGTCGCCCTGGCCGAGGGTCACGATCGTGTCGTCCAGCAGGATCCGCATCGAACCGCTCAGGACGTAGAACATCTCCGTGGCCCGGGTGTGGAAGTGCGCGGGCGCACCCGGCGACCCCGTCCGGAACGTCGCCTTGTTGGCGGTCAGCGCACCGCTGGTGTCCCCGGAGTCCGCGAGCAGGGTGATCAGGCTGCTCGCGCCGTCCCGCAGGGCCTCGGCCTCGGCGGACCGGACGAGAACGGGCTGGTCAGCGGTGGCAAAGTTCATGATCTCTCCGATGTTCGGTGATGCCACCGGAACGTTTCTCCGTGGCGGCATCACCGAATCTAGGGCCCGAAAAGACCTGCCACATGGTTCATTTTGGCTATGAAAATATGGGTCAATCTACGTCCCGGCCTCCCTGCGCGGACCCCGCGGAGGCGGGAAGATCGACGGAACCGTCCTGGCGGTAGCCGAGATGCCGCCGGGTGCCGGATCGAGGGCTCGGACCCCTCCCGTGCGCCCTCGGCATGCGGCATGAGCGGGCGTCGTTCACCGCCCCCTCATCCTGAACATTTGGGGCATCTCGGGCGCATTTCGAATACCGGATCGAATCTCTTGAGGGTCGTGCCCGGCTGTCTCGCGTTGATGTGGTGGCCAGGGAGTCCGCGGCGGCTGATCTCGATGCCGTAGAACAGGCGGCCGGCTGGGGCGTTCTGCATGGAGAACGGGAAGACGCGGCGGGCCGGGCGCTCGCTGTCGGACTTGCCCTGTTCCGGTGAATTTCACATGAATTTCACATCCTTCTCAACCTGGCGAGGGGTTCGTGTGTTGAGAGGGGTGGAAGGAGGCCCGCGAGTGACGGATGAGGACAAGTGACCGATGAGGACGAGAAAGCCTTCGACGAGTTCGTGGCCGCGCGGAGCACCGCTCTGCCGCACACCGCTGTCCTGGTCTGCGGCGCCTCCCAACACGATGCCGCCAATCGCTCTTCGGAGGTTGATCGACCGATGCGCTCCCTTGCCCTGTCCACCGCCGTGGTCTCCACGATGGTGGCCCTCAGCGTGGCTCTCGCGCCCGCCGCGGGTGCCGCTCCGTCCCCTTCCGCCTCTCCTGCCGGACGCACCGGGCAGACCCCGCCGGCCGGCAAGCCCTGCGTGACTCACCTGACCACCGACCCGTCCACCAACGGGAGGGTGAGCTGTTACGACACCTTCACCGAGGCCATTGCCGACGCCACCGGCGGGAGGATCACCGACGCTCCCCGTGACGGCGCCTCTGCCGTGGCCGACCCCGCCTTCGGCCGCCGCATCAACGCTCTCGCCCAGGCCAACGGCCGGCCGGCGGCACAGGCCTCTGAGTTCGTCATCGGTATCGAGTATGTGCACGCGAACTACGATGGCGGCTACCTGATCTTCGCGGCTGGCGCTCCCTGTGACGATGACAACGAGGTTGAGTGGAGGCTTCCTTATCTGGACTCAGGTTTCAACGACAAAATCTCCTCCTTTGAAAGCTATTCGGACTGTGAGGCCAACCACTATGAGCACTTCGAGTACGGAGGCTCCAGTACCGGTTGGCGCGGCCACACCAGCTACATCGGCTCGGCCATGAACGACCAGACCTCCTCCATTGAGTGGCGCTGAGAGACCGAGGTCATCGGGTCAGGGCGGCGCGTGCTCCCGTGGGTGTCCTCCTTGAGGTGAGGGGGGCGCGTGGCGCCCGGGAATGACGGGCGCAACGGGACCGGACAGCAGAGCGCCCCGCTTGCCCTCCACTCGGGAGGACGAGCGGGGCGCTCGTTCGGTCAGTGCGCCTGGTCGCCGGTCACGCCACCCTCATGCCCGGCCGCGGCGGCCTTCAGCACCGCCTGGTGCACCTGCTCGACGGTGCGGCCCTTGAGCGGGATGGGGGAGCCGGTGAGGGTGTACCACTCGTCGGCGCCGACGTACTGCACGGTCACGTGGGCGGCATCGTCGGTGGCCTCGGTCCGGATGGTGAGGTCACCGGTGACGACGCCGACCTCATCGGTCATGACGCCGCCGGGGCCGGCGACGACCTGGCCCTCGTAGTGCTCGGTGACCGCGTCGCTCATCTGCTCTCCCATCCGCTCCGCTGGACTGCCTATTTACTATTTACAGGTGTCCAGCATTTCACGGAGCGTGGCCACCTCGGTGGAGGTGACGGTGAGCGCGTAGTACTGCTTGACCTGGATCCAGGCCCTCGCGTACTGGCACCAGGCGGTGCGCAGCGGCGGCCTCCACTGGTCCGGCGACTGGTCGCCCTTGGACCGATTGCTGGCGGCGCTCACCGCGAGCAGCTGCGGCCTGCTGAGGTCGTTGGCGAACGCCCGCCTCTTCTGGGGAGACCAGTCGCCGGCGCCGGACCGCCACGCGTTGGCGAGCGGGACAATGTGGTCGATGTCCACCTGGGAAGCGGACGACAGAGACTTGCCGTCATAGAGCGACTTCCAGGTGCCGGAAACGGCCTTGCAATCGTCGTCCTGCTGTACGTTCCGGCCGTCCCTCTTCAGGATGACCTCTCGCGTGTCACAGCCCGCGCCTTTACGGCTCTGGCTCTGCCAGTGGGGGAATTTCCCCCTGCTGTATCCGGCCATCGAGCGCGGCGCGGCCACCACCAGCTTGCCCAGCGCGTCGCGGGCCTTCGCCGCAGGGATCGGCGTCGGCAAGGAAGCGGTGGAAGCCTGTGCCGGCGTGGGGGCGAGCACGGCGACGGCAGCCAAAGCGGCGGTAGCAGCAGGAAGCAGAGAAGAACGCACCAGACCTCCAAAAACGGGGGAAACCGTATGGAAGACGGCTATGTGCCCTGCTGGGTTGACCATGGAGAAGTCCCTGCTTGATCTCACAGAGCAGGGCCGGCGGTACTTCAGGGTCCGGTGCGGCGGTCGGATGCTCCCAGGGGTGTTATGAAATGCCGCTTAATGTCCGCTTTCGGCCATGGTGGGGCGAGAATCGCTGCCGTGGACGCAACCTCTGGCGCATGAGGCCGAGCCCGTCGGTACCGCGACGGCCCGGGGCGCCGCGGGCCCGGGGCGGGTCAGCGGAACGCGGCGGCGTTGCGTGTCGCCCAGGCGGTGAACGGCGCGGCCGGACGGCCGAGAACGCGCTCCACGTCCGGGCTGACCGCCTGCTCGGACTCGGTGGGCTCGCCGAGGATGGACAGCGTGCCCTCCACCACCGGGGCGGGCATGAACGCCGACATCTGCGCGTGCGCCTGCTCGCGGGTCTGCTCGACGAACGTCACCGGCTCGCCGATCGCCTGCCCGATCGCCTCGGCCCGCTGCCGTGGCGTGGTCGGCGCCGGGCCGGTGAGCACATAGGTCGCCCCGTCGTGGCCGTCGCCGGTCAGTACGGCGGCGGCCACCGCCGCGACGTCGTCGGGGTCGATGAACGGCAGCCCGACCTCGGCGAACGGGGCGGCGGCGGTGCGGTGCGCGCGGATCGGCTCGGCCCAGGCCAGTGCGTTGGAGGCCATCCCGCCCGAGCGCAGCACCGTGAACTCCAGCCCGGAGGCGGCCACGGCCTGCTCGAACCCGGCGGCGTGCGCGTAGGCGCCGGGCCGGGTGCCCACGCCCTGGGAGGACAGCAGCACCACCTTGGTCACGCCGGCGGCCTTCGCCTTCGCCAGCACCCCGGCCGGATCCTCACCGGCGACCAGCAGGAACAGCGTCTTGGCGCCGGAAAGCGCGGCGGAAAGGCTGTCGGCGTCTCCCAGGTCCGCGGCGACGGCGCGGGCCCCGGCCGGAACGTCGGCCGGTTCGATCCGGCGGGCCACCGCCGTCACGTGCTGCCCGGCCTCGGTGAGCATCCGCACCAGCGCCCGGCCGACGTTCCCGGTGGCACCCGTCACAACGATCATGATTTTCTCCATTTCGAGACGGTGGAAGCGAAGGTCATCGCCGCGCCGACTTGTTAGTTAGTTGACTAACTGAAATTCAAGTTAGCGGATCACGTCGCGCTTGTCTAACCTCAGTTAGGTGACTGACTCAGAGCGGACCGCGAAGCCGGCCGCCTCCCGCGGCGGCAAACGCGAACGCCTGGCCGCCGCAGCGGCCCAGGTGTTCCACCACCAGGGCGTGGAGAAGACCACCCTCGGCGACATCGCCCGCGCCGCCGACGTCCCGCTGGGCAACGTCTACTACTACTTCAAGACCAAGGATCAGCTGGTCGAAGCCGCCCTCGGCGCCCACCGTGACCAGCTGCACGCCATCACCGAACGGCTCGACCGGATCCCCGCACCCGCCGACCGCCTCAAAGCCCTCATCGGCGGCTGGGTCGATCAACGCGAGACCGCCGCCCGCTACGGCTGCCCGTTCGGCACCCTGGCCACCGAACTCGACAAACGCGACGACGGCCTGGAGCGCGGCGCGGCCGGCGTCATGCGGGCCCTCATCGACTGGGTCGCCGACCAGTTCGCCCAGATGGGGCGCGACGACGCCCGCGACCTGGCGATCGAACTCGTCGCCGCCTACCAGGGCATGTCGGTGCTCACCAACACCCTGCGCGACCCCGAGGTGATGAGCACCCAGGGCCGCCGCCTCGCCGGCTGGATCGACGGCCTCACCTGACCGGTGACGTCCTCCCGCCGGAATCGGCGATCCGGCTGGGAGGCGCTCCGGTGTTGGGCCGGAGGGGGCGGTCGCGTGCCGACGTCCCCGGCCGATCGTTCTTGGGGCGGCTGGGAGGATCGGGGGTTTCGGTTTGACGCGTGAACGATTTTCGGTGGTCATATCGAGATTCGGTCTGGGTCCGGAAAGGGGGCTTCGTTCGAGACCGGATTGAGTTGGAACGGAAAGGGTACGCCGTCGCGACCTGGCTTTTTCCGTGCGCCGCAGATCGTCGGGCCTTCAGTGATGTCGCAACATCCATGACGATCCTTGATGAAAGCGACAATGTGCGTGGTAGCGGATAGAAAAGACGATCCGTACACTATGGTCGCGAACTAAGTAAATATCAATGGAAAAACGGACGGAGCACCAGGACCAGAATCCTCCTTAGGAGCCCTCTGTGACCATCAAGCGATTCGTGTTGTATGCCCTGCTCGTCACGTCGACCGTCAGTTCCTCGGTCGCCGTCGCCACGCCGTCGATCGCGGGGACGGCGGAGAAGAGCGGCGCCGCGTTCACTCTGACAAGCACCGCCTTCTCCCCGGGCGGGGTGATTCCGAAGGTCCACGAGTGCACCAGCAGCGGCAGCAACGACCCGCGCCAGAAGAACGAATCCCCGCCGCTGGCGTGGGCCGGCGCACCGGCCGCCGCCCAGAGCTACGCGATCGTCATGCGCGACCTCGACAACAACAACCTCATTCACTGGGTGATCTACGACATTCCGGTGAGTACGACCTCGCTCCCGCAGAATGTCCAGCACGCCTACAATCCCGCGGTTCCCGCGGGAGCCAGGCAGGTCTACTACCGCGGAAGCGCGAGCCTTTTCGGCTATCAGGGGCCCTGCTCGCCCACGACGGTGAACACCTACGAGTTCGTGGTCTACGCGCTCAACAAGGCCAAGCTGTCCGAACTGACCTCCAATTCATCGACGCAGACCGCGGCCAAGACCATCGCCAACGCGTCGCTGGGGTCGGCCAGACTGTCCGGGGAGTCGTGAGACGGGGCGACGCCTCATCACCACGGATCACCTCGGAGTGAGTCACCTCCGCGCGGAGGTGTCCGGATTTCCGGGCCTGATCTCCTCCTCAGGGAAACATCCCTGTTGTTCGTGGCAGGGAAGCGGCAGGGAAGTGGCGGGAAAGTGGCGGGTAGAGGGCGGCCGTGACCTCGGATGTCACGACCGCCCTTTCCCGTCAGGCTCGCCGGTCACGCCGGTGACGTCATCACGTGCGACTCACGTGGAAGTGTCCGCACGGCACCCGAATGATCCATTACCTCTCACCGGAGCATGAGCGCCTCGCTACGCTGGTCCTGGCCGGACGACACGGCGGTCGTACCCTGACCGCGACACCGGGGAGAAGCGCATGGAAGACGAGCGCACCGACGATCTGCCGAAGATCGGTGCCCCGGCACGGCGTGCTCTGCTGGGGGCAGGCTACGCCCGTCTGGAGCAGCTCACCGAGGTCACCGAAGCGGAGCTCCTCGCACTGCACGGTATGGGGCCGAAAGCCGCGCGCATCCTCCGCGTCACCCTCGAAGAGCGCGGCCTGACCTTCCGCGACGGCTGAGTCGGAGGTGACCCGACCGTGTCCTTCGAGCCGGGGTACGGAGACTCCGCTCGAAGATCACAGCGCGTCGCCTACCCCGCCGAGGAACGTGGGCCATTCGCCGGTCCGGGCCGGAGGGGACGCGTGACCTCTTCTGCCCCGTGCCGAGATGACGGACCGGGATGCCGATGACCTTCAGGCTGCCGCGCGGGGCGACAGGGTTCCGGGACGCGGGGGAGCCGTCCGCCGAGCCGATGGATCGGCGCGAGTTCGCCCGGGTCGTCCACGCCGTGGCGCGCCGTACGAACGGCGGGGTTCTCGCCGTCGATCACGCGGAGACGGTACGGAGCTTCCGTTCCGCCGTGCTCGTCCACCGGGATCGGAAGGTGGAGGTCGTGGGACACCTGCTCCTTCCGTTCCTCGCCCTCGCCCGGCCCGGGGAGGAGGGCGACATGACGGTGTCGTTCCTGGACGATCCGGACGTCGCGAGGGCGCTCGGCGAGCTCGGAGAGCTCGGAGGGTGCGGGCCGTACCGCCTGCTGAGCGTGGCCGAGCTGACCCTTTCGACGTCCCGGGCCGATCTGTCCGAACTCGCAGCGGTGGAGCTGGAGCAGCTCCGGTACTGGAATCCGGGAACGGTCGGCGAGGTGCTGTTCAACCACTGGGACTGAGGCACCGGGCGGGCTGTGTGACCGGGGCGAGGGGTAAACCATGTGCGAACTGTCGGTGGGGCAGGCAAGAATGCCATACATCATGGTCATTTCCCCGCCACTTCCGTTCGCCGCCACGACGTCGCCGAACGGTGACATCGTGGTCTTCTACCTCGGCCCCGAGCCGCGCATGACGTCGGAACAGGCCCTCGTGTTCGCCGCCCAGCTCCGCGACATGGCCGCCGAGGCGTCGCTCACCCCGCAGCCGTCGCCGGACATGGCAGGTCGAGCGAGAACGTGAAGGAGACGGGCCCGGCGGGAGTGCCGACGGTCAGCCTCCCGGCGGAGTGCGAGACCTCGGGGTCGCCGGTGCCGGGCACGACGAGGGTCAGCAGTGAGCGGGCCGCCGGGGAGAGCAGGGTCGTCGTCTCCGTGTTCCTGAGATAGCCGAGGGAGATCGTTCCCGGCTGTGCCGCCTGGCCGCCGCGCGGCCGGCAGGAGGGCATCGCGAGCTGGACCAGCGTCGCCCGCCAGTCGCCGTCGGCCAGCACCACCCTGCCGTCACGGTTGGAGACCACCCTGAGCGACGGGGCGAGGTGCCATCGGTTGCGCAGCGTCGCCCCCGGCGGGACCTCGTCCAGCACGGCCATCAGGTCGGCGCCGTGGTTGACCAGGACCGTGCGCGTACGGCTGACGCCGTACGCGTCGTCGGTGAGCCGGTAGGACTGGCGGGTACGGCGCAGCGACGACCCCACCAGGCGCGTCGCCGTACCCCCGCGGAACTCCGCGTCCACCACGAAGGGGACGTTGTGGGCCTCCGGCGAGGTCGTCCACGCCCGGTAGGCCGTCCGCTCGTAGGAGTGGAAGCCCGCCTCGACCAGGATGTCCCGGCCGTGGGCGTGGTAGGTGACGCCCAGGTGGTCCTCGTGGCCGTGGAACCCGCGTCCCGGGCCGAACCTGATCGAGTAGTACGCCGACCGCGGGTCGTTCCAGGCCGTCCTGCCGAAGACGTAGCCGTCGTCGAACACCCCGACCGTGGCCTCCTCGGGCGCGAAGCCCGCCGGGCGCGTGTCGGCGGGACTGTCGCCGATCGGCACCAGGCGGCCGTCGGGCTGGGTGGCGTGGCCGATGTAGGCCTCCAGTGCCGCGCGCCGCTCGGCGAGACCCGCGGGGATCTCCGCACCGGACCTCCGGAGGGCCTCCAGAGCCGTGCCCAGCCGCCGGTGGACGTAGATTCCGTACCGCGGTGCCTGCTCGCGCAGCGCGCCCTGCGCGTCGATGGCCAGTTCGGCCGAGGCGGTCATCCGCCGGACGGCCAGGTCCCTCCACGGCTCGTGGCCGAGACGGCAGCCGATCGCCAGCAGTGCGATGTCCTGGTCCAGGCCGTGGTTGTGCCCCTGCCGGTAGAGCGCGGGGTCGGACAGGAGCCGGGCGTGCTCGACCAGACTGTCCGACAGCCAGGCGGTACGGACGTGCGCGCTGAGCCGGACCAGCGCCGGGGCGCGCAGCGCGATCGGGTGCTCGGCCCAGGCCCAGGGGCTGACACCGGCTCCACCCCGGGGGTTCTTCCGTACCCAGTCCTCGGAGATCTCGGCGGCACGGGCGAGGAGGTCCCGTCCTCCCGAGCGTTCGTGCTCCACCACCAGCCGTCCCACCCACCTCAGCGCGTGGAGGTTCATCGCCCAGGAGCGGTTGCCGTGCGGGTCGGAGCACCAGTCGACGTCCGTTCCCAGGTCGACGGCGGGCAGACCGACGAACCTGACCCGGCCCTCCATGACCTCGGAGACCTTGATCCCGGGGAACTCGTCCGGCCCGCCGACGATCAGACCCTCGCAGGTCGCCAGGGAGGGGACGGCGGTACGTCTCGTGATCGTTCTGAGCGCGGCGCGGGCATGTCGAAACAAGCGATTGCTCCAAGAGTGGGTGGGCGGCTCCGTGCCGTGACCGGTGGATCCCGTGGCCGGTGGAATCGCCCCACCGGCGCCGCGGGGTGGGAAAGCCGCGGGGTGGGAAAGCCGCGGGGTGGGAAAGGGGCGGGGTGGGAAAGGGGCGGGGACGGCCTACGGAAGGGCGGGGACGGCCGGTCTCTCGTCGGTCCAGCCCGCCTCCAGGACCAGTTCGACCTGGTCGCCGACGGTCCCCGGCTGTCCGGTGACGGTCGAGGAGAGCACCTGGGAACTGCGGGGATCGATGATCAGCGTTCGCCGGACGCCCATGGCGGCCTGCGGCGCGAAGGAGAACGCCGCCCCCGTCCTGCCCCGTTCGTCCGTGGCCTCGCCCAGATATCTGACGTTCGGCAGCTCGGCGAGCGCCCGGTAGGCGGCCGCCCGCACGTCCGGCGGCGACGGCTTGCTCCACAGCAGGCCGCTGAGCGCGTCGGCGACGACCCCGTCGGACGGACCGGCCGGTGCGTCGCGTACCGTTTCGGCGACCCGCCTCAGCAGCGCGGCGGGGTCGGCCGGCAGCCGCCGGATCTGCTCGAAGGTCATCTCCCGGCCCGCCATGCTGAAGGCCGCCCCGCCGGTGACGGCCTTGAGGCTCCCCTCGCCCGGCGACGCGGACAGGACACCCTCGCGGACCGGCCAGCGGGTGGGGGAGCCGTCGCGGCGCCAGGCGGCCTCGTCGGCCCCGCTCCTCGGGCGTGTCCCCAGCGCGCGGGAACCGGACCAGACCCTGCCGTCCCCGGAGACCCACTGCTCGGTGAGCCGTGACTCCACCACCCAGTAGCGGTCGCCGCCGCTGCCGAGCCGTTCCGGATACGTCCGCCGGTTGAGCTTCCTGACGTGCCAGTAGGCGCCCGTCGCCGCGCCGCCCGACTCGGCGGTCGCCGCCGCGGCGAGCAGGATCGACTGCCCGGAGACCGTCGTGGCCGGGCCCGGCACCCGCGTCCCCCCGCCTTCTCCGGTCTCCCCGGTCCTCCCCGTCGTCGTGGGAATCGCCGTCGTGGGAGCCGTCGTCGTGGGAGTCGCCGTCGTGAAAACCGTCGTCGCGGGGACCGCGATCGCCACCGCCGCGGCGGCAGTGGCGGCGGCGACGAGACCGGCCATCGCCGTCGTCCACGGCAGCCGCCGGCGGCCTCGCCGGGACTCGGCGTTCAGCCGCTCGCGAACCCTGGTCTCGAGGAGGGGGTCGGGACGCGGCTCGCCGTACAGTTCGCGGAGCGTGCTGAGCTCATCCACGGTCGGCCTCCTCGGCGTCGAGCATCGGGTTGGTCTCGCCCAGTGCGGCGCGCAGCTTCCGTCTGGCCCGGTTCAGCCGTGATCCAACGGTTCCGTATGGGATGCCCAGGGCCGTGGCGATCTCCTCGTGGCTCAGGTCGGCCAGGGCGACGAGGAGCAGGACGTCGCGATCCCGCCGGTGAAGCCCGGCCACGGCGGCCGCGAGACTCGGCCGCAGGCTCTCCGCACTGACCTGTACGGCGACGCGTTCCTCGTGCCCGGGGGTGTCGGGATCCGGGCCGTGGCGTCCGAGCGCGCGCAACGTGCGCACCTCGACGCGGCGGTGTCTGCCGATGAGGTTGGTCGCGATGCCGTACAGCCAGGCCCGCACGCTGGCGCGGGAGGAGTCGTAGCGCGCCCGCTTGCGGAAGGCGGTGAGGAATGTCTCCGCGACGACGTCCTCGGCGTTGTCGGCGCCCAGCCGCTGGGTGACATAGCGGTGGATCTCCCCGAAATAGGTGTCGAAGATCGCACTGAACTGCTCGGACTCGTCGAGGGAACGCCGGACGACCTCGGCGTCGTCCACTGGGTGAGTGGCCCAGGACATCGTGGTCACGATGGTCTCCCGGTCATGCGCGGCCTTCCGGAGGCGATCGGCGGTCATCCTTTATCACCCGATCCACCGATCCGCTTTCACGGCCGTGAGGCGCGTTCGCCCCGATTCCGGGGGAGACGTTCCCCTCCGCTACACCCCGAGGGCCAGACGGTGCTCCCAGGCGAGCTCCAGTACGGCGGCTCCGGCCGCCTGCATCGGCTCGTCACGGACGTACCGGGTCACCTGCTCCGCGCGGAAGGGGATGCCGCCCGCCCCGACGACCCGTCCCTCCTCGTTCTCCTCGACGATGCCCCCGAGGAGCGCGTCGAACGCCTCCGCCTCGAACACGCTCACCGCCAGGATGTCCGTCGCGAACGTCAGCGGATCGACCCCCAGCCCGAGCACGAAGGAGCGCAGCAGCCCCTCGGCGCGCGCCTGTTCCATCCGGCGGTGGAAAGGCCACGTGTCGTAGGCGAACGCCTCGCCGTACAGCTCCGCGTGCCCGAGGAACTCCTCGCCGTACTCCCGCACGGCGCACCTCCACAGGTCGAAATCCTCGGCTTCGGCCGCCTGCCCGTCGCCTCTCGGCTGGAAGACGCCCACCGGCATGACCTGGTGGAGACCGCCTCCGTGCGCGACCAGCGCGGGATCGCGCCAGTGCAGGACGAACGTCGTCTCCCCGGTACGGCCGTCGTGCCGCAGGGTCAGCATCGACACGGCGGGCACGACGACCCGGCCGCCCAGGTCGGTGGGATCCTCCACGAGAGATCGGAGGGGCAGGTGGTCGTCCCGCAGCAACTGCGCCGCCGCCAGCTCGTGGGCCGCGGCCTCGCCGACGTTGACGGCGTCGAAGTAGGACCCCCGGGTGAAGTGCAGCGTCGGCCACGCCGCGTCGAGCAGCCGGTAGCACGGGCGGTTCTCGAACAGGTGAGGTCTGCCGTGGTTCGCCATGGCCTCGGCGTAGGTGCCGCTGTCCTCGGGGAGGATCGCCCGAGCCTGCGGCTCGGTGCCGGTCACGGTGGGCGCGGGAGCGCGGTCGGTCCACTCCAGGACGACACGGTCGAGCCCGAGTGGCTCGTCCGGCAGCCAGCCGTCACGGGTCAGCAGGGGCGTCGATCCGGCCCGCTTCCACCCGGGATAGAACCGGTCGGCGACGCGGGCGAGGTCGTGCCGGTGCCCGTTGAGGTGGTCGCGCACCTCCCGCCACGTCGGAGGGACATCCTTCGCCTGCGCGTTCGCGTTCATCGAGGCCCCAGCGGAAGACGGCGTTGCCTCCGACACCCTACGGCCACGACGGCACCGGCGCGGCACCACCGCCGACGGCCGGTGCCCCCTTCCCGGCACCCGCGCCGCCACGCGTTCCCCGCACCATGCTGGAAGGTCCCGTGGCGCCGGTACGGCGAGTGGTGACGCGGGCCTGGCCGGCGCCCATGGGCGGCGCGTGACCCGGTGAACGTTCCAGTTCCCGCCTCCGGTGCCGGGCATCCGGGTATCCGGATCAGGCGAGTGCCGGGGTGCGCATCAGCTCGTTTCGGTAACGGGCCAGGGCCGACGGGAAGCCGATTATGACGACGCCGATGAGCTCGCCGCCGTCGTGGTAGCCGACCACGACCTCTCCGTCGAGGTCGCCCTCCAGCACCCGGATGTCGGCGCCGCCCAGCGCGGGAGCGCCGAAGGACTGGATGCGCAGGCCGTACTGGTCGCTCCAGAACGTCGGCAGCGGCGCGAACGGGGCCGGGTCCCGCTCGACGTGCCCAAGATCGGCCAGCAGGCTGACCACCGCGCGCTTGGCCGTGTCCGTGGGGATGCTCCAGTGCTCGACCCGCCGCGCCACCTCGTCGTAGCGCGGGTTGGGGAAGCGTGCGACGTCGCCGACCGCGACCAGGTGGGAGCGTCCCTCGACGCGCAGCGCGTTGTCGCACAGTACGCCGTCGGACAGGTCCAGGCCGTTGCCCTCGAGCCACTCGGTGTTGGACGCCGAGCCGACGGCCTCCACGACCACGTCGGCCTCGACCACGGTGCCGTCGGACAGCTCCGCGCCGCCGACCCGCTCGGTCTCGCTCGCCGTGGCGTCGTCGTCCCGGCCGTCACCCGCGGGGCCGGTGCCGAGGAACCGCCCGATCGTACGGCCGAGCAGGAACCGTACCCCCTCGGCCTCGTGGCGCCGCTGGAGCGCGGCACCCAGCTCGGAGCCGAGCGGGCGGAGCATCGGCACCGCCTCCGGGGCGACCACGGTGACCTGGCAGCCCAGCACGCGGGCGGTCGCGGCGACCTCACAGCCGATGAACCCGGCACCGATCACCAGCACCCGGGCCCCCGGCAGCAGCTCCGCGCGCAGCGCCGCCGCGTCCTCCAGCGTCCGCACCACATGCCGCCCGAGCACCGGGCCGGGCACGGGCAGCCGCCGCGGACGCATCCCGGTCGCCACGACCAGACCGTCGTAGTTCAGCTCGGCGCCGTCGGCGAGCCGTACGGCACCCGCGGCCAGATCCGCCGAGGCGATCGGGACGCCGAGCTGCCAGGTCACGTCGGCCACGGCCGGACGGAGCCGGAAGGCGACCGCCCCGTGGGTGACCTCGGACGCCAGGGCCTCCTTCGACAGCGGCGGCCGGTTGTACGGCAGGTGCGTCTCGTCGCCGATCGCGACGATCTCACCGGCGAAACCGGCCGCCCGCAACCGCTCGGCCGCGCGCAGGCCACCCATGGACGCGCCCGCGATCACGATGCGCTGGCTCATTGTCACTCTCGCTTCCTCGGCTGTCGGCCGTACCGGGGTGTCCCGGGAAAGGACCTGGGCCTAGCCCTCGACCGTGATGGCCTGGAGCGGGCAGACGTCGGCGGCCTCCTCGACGGCGTCACGCAGCGCCTCGTCGACCTCGGACTCGTAGACCAGGCGGCCGCTGTCGTTGATCTGGAAGACCTCGGGCGCGGCGAAGACGCACTGCCCGTGGTCCTTGCAGACGTCCATGTCGACGATGACCTTCATTGCACAACTCCTGGTAGATCTTGATGGAACCGGTGGATCTGGTGGATCTGGTGGACTAGCGCCGGGGGGCGCGGATGCCGCGGAACTCCCAGTCGCCGCCGAAGGTGGTGGAGATGACCTCTTCGGATTCGGTGGGCTGGGCGCCGCAGTCGTCGCGGATGGGGGCGGGGCCGGTGACGATGTGGTTGGTCAGGGTGCCCAGGCCTTCGACCTCGACCTCGACCACGTCGCCGGGCTGGACCGGGCGGGAGTTGGCCGGGGTGCCCGACAGCAGTACGTCGCCGGGGTGGAGGGTGATGGTGCGGGCGATGTCGGCGACCAGGTAGTGCATGTCCCATTCCATCTCGTCGGTGGAGCCGTCCTGGGCGACGGTGCCGTTGACGAGGGTGCGCAGCCGTTTGCCGCGGAAGTCCCAGCCGGTGACCAGGCCGGGGCCGAGGGGGCACAGGGTGTCCGATCCCTTGACGCGCAGCATGGAGCCGGCGTCGGTGTCGCGGAAGTCGTGCAGGCCGTAGTCGTTGCCGATGGTGTAGCCGGCGATGTAGTCGCCGGCTTCGGCGGGGGAGATGTTGCGGGCGGTGCGGCCGATGACGATGGCCACCTCGCCTTCGTAGTTGAGGTACTTGCAGCGTTCGGGGCGGACGACGGCGCCCTTGTGGGCGTTGAGGGAGGAGGTGGGCTTGTGGAAGTAGGTGGGGGCGTCGGGCAGGGAGGTCATGAACTCCTCGACCCGGCTGCGGTGGTTGAGGTGCACCGCGATGATCTTGGAGGGGACGACCGGCGGCAGGTGCACGGCCTCCTCGACGCCGACTGTCCGGCCGTCGGCGCTGACGAGCTCGTCGCCCTCACGGCGCACCTGGGTGGCGGCGCCGTCGAGCAGGATCCTGCGGTACTCGGGCATCGGTGTCTCTTTCAGGCTGGAGGTCAGGCGGGGTATGGGTAGGGGTAGGGGTCGGTGGAGGGGTCGGTGCGGTGCGGGGCGGGGAACCCGCCGGCCGGCCGGTCGAACCACAGGTGTACCTGGCCGGTGCCGACCGAGTTCTCGTAGTGGCCGTACTGGCGGCCGGGCACGGCGCAGTCGCTCTCGCCCAGGGCGCCGATCATCATCAGGTAGTGGCCGAAGCGGGCCTCGGGCTTGACGCGGGCGAAGTCGTCCATGGTGTCCAGGACCCGGGCGTGGTCGCCGGCCTTGAGCCAGCCGATGCGTTCGTAGTCGGCCGCCCGGGCCTCGTCGCTGATGATGTGTTCGGGGTCGGAGGCCTCGTGGGCGCGCAGGTGACGCAGTGGCCAGAAGGTGTGTGACAGCGCGCCCGAGGCGATGAGCAGTACCCGCCGGTCGGTGGCGGCGATGGCGTCGCCCAGGGCGCGGCCCAGCCGCAGGTGGTCCTCGGCGTCGCCGGTCTGGCACACCCCGATGCTGACCCAGCGTTTGCCGGCCACGCCCAGGTGGGTCCACAGGTTGATGGTGGCGTAGAAGATCGGCAGGTAGGGGTCCTCGATCGCGGTGATCCAGGTGGCGTGCTCGGGTGCCCGGGCGGCGATGGCGTGGGCCAGTTCCTGATCGCCGGGGAAGTCGTACGGCATGCGGCACATGCCGCGGGGGAGTTCCTCGGAGGTGAACAGGCCCGCCCGGTGTTGCTGGGCGGCGACCACGAACTCCACCGTGGTGGCCCAGTGCGAGTCGAGCACGACCACGGTGTCGTACTCGACGGTTTCGAAGACGTCGGCGCGCAGTTGTTGCAGGCCGGTGACCAGGCTGATCTCGTGGCCGCCGTTGAGCTCGCGGCGGGTGTGCTCGGGCAGGACGATGGTGGGCACGTGGGCCAGCAGGCCCGCCCCGACTACTTGGCCCATGGTGCGCTCACCGTGTTCTTCACATCGCAGTAGAAATCGAAGCTCCAGTCGCCGCCCTCGCGGCCGACGCCGGAGTGGCGTGCGCCGCCGAAGGGGGCCTTCAGGTCGCGCACGAAGAAGCAGTTGACCCACACGGTGCCGGCCACCAGCCGGCCGCTGACGCGTTCGGCTCGTTGCGGGTCGCCGGTGAGGAGGGTGGCGGCCAGCCCGAACCGGGTGGAGTTGGCCATCGCCACGGCCTGGTCCTCGCCGGTGAAGGTCTGCAGGGTCAGGACGGGGCCGAAGACCTCCTCGTTGACGATCTCGCTGTCGGCGGCCGCATTGGTGATGAGGGTGGGCCGGTAGTACAGGCCGCCCAGGTCGGTGTTGGGGCCGCCGCCGAGTGCGGCGGTGGCGCCGGCGGCCAGGGCGCGGGTGACGAAGCCGTCGATGCGGGCCAGGTGGTCGGGGTGGATGTTGGGGCCGATGTCGGTGGCCAGGTCACGGGGGTCGCCCTGTTTCAGGGCGGCGGCGCGTTCGAGGAAGCGGGCGGTGAACTCCTCGGCGACGGAGTCCTCCACCAGCAGGCGGCTGCCGGCCAGGCAGACCTGCCCGGCGTTGTCGTACTGCTCCACGGCCAGGTGCACGGCCAGGTCCAGGTCGCTGTCGGCGAAGACGATCAGCGGGGACTTGCCGCCCAGTTCCAGCGACAGCGGGGTGAGGTTGGATGCGGCGGCGGCGGAGATGTGGCGGGCGGTGGGTACCGACCCGGTGAAGCTGATGCGCCGCACGCGGGGGTCGGCGACCAGGGCGGCGCCGACCTCCTCGCCGTAGCCTTGCACGACGTTGAACACCCCGGCCGGCAGGCCGGCCTCGGCGGTGATGTCGGCCAGCAGCGAGGCGGTCAGCGGGGTCCACTCGGCGGGTTTGAGCACCACGGTGTTGCCGGCGGCCAGGGCCGGGGCGATCTTCCAGGTGGCCAGCATCAGCGGCGCGTTCCACGGGGTGATCAGCGCGCACACCCCGGCCGGGTCCCAGCTGACGTGGTTGGTGTGGCCGCGGGTCTCGAAGTCGGCATGCCCGAGTTGCAGCAGCCAGTCGGCGAAGAAGCGGAAGTTGTGCGCGACCCGGGGCATCACGCCGCGCAGGTGTGAGCGCAGCAGTGCGCCGTTGTCGGTGGTCTCCACGATCGCCAGCCGGTCCAGGTGCTTTTCCACGCCGTCGGCGATGGCGTGCAGTAGCCGGGCCCGCTCCGCGCGCGGGGTCGCGGCCCAGGCGGGGAAGGCGCGTTCGGCGGCGCCGACCGCGGCGTGGGCGGTGGCGGCGTCACCGCGGGCGATGCGGGCGATGACGGTTCCGTCGATGGGGGAGACGTCGTCGAACGTGGCAGGCGAGCCGATCCGTTCGCCGTCGATCCAGTGATCGCCGTTGACGGGGACGCCGGCGACAGTGGCCATCCGCTTCTCCTAATCGTTTGACTCCAAACAAATTAGAGTCGGTTTGGTCCCGTGGTCAAGATGCTGCCTGCGAAAATACGTTATCGTTTGGAGTCAAACAAACATTGAAGGAGTTTGTGATGTCCCGACGTCCGCTCATCGCGATCCCTTCGCGTTTCGCCGCGACGACCTCCGCGCTGCGGTATGCGGCGGTGGTGACCGCGCGGGCGCTGGC